>CAZALT010000348.1:0-1738 GCA_964485515.1 uncultured Rhabdothermincola sp. | reverse complement strand
CTCGACTGGGCCAAGACCCTGATGCTGCTCGGCATCGAGGACATCACCTCCGAGGACGCGGTCGCCAACCTCAACATCCTGCTCAAGTACCAGAGCGACATCGCCAAGGCCACCAAGGAGCTGACCACCGACAAGTCCGCGGGGCGCCGGCCCGCGGGGGCTGCGGGGACGAACCCGTCGTGACCGTTTCGGGGCCCTCGGGCGCTGGGGCAGGCGTCACCGCCCCGCCGGCCGTGAGCGGCGAGCCCCTGCTCGAGCTGCTCAACGGGTTCATCCGCGAGCTGCGCGAGGCGGGGCTCCCGGTGAGCCTCACCGAGAACCTCGACGCCATGGCGGCCGTCAAGCACATCGACCTGGCCGACCGCGGCGCGTTCAAGTACGCGCTGGCCGCCACCCTCGTGAAGAACAATTCGCACTGGCGCGTCTTCGAGACCGTCTTCGAGGTGTACTTCTCCACGCGGGGCCGTGAGCTGGCGCTCAGCGAGGACGACCTCGCCAACCTCGAACTGGCCGATGACGGCGAGGCCGGCATCCCGCCGGCCGAGGGCGGGTCCGGCGACGGCGGCACCGGGGGTGAGGGTCTCACCGCCGAGGAGCTGGCCGAGATGCTCTACCGGTCGCTCGCCAACGGCGACGACACGCTGATGCGGGCGCTCGCCCGGCAAGCCGTCACCCGCTACGCCGGGATGGAGCCCGGTCGCCCCGTCGGTGGCACGTACTACCTGTACCGGACGCTGCGGAACCTCGACCTCGACAAGGTCCTCGACAAGCTCATGGCCGAGCGGCGCAACGACGCCGACAACCCCATGACGCCGCTCGAAGAGCGCCTCGAACAGGACGAGTTCGAGGTGCGCATCGACAAGCTCAAGAAGGAGATCGAGGCGGAGATCCGTCGCCGCCTGGTCGCCGATCGGGGCGTCGAAGCCATGGCCAAGACCTTGCGCAAGCCGCTGCCCGAAGACGTCGACTTCATGCACGCGTCGCGCGAGGAGATGGCCAACCTCCGCAAGGCGATCTACCCGCTCACCCGCAAGCTGGCGGTGCGCCTCGCCCGCAAGCGTCGCCACGGTCGCAAGGGCCCGCTCGACTTCCGCAACACCGTGCGCCACTCGCTCAGCTACGGCGGCGTGCCCGCCGAGCCGAAGTTCCGCTACCCGCGGCCGGCCAAGCCCGAGATCTTCGTGATCGCCGACATCTCCGGTTCGGTGGCGTCGTTCGCCCGCTTCACGCTGCAGCTCGTCTACGCCATCTCCAACCAGTTCTCCAAGGTGCGGGCCTTCGTGTTCATCGACGGCGTCGACGAGGTCACCCGGTTCTTCGAGGGCACCGACGACATCACCGAAGCCGTGCATCGCGTCAACAGTGAAGCCGACGTGGTGTGGGTCGACGGCCACAGCGACTACGGCCACGCCTTCGAGGCGTTCTACGACCGCTGGGGTCGCGAGATCGGGTCCAAGACCACGGTGTTGATCCTGGGCGACGCCCGCAACAACTACCACGCGTCGCAGTCCTGGGTCATCAAGGAGATCCAGCGCAAGGCCCGCCACGTCTACTGGCTCAACCCCGAGCCGAAGGCGTACTGGGACACCGGTGACTCGATCGTGGGGGAGTACGGCATCCACACCGACGGCGTTTTCGAGTGCCGCAACCTGCGCCAGCTCGAGAAGTTCGTCGACATCCTCGAATAGCCGACCGCCTTCCGACGCTCGGTCGACGGGGAGCGCCCATTCCGAAATTG
>CAZALT010000347.1:0-1746 GCA_964485515.1 uncultured Rhabdothermincola sp. | reverse complement strand
CGTTCATCGAGCAGTACTTCGCCTACTGGGATGAACACCGATCTCTGCTCACGGCTCGCCACATGGCGATCATCGCGGGAGACGAGCGCCACCAACAGGTCGCTAACGAGGCGTTTCGACCCTCTGCCGAAGCACTCCAGCACAACATCGAGGCCGGTCAACGCGACGGGCGGATCGATCCCGAGCTGCACCCCGTCGCCCTCGGCGCCGTGCTCAACATCATGGTCGACCTCGCAGCGATGCAGGCGCCGGCCTTGAACAAATACTGGGGAGCGGCCGACTCCGCTGATCTCGTCGCTGCGATCGCCTTCGTGTTCGATCGCACCCTGGGCGGCGAAGATGACGGGCACCCTTCAGTCTGAGTCCATCTGATCAGGAGCCCCACCCCGGCGGGTGGCGTTTTCGGCTCCTCACCTCGAGAACACGCCGCAGCCGTGCCGCGTTCGAGGTAGTGGAGCGTCCCGCTCGTCCGCGATGGAAATGCGCCGATCAGCGGGATTCCGCGGCCTTGCGTTCGAGCTCTGCGGCGACCTCGGCGCGGTCGGGATGATGGTCCACCGGAACAAGACGGGGTGCGACGGTTACGGCAGGGATGGTGACCGAGGGGTCGCTGCGCAGGATCTGGTCGACGACCTCAACCAATTTGGTGACGTCCATCATCGCCCCGGTGATGTAGCCCTTCTCGACCCAGCCCGGCACCAGCTCCATGGCGAGATCCCCGTCCCAACCGTCGGCGAACTGCGTCATGGAGTCTCCCGCTCCGCCGGCGCACTCCCCCACGGTGAGGCAGGTGAATCCCAACTCGGGATGTTCCGCCCGCCACGCCTCGACCAGTTTGTTGAGCGCGGCCTTGCTGACAGCGTAGGTGGCCAGGCCGGGCCACACGGGCCCACTTGAGCTGACCGAAGACAGGAAGATGGCGGTTCCCGATGACGCGCGGAGGTGCGGCAGCGCCGCGGCGGTGATCGTGGCCGCGCCGATCACGTTGGTGTCGAAGACCTTGCGCCACGTCGCGGTGTCGGTGTCGGCGAGCTTGATGAGCGGACCGATGGCGGGGGCGTAGACGACACCGTCGATGCCGCCCATGACCTCGGCCGCTTGGGCGATGGCTCGGTCAGCCGACGCGCCGTCGGTGACGTCGCACACGATTGCCGTCGCGTTGTCGCCCGCCTCGGTGACGGCATCTGTTAGACGATCCGCTCGTCGTGCCATCAGCGCGACGCGGGCGCCTCCCCTGGCGAGTCCGGTGCCGATGCACCGGCCGAGTCCGCTCGAGGCTCCGATGACTACTGCTCGCATGATGGCACTCCGTTTGTGGGTGGTTGGGTGGATTGGAACGTCGCCACACGGTCGATAACGACGTCGTCGCCCGGGTGGCCAGATGGGCGGACGGACTTGTGCTCTGCCGCTACGCGTTCGGGTCGATCCAGAGTCCCTGCAGCCAGGGCTTCGGGTAGTAGCCAGCAATGCCGAGGTTCCGGAACGCGTTGAGCCCTCGGACGTCTTGATCGGCGATGATCGCCCACGGGACGTTGAACAGCCAGATGTCGACCGCGTTGTCGTTGCGCTCCTTGACCAGCGAGTCGTAGGCCTCTTTCCGAAAGGAGCGGTCTTGGCTCCGGCGGCCGAGGTCGACCGCCGCCTGGGTGATCTCGGTCGAGAACTGGCCGCTGTTGATGAGGATTGGCGGCTCCATGAACATGTCGGCCCAGAAGATGTAGTTGCCGTCCGGGTCGGCCCACGCGT
>CAZALT010000346.1:0-1757 GCA_964485515.1 uncultured Rhabdothermincola sp. | reverse complement strand
TGCCGTGAGGCGATCGCCGCGTTCGGTCCCGGCGTGAACTACGCGACCAAGGCCTTCCTCTGCCTCGCCATGGCCAGGCTTGCCTACGAGGAAGGGCTCAACCTCGACGTGTCCACGGGTGGTGAGTACGCCGTTGCCCGCGCCGCCGGTGTGCCGGCCGATCGCCTGGTGCTGCACGGCAACAACAAGTCGGTCGACGAGCTGCGCCTCGCCCTGGAAGAGGGCATCGGTCGGATCATCGTCGACTCGTTCGACGAGCTCGACCGCATCGAAGCGCTCGTGCGGTCCGGTCTCCCCGTGCCCAAGGTGCTGCTGCGCGTCACGCCCGGGGTCGAGGCGCACACCCACGAGTTCGTCCAGACCGGCCAGGACGACTCCAAGTTCGGGTTCGGTCTCGCCGTCGGCTCCGCGGCGAAGGCCATCGAGCGGTGCCAGGCCATGGACGAGGTCGACCTCGTCGGGCTCCACGCCCACATCGGCAGCCAGATCTTCGAGGCGCGGTTCTTCGAGCTCGAGATCGAGGCGTTGGCCGAGGTGGTCAGGCGCTACGACCTGCCCGAGCTGTCGACGGGAGGCGGCCTGGGTGTGCCCTACGTCGAGGGCGAGACCGCGCCGACCATCACCGAGTGGGGTGCCGCCATCCGGCGGGCGTGCGAGACCCATGGCATCACGGCACATGTCACCGCCGAGCCGGGCCGGGCCATCGCGGCGGCGGCGGCCGTCACGCTCTACACGGTGGGCACGATCAAGGACATCCCCGGCATCCGCACCTACGTCGCGGTCGACGGGGGCATGAGCGACAACCCGCGCCCGGTGCTCTACGGCAGCGGCTACGAGACCTTCCTCGCCCGCGACGTCGACGCCGATCGCCCTGACGTGGTCACCGTGGTGGGCAAGCACTGCGAGTCGGGCGACATCGTCGTGCGTGACGGACACGTGCCTGCCGATCTCGCCGTCGGCGACATCCTGGTCACCCCGGTCACCGGCGCCTACGGGCACTCGATGGGATCCAACTACAACAAGGTGCCCCGCCCCGCCGTCGTGTTCGTCAAGGACGGTGAGGCGCGGGTGGTGGTTCGGCGCGAGACGTTCGAGGACCTGTACCGCCTCGACGTGTAGTCGGCTCAGCGGTTACCGACGGTCGTCGCTCAGCTCCTGACGACGCTGATCGTGCAGCGCGGACCGGGAGCCCGGGCGAGCCGGCCATCGGCGGTGACGAGGTCGCAGCCGAGCGCCTCGGCGAGGGCGACATAGCCAGCGTCGTACGGCGTGAGGGTGTCCCGCAGCTCCCAGATGCGAGGAAGCAGGCCGGTGACGGCGAAGCGGGCGATTCCCGTCGAATGCCACGTGGCGATGGCCGATCGCGCGACCTCGACGGTGACGGCACCTTCCCGTACTCGAGAGCGAAGAGCGCTGACCAGTTCGACATCGATGTGGTGCGGTGCGGCGAGGCCGATTCCGCCGACGCGATGGCGCGTCTCGCCGTCATGGTTGAGGGCAAGGTAGGCGGCGGACGCGTCGAGCACGATCACCGAGCGCGACGTCCCGCCTCGATCGCGGCAACCGCATCTTCGGCCGTGATGTCGAGGCTCGGAAGCGAGGCGAGCAGGGCGGCGTTGTTCGCCCGCCGCGAGCTCTCCGTGAGCTCCTGGACGGCGAAGGCCGAGACGGACATGCCGTCGCGCTTGGCGAGGATCTCCAGCCGCTCGACCACCTCGTCGGGCACGTTGCGCAGGTAGAGCGTCTTCATGTCGCAC
>CAZALT010000345.1:0-1759 GCA_964485515.1 uncultured Rhabdothermincola sp. | reverse complement strand
GCCGCGAGGGTCGTCGACGTGCTGCTCGCATCGGTCGACCAGGCCGCCACGCTCACCGGTCCCGGCGGGGCCAACCCGCCGACCGCCACCGACCTGCCCCCGTCGCCCCCGGTCGCCCCGCTCTGACGTCAGCGAGCCAGGTCGGCACCGACCTCGACCGTGGCCCGCCTTCCGTCGTTGCGCTGGTGGCCGAACGTCCTAACGCCCGACATCGCCTCTCCGGAGCCGAGACGTCGAGAGCTCCTGCCAGGTTCCCACGCGGCGAGCTTTCCGCGACGAGTGCACACCGGGTCCGCGTAAGGTCACGACATGGGGGACCACGAGGAGATCGTCGCGGCGCTCACCGCCGTCGTCGGACCTGACCGGGTGCGGGTGGGCGTCCACATCGCCGACGAGCTCATCCACGACGAGTCGCTGACGGCGCCCCGCCACCAGCCGCTGGCCGTGGTCTTGCCGACATCGACCGCCGAGGTCGCCGCGCTGCTCGAGGCGGCCACCGAGCACGACCTGCCGGTCACGGCCCGGGGCAGCGGTACGGGGCTGTCCGGCGCGGCCAACGCGGCCCCGGGCGGGCTCGTCGTCGCCTTCGACCGCATGGCCGAGATCCTCGACGTCGACCTCGACAACCACCTGGCCGTGGTCCAGCCCGGGGTCCGCCTCGATCAGCTCGACGCCGAGCTGGCCCGTCACGACCTCGTGTACCCCGTGTTCCCCGGCGAGTACTCGGCGAGCCTCGGCGGCAACATCTCCACCAACGCCGGCGGGATGCGGGCAGTGAAGTACGGCGTGACTCGGCATCACGTCCTCGGCCTGGAGCTGGTGCTGGCCGACGGGTCCGTCATCCGCACCGGCGGCAAGTTCGTCAAGGCCACGACCGGCTACGACCTCACGCAGCTCGTGATCGGCTCGGAGGGCACGTTGGCCCTCGTCACCGAGATCACGGTCAAGGTCCACCCGCGTGCCCGACACCAGGCGACGGTGCTCGCCGCCTTCCGAACCCTCGATGAGGTGACCGCGGCCGTCCCCCGGATCGTTACGAGCGGCGTCGGTCCGCTCGTGCTCGAGTACATCGATCTGCTCACCATGAGCGCGGCCGTCGAGCAGCTCGGCCTCGAGCTCGGTGTGCCCGACGAGGTGCGCGCCGAGGCGCTGGCCTACCTGGTCGTCGTGCTCGAGGACAACCACGACGACGACCTGCAGCGCGATGTCGAACAGCTCGCCACCCAGCTCGGCCAGCTCGACGCCATCGACGTGTACGTGCTGCCGGCGTCGGCCGCCGACGCGCTCATCGACGCTCGGGAGAAGGCGTTCTGGCTGGCCAAGGCGAACGGTGCCGACGACGTGCTCGACATGGTCATCCCTCGAGCGGCGATGACCACGTTCATGGACACCGTCCAGACGCTCGGCGCCGAGCACGGCGCGTGGATCGCCGGCTGCGGTCACGCGGGCGATGGGAACGTGCACCTCGGCGTCTTCCTCCCCGACCCCGACGAGCGCGAGATCCTCCTGCGTGCGCTGTTCGCCGCGGCGATGGATCTGGGCGGCGCCATCTCGGGCGAGCACGGCATCGGCACCGCGAAGCGCGACCACTTCCTCGCCCTGGAGGATCCGACGAAGATCGCGCTGATGCGCCGGCTCAAGGACGCGTTCGACCCGCAGGGAATCCTCAACCCGGAAGCACTGCTCGGCGAACCCCCGGCGGACCCGCTCCCCCATCCCCATGCGTTCACGAGCACGCACCAGGACGAACCCGACACCG
>CAZALT010000344.1:0-1801 GCA_964485515.1 uncultured Rhabdothermincola sp. | reverse complement strand
GCGATCTCGGTCGCTCCGGTGCCGTAGAGGTCGACGGCGGCGAGCAGGTGGCCGAACGCGGTGGGGTGTCGGGCCGCCATGTCGCCGACGAGGCGCAGGATGGCGGCCGCGCGCTCGTCGTAGGCGGTGTCGCCGGTGAGCGCGGCGAGGCGCAGCAGGCCGTTGGCCGCCAGGCTGTTGGCCCCGGGCACGGCGTTGTCCATGACGTCCTTCGGTCGGGTGATCAGCGCGGGTGCGTCGCGGCCGGTGCTGAACAGGCCGCCGTGCTGGTCGTCCCAGAACAGCTCGACCATGGCATCGGCCGTGGTCCGCGCTTCGGTGATCCAACGGGGGTCGCCGGTGGCCTCGGCGAGGCGGACGAAGGCCTCGACCAGCGCGCCGTAGTCGGCAGCGACGGCGAGGTGCGCGTTGTCGGAGTGGTCACCCCCGCCATGTTCTCCAGAGGTCGGGTGCCAGGCCCGCAGCCACCGACCGTCCGAGCGGCGGAGGTTGGCGAGGAGGAACTCGGCGCCTTCGACTGCGGCGACGAGCCAGTCGCCCATGTTGGTGGCCGCCGCCGCTTCGGCGAGGGTCGTCAACCAGAGGGCGTTCCACTCGGTGAGGACCTTGTCGTCGAGCCCCGGTCGGATCCTGCCCTCGCGGTGCTCGAACAGCGCGTGGCGGGCCTGCTCGATCGCGGGCGATCGTAGGAGGTCGCCTCGCACGGGGCGCACCAGGATGTTCGAGCCTTCGAAGTTGCCGCCTTCGGTGATGCCGTACCAGGCGATGGCGGCGTCGGCCTGGTCGCCGAGCACGTCGCGGACCTCTTCGAGCGACCACACGTAGAACTTGCCTTCGACCCCCTCGGAATCGGCGTCTTCGGCGGAGTAGAAGCCGCCGGCCGGGTCGCGCAGATCCCGCAGGACGTAGGCCACGGTCTCGGCCAGCACCTCGAGGTACACCGGGTTGCGGGTGACCTTCCAGGCGTGGAGGTAGATCCGGGCGATGAGCGCCTGGTCGTAGAGCATCTTCTCGAAGTGCGGGACCAGCCACTCCCGATCGACCGAGTAGCGGGCGAACCCGCCGCCGAGGTGGTCGTAGATGCCACCCGATGCCATGGCGTCGAGCGACGTCGTGACGATGTCGAGCGCGGCCTCGTCACCCGTGGCGACGTGGTGGCGCAGGAGCAGATCGAGGCTCATCGTCTGCGGGAACTTCGGCGCGTTGCCGAACCCGCCCCAGTCCGGGTCGTGCTGTTGGCTCAGGGCGGTGACGGCCTCGGCGACGAGATCGGGACCCGGCACCCCGTCGGCCGGGGCGAGCTGCCCGGTGCGACCGATGGCCTCGGTGAGCTCATCGGCCTGGGCGTCGAGGTCGTCGCGGCGGGTGCGCCACACCTCGTCGATCCGGTTCATCAGATCGGTGAACGAGAGCATCCCGCCCCGAGCGACGCGCGGGAAGTACGTGCCACCGAAGAACGGCTTGCCCTCGGGGGTGAGGAACACCGTCATGGGCCATCCGCCGCTGCCGGTCATGGCCTGGACCGCTTCCATGTAGATGGCGTCGACGTCGGGCCGCTCCTCGCGATCGACCTTCACGTTCACGAACAGCTCGTTCATCTGTTCGGCGGTGGGCCCGTGCTCGAAGGACTCGTGGGCCATGACGTGGCACCAGTGGCACGACGAGTAGCCGACCGACAGCAGGATCGGCCGGTCCCGCTCCTTGGCGGCGGCGAACGCGTCGTCGCCCCACGGGAACCAGTGGACGGGGTTGTCGGCGTGCTGGCGGAGGTAGGGGGAGGTCTCGCGGGCGAGGCGGTTCG
>CAZALT010000343.1:0-1804 GCA_964485515.1 uncultured Rhabdothermincola sp. | reverse complement strand
TGCATCACAGGGCGAGGACGTAGGCCTCCATCTCGATGCGGACAGTGACGAGTCGGCGCTCGAACCGTGGAGCGAGGCTGCGGATACCGCCGAGGCCGACGCCACCAAGGCGGCAACCGCGGCCCAAGAAGCTGAGGAGGCGTTGCGCAAAGCCCAGGGGCAGATCGAGCTGGCGAAAGCGACCTTCGAGGCCAACCAGAAGGCGGCGCGGGAGCGGGTCGATCGCGCGAGCAGGACCGTTGAACAGCTCGTTCGACGCCTCGACGCCATGCCCGACGCGTGGTCCCACACCGAGGTCACCGACCCCGTCGATCGGGCAAGCAGTACCGCCGCGGCCCTGGCTGAAGCGGGGGGTCAACTCCAGTCCTCGGACGCGAGACTCAAGGAGCTTGATGGGCGAGACCGGACAGCGCGGGCACTGTTGGCCACCGCCACCGCAGCCGCCCAAGAGACACGGGCCGAGGCCAAGGGACTGGTCGAGGCGATGACGGCACGTGCGGCGCAGGTCCGCCAGGTGCACACCTGGGCGGGGGAGTCGGACACGCTTGCAGAGCTCGTGGATGACCTCGCACCGGTGGGGTCCACCGACATCGAGATCGAGACGCCCGCGGACCTGGCCGAGAGGCTTGATGATCTGCGCGACCTCGTGTCCACGGCCCAAGTGATCATCGACGTGCTCGCCGACGCGGCCGCCACCCTTGTGAAGCGTCGGACAGCGGAGGAGCAAGACCTTGAGTCGGTCCTCACCGGGGTTGGCTGCTCCACCCACGCCGAGCTGCTCACCGAGAGAGGATCGGCCCGCACCGCCAAAGAGGGGAGTGCCCGCGAGATCGCACGCCTCCAACAAGCAGCCCATCGTGCGAGCGAGCTCGACAAGCGGCTGGTGATGGTCCGGCCCTTCGTCGGGAACCTCACGGCGCTCTCCTACGCGCTGCGCGATAGCCAGTTCATCGGCTACCTCGTTTCACAGCGCGAAGTCGAGCTGCTCGCCGAGGCATCCCGGCGACTCAAGAAGATCTCTGGCGAGCGGTTCGCGTTCGCCTCGGGTTTCCGCATCGTCAACATCCGATCTGGTGAGGTGCGTGAACCTGAAGCTCTTTCGGGTGGTGAGCGCTTCCAATCGGCACTCGCGCTGGCATTGGCACTCGTCGAGATCGCCTCAAGAGGCGGTGGCCGCCTCGACTCGGTGTTCATCGACGAGGGCTTCGGCTCGCTCGACTCCGGATCGCTCGACCAGGCCCTCGACGCCCTCGGCGCCGTATCCGGTGGCGGCAAGATGGTCGCCCTCGTCTCGCACCTGCGCGCGGTGGCCGAGTACGTCGACGACGTCATCTACGTCACCAAGGACGACACGACCGGTTCCAAGCTCGAACGCCTGACCACCGACCAGCAGGAGAACCTCCTCGAGTCCGCCGCAGCCGGTGGCCTGACGGCATAGACGCATGCCGACACCCCGATCGGGATCGTCCTCACGGCGGAGAACCCTGGCCTGAAACGGAACGAGTGACGCGCTCGAGCTCGGCGATCGCTGCTCGGATCGAGGTCCCATCGTGGACGACCTCGATCGTCTGCCACAGCCACACAATGCTGATGAGCTGCTCCTTGGTGGGTGGATCGCAGACGACGAACCCCGATTCGCCGAGAGCGATCATCGGGAGCCCATCGCAGAGCGCCAGATCGAACGGACCGAGCGTCGCGATGACCTCGGGGATCTCGGTCCGTGAACGTAGGAGCCCGAAGTGTCGGTCGACGAAGGGGATCGCCTCGGCACGGATGAGCGCGACCACCAGGTCGCCGCTGGCGA
>CAZALT010000342.1:0-1820 GCA_964485515.1 uncultured Rhabdothermincola sp. | reverse complement strand
TTCCAGGACATCTTCGGGCGCGACAACTTCTTCATCGAGATCCAGGACCACGGCATCGCCGAGCAGCGCCGCACCAACCCGCAGCTCTTCGAGATCGCCCGCAAGATCCAGGCGCCGCTGCTCGCCACCAACGACAGCCACTACACCGAGTGCGCCGACCACGAGGCCCACGACGCCCTGCTGTGCGTGCAGACCGGTGCGCTCATGAGCGATACCGACCGCTTCAAGTTCCACGGCGACCAGCACTACCTGAAGAGCGCGGCCGAGATGCGCCACCTGTGGCACGAGGTCCCCGAGGCGTGCGACAACACGCTGTGGATCGCCGAGCGCTGCGACGTCGACATCGAGTTCGGCAAGGTCCTCCTGCCCGACTTCCCGCTCCCTGAGGGCTTCGCGGACGCCGACGCCTACCTCCAGCACCTCACCTTCGAGGGTGCGCGCGAACGGTGGGGTCAGCATCTTCCTGACGACGTGGTCGAGCGCCTGGCCTACGAGCTCAAGGTCATCTCCGACATGGGTTTCAGCTCGTACTTCCTCATCACGTGGGATCTCATCGCCCACGCTCGCAACAGCAACATCCGGGTCGGTCCGGGCCGTGGTTCGGCTGCCGGGTGCGCGGTGGCGTACTGCCTGCGGATCACCGACCTCGACCCCATCAAGTACGACCTGCTCTTCGAGCGCTTCCTCAACCCGAGCCGCGTCTCCATGCCCGACATCGACATGGACTTCGACTCCCGCTACCGCGACGAGATGATCCGCTACGCGGCCGAGCGCTACGGGCGCGACCACGTCGCCCAGATCGTCACCTTCTCCACCATCAAGGCCCGGGCCGCGGTGCGCGACGCCGCCCGGGTGCTCGGCTACCCCTACGCCGTGGGCGACAAGGTGGCCAAGGCCATGCCGCCCCTCGTCATGGGTCGCGACACGCCGCTCTACGCCTGCCTCGACGAGCATCCCAAGTTCGCCGACGGCTACAAGATGGCCGGCGACCTGCGTGACATGTACACCACCGACGACGACCTCAAGCGCGTCATCGACGTGGCCAAGGGACTCGAAGGGCTGCGCCGCCAGGACGGCATCCACGCCGCGGCGGTGGTCATCACCAAAGACCCGCTCACCGACTACCTGCCCATCCAGCGCAAGCCGGAGTCCGGGCAGGACCCCGAGCTCGCCCCGGTCGTCACCCAGTACGAGATGGGCGGTGTCGAGTCGCTCGGCCTGCTCAAGATGGACTTCCTGGGCCTGCGCAACCTCGACGTCATCTCCGACACCATCGAGCTCGTCCGTCAGACCCGAGGCATCGAGCTCGACATCGACAACGTGGCGCTCGACGACGAACCCACCTACGAACTGCTGCGCCGGGGCGAGTCCATCGGTGTGTTCCAGCTCGAGGGCGGCGCCATGCGCACGCTCATGCGCGCCCTGGCCCCCGACTCCTTCGAGGATGTCGCCGCCCTCGTGGCCCTGTACCGGCCGGGTCCCATGGCGGCCAACATGCACAACGACTACGCCGATCGCAAGAACGGCCGCAAACCGGTCGACTACCTGCACGACGACGCCAAAGAGGTGCTCGGCGACACGTGGGGTCTCATGGTCTACCAAGAGTCCATGATGCGGATCGCCCAGAAGTTCGCCGGCTACGATCTTGCTGAGGCGGACAACCTTCGCAAGGCCTGCGGGAAGAAGAACCGTGAGCTGATCGCCAAGGAGCGGGTGAAGTTCACCGAGGGCTGTGAGCGCACCGGATACGGGGCCGCCCTGGGCAACAGCTGGTTCGACATCATCGAACCGTTCGCCGACTACGCGTTCAACAAGAGCCA
>CAZALT010000341.1:0-1820 GCA_964485515.1 uncultured Rhabdothermincola sp. | reverse complement strand
AGCGTTCCTGCGGTGACGAGGTCGGGTCCTCCCGGACCCAGCCCGACGACGACGACGTGGGCGTCAGCCACCCGTGGTGAGCTGGCTGAGGTCGATCGGGTCGCCGAGCCCACCTTCGGGGCCAAGCGTGGTCTGGGTGGCTGCGCCCTCTGGCGGAACGATCTGACCCATGTTGGTGACCTGGCCGGTGGTCGGGTCCTGCTGCTCGACGACCTCCCAGGTTCCGATCTGCGGGTTGATCCAGACGTCGAGCGACTCGTCGGCGAGCGCCGCGGCCCTCCAGGCCTCGAGGGGGTCGGTCTGCTGCTGCGCCTGCTGCTCGAGCTGGCTGCGGATCGCCGACTCGACGTCTTCGAACGGCGGCACGCCGCGACTGCGAACCTTCACGATGACGTAGCCGTAGTCGGTTCGCACCGGATCTCCGACCTGGCCGACAGGCTGCGCGAAGGCGGCCTGCTGGACCTCGGGGATGCCCGATTCCGAGGTCTCGGCTAGGCAGCCGTAGTTGCCGCCCGACTCGGCGGTGCTCGGTACCGCGGACTTCTCGGCGGCGACCTGGGCGAAGTCGGCCCCCGAGTTGAGGTCGTCGACGATGGCTTGCGCCCGGGCGAGCGAATCCGCTTCTTGTTCCGCGGTGGGTGTCGTGATCGCCGCCTCCGGGTCCTGGTCCTCGGTCCAGCCGATGACGATCAGGCTGAGGCACGCGAAGTCGCCGTTCTGCTCGACGAGCTGGTCGATGTTCGCGTCGTACTCGGCGCGGACGTCTTCGTCGGTCACCTCGATGGGCGCGGTCTCGGCCGCCAGCGCCTGGCTGAGGGCCGCCTGCTCGGCCGAGCGGCGAGCGAGCGTGTCGAGGTAGGCTGGCGGGACGTCCATGATCGACTGACCCTGCGCGGCGGCCTGCTGGTTCTGCTGCGCGATCTGCTGCTCGAGCTGCGACCTCGCCACGGCCACCTCGTCGTCCGAGACGGAGAGGTCCCGTTCGGCGAGCTCGTCGGCGATCATCTGGGAGCTCACGAGGCTCTGCATCGCCCCGGTCGTGAACTCGCTCGTGAAGTTCGTGACGGGCATCTTCTCGCCGTGCACCGACGCCCACTGGTCGGCCGTCATCTCGTCGGACGGACCGAAGAGGGCGAACGCCAACTGCTCCATCTCCTCGGTGAGCTGCTCCATGCTGATCGAGGTGCCGTTGACCACGGCCGCGGCGGAGGACTCGCCCGTCGCACCGTTCGAACCACAGGACGTGGCGACGAGGGCGAGGGCAGCGACGAGGACGAGCAGAAGACGTTTCACAAGGCCACTGAGCCTACGGATCGCTGCCCATCGGTACCAGTCAGCGACGGCGAGAACGCGACGCGGCGGCCCGAAGCAGAGACCGCAGGCCGGAACCGCACGGAGCAGGAGCCGGAACCGGAACCGGGGAGACGTCGATGGGGCCGGGCCACCTGGTGACCCGACCCCATCGACGACGTGCGTTTCCCGATGATCAGACGATCATCAGGCGATGTCGGCCCGACGGCGGCGACCAAGCGCCAGCAGCACCAGGCCGGCGGCGAGGAGGCCGAGCGCCACGCTGACGATGCCGCCGAGCTGGACCCCGGTCACGGGCAGGGTGCCCGTGGTCGTCGCTGTCGAATCGCCGTTGGCTGGCGGGGTGCTGACCACCAGGACCTCGTCGGGGGCGTAGCCGAAGTCGACGTCGGTGACCGCCTCGCCCGGGAGGAGCACGACGGCGTGGGAGCTGTCCATCACCAGGTCGGGGTCATAGGTCTGACCCGCGATGGTGTCGGGCAGCGTCGACCGGTCCACGACCACCGTGT
>CAZALT010000340.1:0-1821 GCA_964485515.1 uncultured Rhabdothermincola sp. | reverse complement strand
TCGACAGGCCGAAGAGGATGGCGAACATCATCATCGGCAGGAAGTTCTGGATGGGACCTTCGCGGCCCACGCCGATGAGTCCCGCGCCCCAGCCCCACTGGAACACGGCGACGATGATGCCGTAGGCGGCGGCGATGCCGAGCAGGTTCATGATCACGGCCTTGAGCGGCACGAGCACCGAGCGGAACACGAGCAGGAGCAGCAGGAAGCTCAGTGCGAGGACCGTGCCGATGAAGACGGGCAGGCTCTCGGACAGCAGTTCGGTGACGTCCTCGGAGAACGCGGTGGCGCCCCCGACGTGGAACACGACACCGGTCTCGTCCTCGAAGGCGGGCAGCACGTCGCCCCGGAGGTGGTGCAGCAGCTCGCCGGTCGCCGCGTCCTGGAGCGACGTCTCCGGGATCACGGTCATGACCGCGACCGTGCCGTCCTCGTTGGCGACGGCGGGGAGGGCGAACTCGACGCCGTCGGTGTTCTGCAGCTCTTGGGTGAGTGGTGCCAGGCTGTTCGTGGTGGCGCCGGCGGGCAGCTCGGCCACGATGACGAACCGGGCGCTGCCGCCCGGGCCGAAGCCCTCGGCCGACAGGTCGTAGGCGCGCCGCACCGTGGTGCTCTCGGGGCTGCTTCCGAGGTCGTTGGCCCCGAGGCGCATGGACAGCACGGGGAGGGCGAGGATGACGAGCACGAGGAGGCCACCTACAGCGATCGGCCACGGGTGGCGCTCGACGATGCCGGCCCACTTCTGCCAGATCGTGCGGTGATCCTGAGGCTTCGGCTTGTTCGCCCCGGGCAGCGCCCACTTGTCGATGTTGCGTCCGGTGAAGCCGAGGATGGCGGGCAGCAGCGTGACCGAGGCGGCCATGGTGACGAGCACGACGAGGGCGGCGGCGATGCCGAGGCCCTGCACGAACTCGAGCGGGATGAGCAGCATGCCGGCAAGGGCGATGACGACGGTGAAGCCGGCGAAGATCACGGCTCGGCCGCTGGTGTTGATGGCGTTGACCACGGCGGGCTGCGGATCGAGCCCGGCCTGCAACCCCTGTCGGTACCGGGTGACGATGAAGAGCGCGTAGTCGATGCCCACGCCGATGCCGATCATCGAGCCGAGCTGGGTGGCGAACTCGGGCACCGAGATCACGTGGGCGAGCAGGCCGACGGCGCCGATGCCGATGCCCACGCCGAACAGCGCGGTCAGGATGGGTAGGCCCATGGCGAGCACCGAGCCGAACGCCACGAGGATGATGATGGCGGCGGCGGCCAGGCCGATCAGCTCCGCCGAGCCGAGCGACCCTTCCTCCTGGAAGACCTCGGAGCCGAGCTCGAGTTGGACGCCGGGCTGCTCGAAGTCGGACGCGATCACGTGGATCTCGTCGAGCGAGGTCTTGGGGATGTCGACCCAGTCAGACTCGAACTGCACGGTCGCGAACGCGATGTCGCCTTCCTGCGACACCTGCATCGCGCCTTCTGGCGACCAGGGGGACACCACCGTGGCCACATCGGGGACCTCGGCGACCTCGGCGAACACCTGCTCGACCGCGGCCTTCGCCTCGGGGCTGCTGTTGATGCCACCGTCGACCTTGAACACGATCGTGCCCTCGGCGCCCGAGACCGAGGGGAATTTCTCGAGGAGCAGGTTCTGGGCCACCTGCGAGTCGCGGTCGCCGAGGTCGAAGGTGGTCGAGTAGCCGCTGCCTGCCGCGTTGCCAGCGGCGCCGACACCGATGAAGATGAGCACCCAGGCGGCGAGCACGATCCAGCGCCGGCGGTAGCAGAACGAGGCAAGCTTGGGGATCACGGCGGTCCGATCGGGGTTGCGAGCGT
>CAZALT010000339.1:0-1834 GCA_964485515.1 uncultured Rhabdothermincola sp. | reverse complement strand
CCAGCGATCGGGGGCTGTTCACCCTCCGGCACTCGACCGCCCATGTCCTGGCCCAGGCCGTGCTCGACCTGTACCCAGGTGCGACCTTCGCCATCGGGCCGCCCATCGAGGACGGCTTCTACTACGACTTCGAGCTGCCCGACGGTGGTGTCTTCCACCCCGACGACCTCGACAAGCTCGACGCCCGCATGCGCGAGATCATCAAGGCGGGCCAGCCGTTCATCCGCGACGAGATCCCCGAGGACGCCGCCCTCGAGCTGTTCCGTGACCACAAGTACAAGTGCGAGATCATCCGCGGTGCGGCCGAGGACCCCATGTCGGCCACCGAGACCGGACTCGTGCGCACCTACGAGAACCCGCCGCGGTTCATCGACCTGTGCCGCGGACCACACGTTCCGCACACCGCCCGCCTCGGGCACTTCAAGCTCATGCGCGTCGCCGGTGCGTACTGGCGCGGCGACGAGAAGAACCCGATGCTCCAGCGCATCTACGGCACGGCGTGGGCGACCAAGGCCGATCTCGAAGAGCACCTCCACCGCCTGGAGGAGGCCGAGCGGCGCGACCACCGCAAGCTCGGCGTCGAGCTCGACCTGTTCTCGTTCCCCGAGGAGATCGGCTCAGGTCTCGCCGTGTTCCATCCCAAGGGCGGCATCGTTCGCCGGCTCATGGAGGACTACAGCCGCGCGCGTCACGAGCAGGGCGGCTACGAGTTCGTCTACTCGCCGCACATCACCAAGTCGACGTTGTTCGAGACCTCGGGCCACCTCGACTGGTACGCGGAGGGCATGTACCCGCCCATGGAGCTCGACGGGGGCACCGAGTACTACCTCAAGCCGATGAACTGCCCGTTCCACATCCTGATCTACCGGAACAAGCAGCGTTCGTACCGCGACCTCCCGCAGCGGCTCTTCGAGTTCGGCACGGTGTACCGCTACGAGAAGTCGGGCGTGGTGCAGGGCCTCACCCGAGCCCGCGGGTTCTCCCAGGACGACGCGCACATCTTCTGCGCCCGCGACCAGGTGGAGGAGGAGTTGCGCACCACGCTGCTCTTCGTGCTCGACCTGTTGCGCGACTACGGCCTGAACGACTTCTACCTCGAGCTGTCGACCCGCCCGGAGGACAAGGCGGTCGGATCGGTCGAGGAGTGGGACGCAGCGATCGAGGTCCTGCGCACCGTCGCGCTCGGCATGGGCCTCGACCTCGTGATGGACGAGGGCGGCGGCGCGTTCTACGGGCCGAAGATCTCCGTCCAGGCCAAGGACGCCATCGGGCGCACCTGGCAGATGTCGACCGTGCAGCTCGACTTCCAGCTCCCCGAGAAGTTCGGCCTCGAGTACGTCGGCGCCGACGGCGAACGGCACCGTCCGGTCATGATCCACCGGGCGCTGTTCGGTTCGGTCGAACGGTTCTTCGCCGTGTTGGTGGAGCACTACGCCGGGGCGTTCCCCGCCTGGCTGGCACCGGTCCAGGTGCGGGTCCTGCCCGTGCGCGACGATCACGACGACCACGCTCGTGACCTGGTCGCCCGGCTGAAGGCGGCGGGGTTCCGGGCCGATGTGGTCGACGCCAACGAGCCGCTCGGCCAGCGCATCCGGCGGGCCAAGCTCGAGAAGCTGCCCTACGTCCTCGTGGTCGGCGACGACGACGTCGCCAACAACACCGTCGGCGTCAACCCACGCGGTGGCGATGTCGAACGTGATGTCACCGTCGACGACTTCATCGATCGCCTCGCCGCCGAGGTCAGCGCCCATGCCTGAGCGCGAGCTCGGCCCCACCCACCACCGAAATTGCGTCGATCTTCGCCGGAAAGCGGCGACGATCGACGCCAGAACGG
>CAZALT010000338.1:0-1872 GCA_964485515.1 uncultured Rhabdothermincola sp. | reverse complement strand
GGCTTCGACGACCGGCTCACAGCCGCGTTCGTGCTCCAGGAGTGGGAGCACGTCGTGCTGGCCCAGGGCCTCGACTCGCGCGACGAGTACTTCCGGGCGCCTCGGGCCGGACGGGGTGTCCGTCTCGATCGCCGGCAACGGGCCCAGGTGTGGAAGGTCATCGAGGCCGCCACCCGCGAGATGGAGCGGCGCAACCTCCGCACGCACCTCCAGGTCGCGGCGAAGGCGGCCGGCTACCTCGAACAGGAGCAGGTGAAGCCGTACCGGCACGTGATCGTCGATGAGGCCCAGGACCTGCACGAGACGCAGTGGCGCCTGCTGCGAGCGGTGGTGACCGAAGGCGAGAACGACCTGTTCATCGTGGGCGACTCGCACCAGCGGATCTACGGCCGGCGCAGCTCGCTCAGCAAGGTCGGCATCAACATCCGGGGCCGCTCCAAGAAGCTCAAGATCAACTACCGCACCACCCGCCAGATCCTGCGCTGGTCGCTCGCCGTGCTCGGCGACGGCGAGTACGACGATCTCGACGAGGGCAAGGACAACCAGGACATCGCCGGCTACCACAGCTTCCTCGAGGGCTCGGACCCGACGTGCGTCGGCTTCACGACCCGCGGCGACATGATCTCGGCGTTGGCCGAGCAGGTGCAGAGCTGGATCGCCGACGGCGTCGACGAGTCCGAGATCGGGGTGGCCGCCCGGGCCAGTGGCTCGTTCCCGGCGATCGAGAGCCAGTTGCGCGCCGCCGGCGTCCCGGCGTTCGTGGTGGGGAAGGACCTGACCTCGACCGAGGGCGTGGCCATCGGCACGATGCACCGCATGAAGGGCACGGAATACCGCTGCGTCGCCATCGTCGGTGCGTCGTCTGATGACCTACCCGATCCGCGGGCCGTCACCCCCGAGTCCGAGGATGCGATGCAACACGACGCCGACATCCGCCAAGAACGCTCGCTGCTCTACGTCGCCTCCACCCGCGCCCGCGACGACCTCTGGGTGGCGTGGTCGGGCACCCCGAGCCCCTTCCTGGCGGCGGTGCTGGGGCCAGCAGCCGAAGGGTCGAGCCGTCACGGTCGCGAGAGGAGCAACGCCCATGGTTGAGTCTCTTCCGAGGCTGTGGGTGTACAAGTGCAACACCGCCCAACACGAGCACCAGTGGTCGTGGGGGGACTGGGACGGTGTCATGCTCGCTGATGGCCCTGTGCCTTGGGGTTCGACCGAGTTCATCGGGAGCGCGCTGAGCCGGCGCCTGATCAAGGAGGAGATGGCTGTCGGCGACCTCGTGCTCGCGTGGCAGTCGAACCGAGCCGCCGCGGTGGGCTTGTGCCGGGTCACGGATCTGGTCGGCTACCGCGATCAACGCGGCGACAGGCAGACCGAGATCCACCTGCGGCGAGTCGGTGAGCCGTTCGCGCCGGTGAGGTTGAGGCAGCTCAAGAAGTCGAGCAAGGCCCTGGCGAAGGTGCGAGCTTTCCAGCAAGGGTTCGCCGGGACGATCTACGAGACCACGCCGCAGGAGGCGGTCACCGTTCTTCGGGCATGTGGCGCGCTCGACCTGGCTCGGAGCTCGACGAGCTTGAGCTCGGAGCGGATCTCCGGGCCCGCAGGAGGCGGCTTCGGAACGGCAGACGAGAACGCGAAGGTCGAAGCCGCGGCGGTCGCCGTCTTCGAGAAGCGGTACCACGCGTGGGTGAGGAAAGATCGCCAGCACGAACGCGGTCTTGGGTACGACTTCGACGCTACGAGGGGATCGCTCGTTCGGCATGTCGAGGTGAAAGGTGTTCGTGGCGTGCACCCGTCGTTCATCCTCACCCACAACGAACGGCAGGCGGCCCGCAACGATCCCTGGTGGCATCTGGTCGTCGTGACCGACGCCCT
>CAZALT010000337.1:0-1919 GCA_964485515.1 uncultured Rhabdothermincola sp. | reverse complement strand
CGGGAGACCACCGTCCATCCCCACGTGGAGGAGCTCAGGGACGTCGTAGGGGTGATGCGCTGCGATCAGCGCCTCGATCCCGGCGACCGACGAGCACGGCGCTTTGATGAGCAGCAGGATCTCGCCCTCCTGGCGAACCTCGCCCTCCCACCGGTAGACGCTCGTGATGGGCAGCAGCTGCACGCACGCCGCGACCCGCTCGCCGACGAGCAGGCGTGCGAGCTCGTCGCCTTCATCGGCCGACCCCACCGTCGTGAAGACGATGCTCGCAGCGGGACGGTGACCAGCAGCCATGTGAGCAGTCTGGTGGATCGGCGCCCATCAGTCGCTGTCGAGGGCGGCCTGCAACGTCCGCCGGCCCATGTCGACGATCCGGAGATCGGAAGCACCGAGAGCGAGACAGGCCGCACCGTGCGCCAGCGCCCACGCTCGACCGCGACGCCAGGCATCGTCATCGACAGCACCCACCGCGGCGCGGAACACCGGCCTCACATCGGGCGGGAAGAGCGCCCAGGCGATGAGCAGATCAGTCGCGGGGTCGCCAGAGGTGAGGTCACCGAAGTCGATCACGCCCGCGAGCTCGCCGCCGTGAACGATGAGGTTCCCCGGATGAAGATCGCCGTGCAACCAAGATGGCGGTCCCGCGTGCGGTGGAGTCTCCACGAGCTCATGCCAGAGAGCGCGAGCCTGGCCGACATCGACCCCCGAGCTCGTTCCGGCCGTGCCGAGCGCCATCATGTCGAGGTGCCGCGACGTCACGTCCGATCGATCGATCAGTGCCACGCCCCGATGGGGGTTGTGCGGCGCATTCGGGGGCGCCTCTCGACCGAGCGCGGCGACGAACGCCCCGAGGGCACGGGCGACGCCCTCGAGGTCGACTGCGGTCGTCGGAGCCTGGAGCAGCGTCGACCCCTCGATCCACGGCACGATCGCCCAACGCCATGGGTAGCCCCGGCCCGGCTCACCCGACCGGATGGCCACGGGAACCCGTACGGGTAGACGGTCAGCCAACGTGGGCAGCCACTCGATCTCGTTCGCGAGCAGCTCCGCGGCGGTCTCGCGACCGGGGAGGCGAACAGCCAGGTCGTCGCCCAACCGCCAGACGACGTTGTCCCATCCCTCCGAGGCTTCGGACAACGGCAGTCGGCACAGGTCGGGGTGCTGATCGGAGAGCAGCGCCCGCACGAGCGCACCGTCGATCACAAGGTCTGGCGATGACACCGCACCTCCTTCCGATGAGAGACCTGACCGGAGGCTACGGGCCGCTGCGCCGCCGTTCAGCGCGGCGACGGTCACACCGATAGCGTTCGCCCATGGCTGAGATGACCTTTCGAGGCATGGCGGGGACCGAACCGGGTCCCGCCAGGGGCGAGACCACCCATCGCTTGGCCTTCGCGCCCGGTGGTGCCGACCAGGCCGCGCTCATGAGATCGGTCCTCGCGACGGCACCAGCCCGGGAGACCTGGCGGGTCGGACGGGTCGACGATGCAGGCCCTCAGGTCGTCGCCGGCATCATCACGGTGGGCGACACGGAACCGACCGAAGGGGTCGACTGGCTGCTCGGCGCGGTGGCGGACTACGAGATGCGGGTCCGCATCGTGCTCCAGCTGATCGCGGAGGACAACCGAGGCCCCGACGACGAGGAGTACCTCGCCGAGCTCTCCCGG
Source organism: uncultured Rhabdothermincola sp. (assembly GCA_964485515.1). GTDB lineage: Bacteria > Actinomycetota > Acidimicrobiia > Acidimicrobiales > Acidimicrobilacustridaceae > CAZALT01. The sequence continues at coordinate 252 of CAZALT010000337.1, read as the reverse complement.
CGGGGATGGGCCCATCTCGACTGGACCGGCCCACCCGGCGAAGAGATCCAGGTGGCGCACGTCACCGACACCGGCCGCCTGGTGCTCTGAGGCCTCGTCACCCCGCACCCCGTCACCCCGTCGGATCGTCGTCATAGCGACACGAACGTGACCACCAGTACGCGAGCCGGCCAGGACCTCTGTGGTCCTGGCCAACTCTGTTGGTCGGGCTAGCGGGATTCGAACCCACGACCTTCGGTCCCCCAGACCGAC
>CAZALT010000336.1:0-1948 GCA_964485515.1 uncultured Rhabdothermincola sp. | reverse complement strand
AGCTTCCGCGGCACCGACAAGCGGGGCGGCGCCAACGGTGCCCGCATCCGGCTGGCACCCCAGAAGGACTGGGAGGTCAACCAGCCGGCCGAGCTCGCGACGGTGCTGTCGACCCTCGAGGGCATCCAGCAGGAGTTCAACGGTGCCGGCGGCGCGCAGGTCTCGCTCGCCGACCTCATCGTCCTCGCCGGTGGTGCGGCGGTCGAGAAGGCCGCCCGCGACGCGGGCGTCGACGTCACGGTGCCGTTCGCTCCGGGGCGCACCGATGCGTCGCAGGACCAGACCGACGTGGAGTCCTTCGCCGTGCTCGAGCCGCGCGCCGACGGGTTCCGCAGCTACGTGCGATCGGGCGAGAAGCTGTCGCCCGAGACGCTGCTCGTCGACCGGGCGAACATGTTGAACCTGACCGCACCCGAGATGACCGTCCTGGTGGGCGGTCTGCGGGTCCTCGGCAACAACGTCGGCGGCACCGCGCACGGCGTGTTCACCGATCGGGTCGGGGTGCTCAGCAACGACTTCTTCGTGAACCTGCTCGACATGGGCACCGAGTGGTCGACGTCGGTGGACGAGCACGTCTACGACGGCAAGGACCGCGAGACCGGCTCTGCCAAGTGGACGGCCACCGCGGCCGACCTCGTGTTCGGCTCGAACTCCATCCTGCGCTCGCTGGCCGAGGTCTACGCCTCCGACGACGCCAAGGAGAAGTTCGTCAAGGACTTCGTGTCGGCGTGGGACAAGGTCATGACGAACGATCGGTTCGACCTGGACTGACCCCAGGCCCCATTCCCTGCCTCCCTGCCCAAATTGCGTGGATCTTGTTCGGTTCTCGCGCGAGATCTACGCAATTTGGGGCGGGTTGGGCGGGTTGGGCGGGTTGGCGCGGGTTGGGCGGGTTGGCGATTCGGGCGGCGCGATCAGCGCGCCGCGTAGGCCTGCACGGTGGGAGCGAGCTCGGCCGGGGTGGCGCCGTGGAGGATGACGCCGTCGGCGCCGAGGTCGAACTGGCCCTTCACCGCGGCCGCGCACTGCTCGGCTGACCCGCTGGCCGCGGCGGCGGTCCACTCGTCGGGGATGATCGTGGCGATGTGCTCGAGCTGTTCGGTGGTGGCGATCTGGTCGATCGATCCGAGCATGCCCTGCACGACCTCGTCGGCCCGGAAGCGCTCGAGCACGGCCGGGTCCCACCCGTTCGTGGAGACGAGGAGGTCGCCGTAGCCCTGGAGGTAGCTGCCGAGGCGTCCGATGGTCTTCTTGAGGCGGAGCGGTTCGGCGATGTCGTCGCTCACGGTGGCGAAGCAGGACCAGACCCGCACCGACGCCGGATCGCGCCCGGCCTGCTCGGCGGCCTGCTTCACGGTGGCCACGCAGCGCTGGAGGGTCTCGTCGGTGAAGAAGGTGTGCAAGATGATGTCGTCGAAGGCGCGCCCGCCCAGCGCGAGGGAGTTGGGTCCGAAGGCGACGAGGCCGAGCGGGATGTCGGCGTCGAAGTCGGGGTCGAGGCGCAGCATGGGCCAAGAGCCGGCCGGGCCGTCGTGGCCGAAGATGGTCTCGCCACCGAAGAGCCGCCGCATGATCCCGGCGAAGTCCTCCATCTGCGCCGTGGTGATGTGGGGGATGCCGTAGAGGTCCTGCATCATCGGCACGCCTCGGCCGAGGCCGAGGGTGAACCGGCCTCCGGTGAGGTAGTGCATGGTCGTGGCGTACGACGCGGTCACGAGGGGGTGGCGCGTGTTGTGGTTCGTCGCTCCGGTGATGATGCGCAGGTCGGTCGACACCGCGCCGGCCGCACCGCTGAGGGTGGCGGCCTCCTTGATGTTGTACCGCTCGGAGATGAACGCGGCTCCGAGGCCGAGCTCCTCTCCCTGTCGGACCTCGTCGATGAGGACGGCGGGCGTCTTCGGCGCGCCGGCCAGGAGGTAGTAGCCGAGCTCGGGGAACGTCGTCATGG
>CAZALT010000335.1:0-1953 GCA_964485515.1 uncultured Rhabdothermincola sp. | reverse complement strand
AGTGGATGAGCAGACCGAGGCGACCGAGCGAGCTCTTGCCCTCGAGGCGGGCGACAAGGTCGGTGGGGAGCTTGACCCGCTCGAGCGTGGAGCCGAGCACGAACTCACCCTGGTGGAGGATGAACGGCTCATCCTCGGGCATCTCGACGAGCTCGGTGAGGTCTTCGAGGTTCTGCTTCACGTCGATGTAACCCATCGTGTGGTTGCGGAACACGCGGAAGTAGCGATCGATGTGCAGATCGACGGAGGAAGGCTGGATGTCCTTCGCGTCGAAGGGCTCGATGACGATGCGCCCGGCGTCGATCTGCTCGCGGATGGTGTGGTCGCTCAGAATCACGCTCGGGAGGCTAGTAGGCCGACCGCATCCGGTTCGCACGATGTTCCTGGATCTCTGCTCCGTGCACCGGGCGCATCCGTATCGTGAACCGCGTGGGCGCAACCGCCGGACTGCTGATCGACATCGACGGTGTCCTCGTCGTGTCGTGGGAGCCACTCCCGGGCGCCGTCGACGCGCTCGCCCGGCTGCGGGCGGCGGACGTGCCGCTGCGGTTCCTGACCAACACGACCTCAAGGACCCGCTCGCAGATCACGGCCTCGTTGAAGGAGGCGGGGTTCGGTGTCGCCGAGGAGGAGATCCTCACCGCCGCGGCCGCGACCCGCTCCTACCTCGCCGAGCACCACCCCGGGGCCCGGTGCCTTCTGCTCAACAGCGGCGACATCACGCCCGATCTCGTCGACGTCGATCTCGTGGCTCCGGCCCAGCTGGGCGACAGAAGCGGCGGCATCGACGTGGTGGTGATCGGGGGCGCCGGTCCCGAGTTCGACTACGACGCCATGAACAGCTGCTTCCGAGCCCTGATGGATGGCGCTGCGTTCGTCGCCATGCTGGCCAACACGACCTGGCGGACCTCGGCGGGACTGCAGCTCGACGCCGGGGCCTACGTCGCGGCGCTCGAACGCGCATCAGGCCGCGAGGCGACCGTCATCGGCAAGCCCTCGCCGGCCATGTTCGATGCGGGTGTGCGACTGCTCGGGCTCGATGCCTCACAGGTGGCCATGGCGGGCGACGACCTCGACAGCGATGTGCGAGGAGCGCAGGCCGCGGGGTTGACCGGCGTGCAGGTGCGCACGGGGAAGTTCCGCCCGGAACAGCTCGCGGAGGGTGCCCCACCAGATGTGCTGCTCGACGCGTTCGCGGATGTACCCGCGTGGCTGGGACTCTGACCCGATTGCGCCTGGCCCGACTACGAGTCGACGATGCGATCACGATCGATGGCGTTCCACGCCCCCGTGTGGAGATCGAAGTCGGCCGCTTCGGGCAGCATCCAGTCGACCCGCCCGTCGCGGACCCCAGTCGCCGAGACCGGACGGTGGTCCTCGTGGACGTCCAGTACAACACCGACCCCCTCCAGGCTGGCTCCGGGTCTTGGAACTCCCGCAACGATCGGTAGCCGGCGTAACACCTCGTCACGCGCCATCACATCGTCGCCGTACCAGACCGGGTCGATCACCTGTGTCCACTTGTCGGCGCCCATGATCACGACGTCGTAGCCCTCGGCGATATCCACGATGAGTCGGAGATCGGTGATGACGACGCCCAGCCAGGGGCGGGTCTGAGCGACGGCATCGAGCACCGCGCCTCGATGGGCGACCGGCACCAAGTCGCTGTCGACCTTGCCCAGCGCGCCGTGGGAGATCACGAGGTCGACCCGGTCGAGCCCACACTGCTCGACCGCGGCCCGAGCTATTGCCAGATGCGCGACGGTCGGCGGGTTGAACGAACCGGGGAACACGCCGACAGCCATCGGCGCACGCTACCGACTGAAGTACCGCTCTCGGCCTGACGCCTGCGGAAAGCAGCGGTAAGGTGCGGCCTTCTGCGGGTGTAGTTCAGTGGCAGAACATCAGCTTCCCAAGCTGAGAACGCGAGTTCGACTCTCGTCACCCGCTCCA
>CAZALT010000334.1:0-1955 GCA_964485515.1 uncultured Rhabdothermincola sp. | reverse complement strand
ACGGCCTCATCGCCAAAAACCGCGTCCGCAACGCCCTACACGTCGTCGACCAATAACCGACTCACAAGCTGTCATCGGGGCCGCCAGATCGGACCCACCGCAGCTACGTGAGGCGGGCTGAGCCCTCTACAGGTCCTTCCGAGGCGGACGCGGACGCTCGAGCATCTTCGTTGCCTGATTGCGCAATCCGTACTCTCCGGGAGCCATCCGCACACCGGCCATCCCGAGCATCTCGCGGAGTCGCTCAATCTGAGTCCCGGTCCGAACGGCAGCCTTGTAGCCGTCGACGGTCTCGATCAGCAGCCACTGACGATTCGGAGGAAGGACCGAAGGCGGCTCGGCCTTGATCGTCGCCAGAGCATGCGTGAGGGACTTCGCCCCGGTCACCCACGCCAAGAGCGGGCCCAGGTGGGTAGCTACACCATCTTGCGACATCGTGAGCTTTCCTGTGCTGGTGCTGCTCCGGAACTGAACAAGCACGTAAAGCGTGAACGGGGGGTGCCCTGACAAGGGCGGATCGGGTAGCTCTGCGAAATCGCTCACTGGCCGACTACCAAAAGAGCGTCGACGTGTGGGACCGCTCTGCGCCCCACGCCACGGGTAACGGCCAAGGAGTCCTGAAGGCTGGCGCCCAACCGATCATTCCCGTGTAACACCCGCTGTCAGACGTCGCCCAACTCGCAGACCCTGAAAGGGGCCCCTCACCTGCGCCAAACCAGCCGCCCCAAGACGACCCGCGGAGCTCTGCCTGAGTGGTGGCGTTGGAGGCCATGATCCCGAAGAAGCCGTTGGCCCCCAACCCTGCGGCCGTCCCACCACCGGCGGTTGCGAGGATTCCGGCATCACCATCAGGCGTCACTGCGAGACAGGCCGTCCCCGTCCCGCCAACCCCTCCGAAGGCACTTCCGCCGGCGCAGACACCCAGGGTCTTGTTGGTCGCCGCCGACCACGCTTGGGCCGCGTTGCCGTACGGGCTCATCTCCACCACGGACTGGACATAACCCGAGCCAGCGTTCGACGCGACCTCTTTCGCCCCGTTGCAGATCTCGTCGCCGTCGGCGTCGTGGCCTTTGACGCCGGTGATGCAGTACAGCCCGCTGGGGTCGGTGGCGTTGAGGGGGCTGTTGCCGGCATAGCCGTAGGCGTCCCTCGTCATACTCACGGCGGGGTCTCGGGTGAGGAATTGGCCGGTGGTGGGGTCGTAGAAACTCGACGACCTGATGATGCTTCGGCCCGAAACTGGTCGGGCACCCGACGTGACCTGCGGGAACGCGGGCCGATCGGCGCGACGCCGGTCCGAGCAGCGGCCGGAACGCGCGAACGCGTGTTTCCGGGCGCAGGCCGTTCCGTCGCGACGGCCCTCGATCCGGGGTGCGGTGTCGATCACGGGATCAGTCTCGCAGGCCTGGCCTGGTCGTTGCCGGACATTGGGGTCGGTCTCCGGGTGCTCTCACAGCTCGAGGCCGTGGCCGTCGTCGATCGCTGGTGGCTTGTGCTGGATGGCGTCGAGGCGGGCGGTGATCTCGGCGACCCGCTCGTCGAGGTCGTCGCCGGCATGGTCGGGTTCGGGGAGGGCGGCGAGGAGCTTGTTGCCGAGGCTGAGGCCACTGTGGGTGGCTGGATCTGGGTCGGGCAGCGCGGCGAGGAGGTCGGCGGCGTTGGCGCCGATCGACGGTCCTTCGGGTTCGGGGAGCGCGGCGAGCAGTTCGGCTGCGAGCGGGTCGAGGTGCTCCGATGCGAGGTGTTGGGAGCGGTCTCGGGTGAGCTCTCGTTCGATGTGGGTGAGGACTTCCTCCCGCCCCTGTGGTCGCTGCGCTCCCGTCGGGTTGGGGTCGATGAGGGCCTGGAGGTCGGGGTCGGGTTCGAGCATGTAGAGCCTGTTGTCGTGGCGGCCTCTGCTGAGGGCGGTGTAGGCGGCTTGGCGGTCGAGGTCGCCGTCGTCGCCGAGGATGAAC
>CAZALT010000333.1:0-1994 GCA_964485515.1 uncultured Rhabdothermincola sp. | reverse complement strand
AGATGCTCTATCCAATTGAGCTACGAACGCATGTGAAGCGAGCAGTGTAGCGACCCGCATCTGCGTGAGCGAACGTGAAAACAACGTCCGTGCGGACCCGGCTCCGCTCGCCGATCGCGGGTGTCACCTGGTCGGTGCCCTCGGTCGTTCGTGGACCGTTGATCCGGACCAGCCGAACGCCACGTGCCGCCGGCGCTGGACCGGCGGCACGTAGGCCCGAGCGGGGCAGGAACCAGCTCAGGGAGATGGTCCAGTTGTACCCAGCGTGCGGCGCGAACATGCACACGATCAGAGGAAATTGTCGGCGACGGCTCCGGGTGAGCGCCGCCGTCCGCGGCCAGGCTTGTTCTGGTCGGTCAGATGCGCTTGCCGCACACCGGCCACGGGTTGCGACCCGATTCCGAGTACAGCGCCCGGGTGAAGGCGTCCTGCCACTCGGGCGGCACCTCGCTGGGGCGCACACCCGCGAACCGGCCGCCGAAGTGGCGGTTGGCCACTGAGTTCCACGTGCTCTGCGAGAACTGGTAGGCGCCGTGGTAGGCGCCGCTGGCCGACACGATGCGGTAGTTGCCGTTGGACTCGCAGGCTCGCAGGCGGGACAGGGCACCGTCGTCGAGGACGTGCTGGTACCTGTTGATCTCGTTCTGCTCGTTGTGCCACAGCGTCCAGTAGAACGCCTCGGTGTTGATGTCCTGCTCGGACTTGTGGCTGTAGTCGACGCCGTCGCGATCCCACATGGCCTTGAGCTCTTGTGGGGTGCAGGCTGCGGCGCCGACCATGACGGCGGCGCACAAGGTGATTCGGCTGATCCAGGTCTTGATCACGTGGTTGCTTCTCCTTCGGGGCCCCGACTTCGGGGCACGAAGATGACAGGCTGGTCGCGTTCGCAACACAAATGCAACATTTAGCCCGAGATTTGGACGGTGGTTCTCGTCACTGATCCAGACATCGGGAACCCGATACGGTTCCGCGACATGGATCTGGGACTCACCGGACGGCGGGCCGCCGTCGCCGCGTCGTCGGCAGGATTGGGTCTGGCCTCGGCCCGGGCACTGCTTTCTGAGGGCGCCCGCGTCGCCATCTGCGGGCGCGACGACCGCCGCCTCGCTACGGCGGTCGAGCGGCTCCTGGTGGAGGCACCGCCGGGTAGCGGCACCGACGACGTCGTCGGCATCGTCGCCGATGTCAGCACCACCGACGGTGCGACCGCCTTCGTCGACGCGGCGACCAATCGCCTCGGTGGCGTCGACATCCTCGTGCCCAACGCCGGAGGCCCGCCGGCCGGCACCTTCGCCTCGGTCGACCTCGCCGAGTACGGCCGGGCCCTCGAGCTCAACCTGCTCTCCACCGTGGCGATGTGCCAGGCGGCGGTACCGGCCATGCAGCGACGCGGCTGGGGTCGCGTCGTGGCCATCACCTCGATCTCGGTGCGGCAACCCATCGATGGGCTGATCCTCTCGAACCTGGCGCGCGCTGGCGTCACCGGCTTCCTCAAGACGCTCGCCCTCGAGGTCGCGCCCGACGGGGTCACGGTCAACACGGTGCAGCCTGGGTCTCACGAGACCGATCGGCTCCGCTCGCTGCACCACGACGACCTCACCGACGCGGCCCGGGCCATCCCGGTTGGCGTCGTCGGACGCCCCGACGACTTCGGAGCTGTCGTCGCCTTTCTCTCGTCGGTCCACGCCCGCTTCATCACCGGCGCTGCCATCCCCGTCGACGGGGGCGTCAACCGCGGTCTGCAATAGGTCAGAGCGAACGCCCGACCGAGCGCACCCGACGAGATCTGTCGGTAGGCCAGCTCGGTCGATCCGGTACCAGCTCGGTCCGGGCGCGGGTCCCGGCGGTGCAGCCGCTTGGTCCACGCGATCGTCGCGGGCAGCCACGGTCGCCGTGGGAGGGAACCGAGACGGGAAAACCGAATCGGGCCCCGCCTGGAGGCGGGGCCCGATGTCGTGGCGGAGAGGGTGGGATTTGAACCCACGGACGAGTTT
>CAZALT010000332.1:0-2079 GCA_964485515.1 uncultured Rhabdothermincola sp. | reverse complement strand
AACGCCTTGATGGTGGCCATGCCGCCGATGGCGTTGGTGAGGGTGTCGCTGATGGCGCCCGCCGCGGCTCGGACCTTGGCGTACTTCGACTCGAGCCGGGTCTGGTACCAGAGCGACCCGACCACGATGATCGGGATCGGCAAGAAGGCGAACAGGGCGAGCAGCGGCGACACCACGAAGAAGACGACGCCGACGAACACCACGTTGGCGCCGGTGGCGATGAGCTTGTGGGGGCCGAGGTCGAGGAACCGCTCGAGCTGGTTCACGTCGTCGTTGAGCACCGCCATCATCCCGCCGGACGTGCGGTCCTCGAAGTACGCCATCTCCAGGTCCTGGACGTGGCGGTACGTATCCATCCGGGCCTCGTGCTCCACCGTCTGGGCGAGGTTCCGCCACGTCACGACGGCCACGTACTCGGTGATGCTCTCGAAGATCCAGATCACCACGGTGAGCACCACGAGGATGCTGAGCTGGCTGAACTTGTCGTCGACGCCGAACACGGTGGCGACGAGCGAGTCGTCGCCCTGGGCCACCACGTCCACGGCGGCGCCGATGAGGAGCTCCGGGGCCACGTCGAACGCCTTGTTGAGCACGGAGAACGTGGAGGCGAAGAACACCTTCGCCCGGTGGGGCTTGGCGAACCGCCAGAGGTCGCGGAGCGGAGGATCGTCGGACAGCGGGATCGCGAGGTGCGGCGCAGGATCGGCCATCCGACCGACGATACGAGCGCTCTGCGGCGGATCCGCCATCCATTGGCTGGCCGTCCCCGCACGCCGGGTTCGACGTGCGGGGACGGCCCACGCTGCGGATCCTGGCCGATCGTCTTCAGCTCTGCGGGTTGTGGCCGATGGAGACCGATGGGCACACGGCGGAGCGGTCGGTCGAAGCAGCACGTCGGAGCACAGGTCGCGGCGGGGGCGGTGGCGGTGATCACGCTCGTGCTCGGTGCCTGCGGATCCTCGGACGGCGACGCGGGGAAGGTCGACATCTCCGGGCTCGACGACCCGGCCTCGACCTCGAAGGGCGATGGCGCTCCAGGCACCACGACGACCGTGGCCGAGGCCGACCGGGTGGCGGCAGACGGGCCTGACTGCGGGCTGCTCGGCGACTACCTGGTCCCGCCGGTCAGCCTGTCCGAGGAGGACGGCGGCGATCCGCCTCCTGGTCCCGAGTCGATGACCCAGGAGGAGGAGATGGCGCTCTCCCGTTCCATCGGCGATGAGCTTCCGGCTGATCTGGCGGAGCGGTGGGGCGCGCTCATCGACGCCGTCGAGGCCGAGCTGGCCGGCGAGGCGCCGATGGACGACGCCGACGCGTTGGAGCTGTACCGCGTGGTCGACGAAGCCATGCGCTGGGCGGCGAAGACCTGTCCGGACCTCCCCCCGACGTGGGCGTGTTCCGCACAGGCCAAGTTCCAGAGGGTCGGCAACGCGATCGGATCGGACGGGAGCACCGACGCCGAGGAGGAAGAAGGCGTCGAAGACCCTGATGATGTCCTCGCCGGCCTCGACGATCACGACGATGCGGTGGTGCTCGACGAGAGCGAGACCGCGATCCTGTGGGGTTGGCTCGACGAGGACGGCCTCGTCATCCGGACCGAGCAGGCGAATGAGATCGACGGCCTCTGGGCGGACGACGGCGCCTCGGTGTCGTGCCCGGACTCGGCGACGGGCGGGGCGAGCGGATCCGAGAGCTTTGAGGTCATCGGCGAGCCGATCGAGAACTGACCGGGCGATCCGTGCAGCGACGCCGAGAGCGATGGCCGGATGCGGGCGGTGCCGCGGATGCGGACCTGCCTGGAGGCGGCTCCTAAGATCTGACGACCCGTCAGGAACGGCGGGGCCAGATCTCACGACGCGGAGGCACGAAGACCCATGGGCATGCTCGACGGCAAGGTTGCGATCGTCACGGGAGCCGGCCACGGCATCGGCCGCGGCCACGCGCTGGAGCTGGCCAAGCACGGCGCCAAGGTCGTGGTCAACGACCTCGGCGTGTCCGTCAAGGGCGAGGGCCAGGGCAAAGACGCCGACCTCACCGTCGACATCATCACCGAGCGCGGCGGCGAGGCCGTCGCCAACT
>CAZALT010000331.1:0-2095 GCA_964485515.1 uncultured Rhabdothermincola sp. | reverse complement strand
ACGGCGGCTTCCAGGCCGCCATGACCACCGGTCAGGTCGACTTCTCGACGCTCGGGTAGCCGACGCTGGGTAGGCGCGGGTCAGTCAAGGCCGGGAGCGAGGAGCTCGTCGAGGTCTTCGCTCACGCCGAGCTCGCGTGCCCACGACCGCAGGTAGGTGACGTCGAGATCCGTGGTGGCGGCGATCTCGACGCAGTCGCGCCACTGCACCTCGGAGCGGGACTCCAGCCGCCACCGGAGCTTGGCCAGGACGACGTCTTCTGCGCTGGCCACCCAGCACGGCACGTCGAACACCTCGGTCCGGATCCGACGGGCGAGGCGGGAGGCGGTGAACGCATCGTCGTGCGCCGCCACGAAGAGGTCGACCTTGCCTCCGGTGTCGGGATCGAGCACGTTGAAGGTCCCGCCGGCCTGCGCCGCCTCTCGAGCTCGATCGACGGGTACGTACAGGTCGGCCTGGTGCAGCGCGGTGAGGAGGGTGTCCAGCTGGTCGGTGTCGAGCACCACGACCAGGTCGACGTCGCGCGTCGCCCTCGCCACGCCCCAGGCGGCGGCGGCGGTCGATCCCACCACGACGTAGTCCACGTCAGCGTCTTCGAGGGCGGTGACGACGGTACGGAGGATCCGGGCGAGATCGATCACAGCTCGACGGTGGCGGCTTCGGGCCAGACCTCGAAGGCGAGCTCGTCGCCGTAGGCCTGGCGCACGAGTACGTAGAACACCTGGCGGTCGGTGTAGTGGGGGTGGCGGCGGCGCACGGCCTGCTCGTTCATCTTGGCGATGCCCCGGTTGAGCTGGGCCCACTCGTCGAGACGCTCGGGGATCGACCGCTTGGCGATGGCTGCCATCTGGAGCCGCCACACCTCGGGGTCGGTGTCCGCCGGGATGGCAGGAGGGTTGCGGCTCACCCCGCCGATGGTACGGCGTCGTCGAGCATCACGGGCTACGAGCCAAGCCCAGTGATCAGCTCGCCCGGTGCGGGCATGGGGTTGCGCGGGACCTCTGCCGTGCTCCCCCGACTCGCTGGCGATGCGGCCGTCCCCGGCCAGCGGTGAGCCGTCGTACCGTCCTGCCGGGTGGGGGAATCCCTCGGCGCGTGGTGAGCCCCACGGTGCGTCGACGATTGCGCGGTGTCGACTTCAGAACGGCGCTGGTCACGACCTCAGTCGGAGGTGCACGAGGCCGTTTCCACGACTGGGTTCCACGCTGGGTGGTGGTGTTGTCACGCGGTGTTGCTGCTATGACAAGAACCTCTTGTCCATGCACGTCGATGTCTCTAACGTCATGCCGTTCCAGCACGGTGTCGTGATCGGAGGAGGCGCGAGTGGGGCAGACGAGCTTGGGGTCGGGGTCGCGGCGGAGTGTGGCGGGCCTGGTGTGCGCGGTGCTGCTCGTAGCGGCCGGCTGCGGCGGTGGTGGCGACGCCGCCGGGGACGAGCCGAGCAGGACGAGCGCGACGGACGCACCGCCGACGACCGAGGCCCCGGCTACGACGTCGACCACGGCTGAGCTGTCGGATGAGGAGGCCGTGCTGGCGGCTTACGAGGCGTACTGGGACGCATGGTTGGCGGCGAGCGACCCGCCGGACCCGGATGACCCAGCGCTGGCTGGTGTGATGGACGGCGAGGCCCTCGCGGCCGTGGTGGACGACCTCGCGGAGAAGGTGGCCTTTGATCAGGCAGTGAGGCCGGCGTCCCCCTCTCGTTTTCGGTTTCGGCTCGACTCGGTCCAGGTCAATGGGGATTCTGCGGTCGGTACCTCCTGTGTCCTGGATGACCTGCTGGTCGTTCAACGAGAAACGGATGAGGTGCTGAACTCGGCGGTCTGGGATCGGAAGATCGCTGTGTCGTTCGTCCGCTCTGGTGAGACGTGGCGCGTCTCGAGGCACGAGTTCTTGCAGACGGAAGAAGTAGGGATGCTGTGCGACTTCGACTGATGGTCGTCGGTGCCCTGACGCTTGTCTCAGCGTTGGGGTCTGCATCTCAAGCTGGCGGTGCCGGCAGCGATGGAACTGGGTCAGGAGATCCAAGTGGGCAGATCCGCGGTGGTCGGCCTACGGCGATCGTGGTTTCTACGCCGGTGGGGGATTCGACGGT
>CAZALT010000330.1:0-2107 GCA_964485515.1 uncultured Rhabdothermincola sp. | reverse complement strand
TGATGCGAACGACCTTCTTGTTTGCGAACCCCACCACCCGTATGGTCTGACGATCCAACTTCCACAACCGTGGTCGATGGAAGACGGCCACGGAGGAAGTACCACCTATGCGAAGAGCTCTTACGATCGCGGGCGCGTGCGCGGTCCTTACGACCTCACTCGTGATCGCGGGGCCATCTGCCGTTGCTCAGGACAGTCCGGGTGACTTCGACCCGATCTCGATCTATTCGCTCGACGGCGGGAGTCTCGAGGATTCGATCGGCGATGCGAGCCTGGTCACCGATGCGGGCACGGCCTACGGCAACCCGGTGCCCACCGAGGACCGCCACGGCAACGCCAACGGCGCACTCCTGTTCGATGGCGTCGACGACTACATCCAGACGAACGAGGTGAGCAACATCAACCCGCTCACGTTCTCGGTGTGGTTCCGGGCCGATGACATCTCCGATGAGCACTCGATCGTCGACAGCGACGCCAGCGGCGCGTACGGCCACTCGCTGATCATCGGCTACGACGACCCGGGCAACGATGACGACACCCCGCGGGATGGCAGCTTGGACGTCCAGTACCACAATGCGTTCTGGGACACCGGCGTCAAGATCGAGGAGGGTGCGTGGACGCACGCCTTCGTGACCTACAGCGACGACGAGATGAAGCTGTACGTGGGTTCTCAGACCGAGGAACCGAAGCTGGTGGCCGAGCAGCCCTACGACACCTCGGTCGGGTTCGACGGCTCGAACTTCCGCTTCGGCCGTCACAACGACGATGACCCGCAGTGGTTCAAGGGGGCGCTCGACGACATCCGCTTCTACGACAAGGCGCTCACCCCGGATGAGATCGTCGAGGTCGCCGAGGCGCCGACGGACGAACCCTCGGAGTCGACCGACGCCCCGATCGTGCCCGCGACCTTCGGCGATGTCCACATCAGCACGCCCGACGGTCTCGTGTACGACTTCCAGGTGACCGGCGAGTACGTCCTGACCCAGGACACCACGGGGGACGTCCTCGTCTGGGCCCGCCAGGAGTCTTCGGAATCCAACCCGAAGGTGTCGCTCAACACCGCGGCCGTCCTCTCGGTGGCGGGCGACGACCTCGAGTTCGGCGTGAAGCCCGAGCAGTACCTCGTGCTCAACGGCGTCGACACCCCGCTGCCCACCTCGGACCTCACGCTGCCGAACGGCGGCACGATCAGGCGCACGTTCAACGTCGACCGGCCCGACTTCACCATCATCTGGCCCGATGGCAACACCGGCGCCCGCGTGGTCCAGTACGGCACCTCCCACATCGACATCGGCGTCGCCCGCCTGGGCGGCAACCTCACCTACGAGGGGGTGCTCGGCAACCTCGACCGCGATGCGACGAACGACATCCAGATCCGCGGTGGCGAAGCGGTCACCCCCCCGGCCTCCGCCGAGCAACTGGTCTCGTTCGCGGACAGCTGGCGGGTCACCAGCGCCGAGTCGCCGTTCAAGGAGCCGCTGCCCGATCCGGCACCGCTCGAACCCGAGCTGCCCGTGACCCTGGCCGACCTCGACGCCACGGCGGTCGAAGAGGCCGAGACCACCTGCGCAGACGCGGGGATCACCGACCCTCTGGCCCTCGACAACTGCACCTACGACGTGGCCGCCACCGGTGACGAGATCTTCGTCCAGACCGCTGAGGTCTACCAGGAGGCGGTCCAGGCCCGGCCCGAGGCGATCACCCTCGTCGCGGCGCTCGAAGGCCAGGAAGAGCCCGAGCAGTCCCCGCCGCCGGCCGCAGCCGCGGACGACGACGAGGGCATGAGCCCGATCGTGTTCGTCGGGATCGGTCTGGTGGTGCTCGTCATCGTTGCCGCAGTGTTCCTGATCAGCCGCAAGGGCAAGCAGGAGTAGGCGCCGTAGGCACGTGGAGGAGGCCTGCCCCCGGGGCGGGCCTCCTCCATCGAACGCATCGATTCGATCGACGATGGACCCGCGGCCGCCCGAACTGACCTGGCATGTGGCCACCTGATCGTCGTGGTGGAGACCACCGCAGGGAACACCTGCCCGCACGCCCACGACGAAGCCGGCATGGCGGCAGCACGGCCCCGGCGCAGCGATCAGCCGAGCTCGAACCGGTAGACGTT
>CAZALT010000329.1:0-2173 GCA_964485515.1 uncultured Rhabdothermincola sp. | reverse complement strand
CTCGGTCTGGTGCGTCTCGGTCTGGTGCGTCTCGGTCTGGTGCGTCTCGGTCTGGTGCGTCTCGGTCTGGAGCGCGTCGACGATCGCGAGGACGTCACGGCCGAAGCCCTCCCAGCCGAAGTCTCCGGTGTCGGGAGCGGTGGAGCTCCCGTGCCCGCGCAGGTCGGGTGCCCACCCGTGGAAGCCGTCGAGGTGGGAGAACAGGGGTTGCCACACGAGTCCGTGGAAGCCGGTGGCGTGGGTGAGCAGCAGGTTCGGACCGGATCCACCGAGATCGTGGAGCTCGAGGGTGACGCCGTCGGTGGACAGGACCGTCAGTGGTGGAGGCGTTCCGGCAGGCTGCACAGGTCGATACTGCCATCGCCGACGGGCAGCCCCGCGGCCCAGCCGGCGAACGTTCCGGCGTGGAGGAGCGATCCCACCGTGCGGCACGCGTCGGGGTCGATGACGAGCGGTCCGTCGAGCAGCACGAAGCTGAGGAGGTCGAGTGTGACCACCGTCGCCTGCGCTTGCGGTTCGCGGTCCTCGGCGGTGACCAGGAGGGCGTCGACGAACGGGACCCAGCGCAGGTGCTCGGCGAGGGTCTCGCGGGTGGCGACGGCGAGGTGGTTGGCTGCCGCGTCGCGGGCGAGCTCCTCGACGGCGTCGGGGAGCAGGACGAAGGCACCGTTGGGTCCGACCACGAGCCGGGATGCGGCGGCGGAACCGACGATGTGGGTCGTGGGGAGGTTCCCGAGAACGAGATCGATCTGATCGAGCGACACGGTGTGGGTCATGCTCATGTACTCCTCATCGACCGAATTCTTCTAGGTCTGAAGACCTATTCTAGGCCGAAAGGCCCACGCGTGTCGTACGTCACGTCTTCGGCACGAAAAGGCAGGTCGCGAGGGTCGTCTCAACTGGTCGTGAAGGCGCTGATCCCGGTGATGGCCTGGCCCAGCACGAGGGTGTGCACCTCGTTGGTGCCCTCGTAGGTGATCACCGACTCCAGGTTGTTCATGTGTCGGATCACCGGGTAGTCGAGGGTGATGCCGTTGGCGCCGAGCACACCCCGAGCCTCGCGGGCCACCCAGAGGGCTTCGCGGACGTTGTCCATCTTCCCGAAGCTGACCTGGGCCGAGCTGAGCGTGCCGAGGTCCTTCATCCGCCCGAGGTGGAGGGCGAGCAGCATCGCCTTGTTGACGCGCACGGCCATCTCGACGAGCTTGCGCTGGGTGAGCTGGAACGAGGCGATCGGGACGCCGAACTGCACGCGGTGCAGGGCGTAGTCGAGCGCCGCCTCGTAGCACGCCCGACCGGCGCCGACCGCGCCGAAGGTGATGCCGAAGCGGGCCTCGTTGAGGCACGACAGCGGGCCACGCATGGACGAGACCTCCGGCAGGCGGGCCGAGGCGGGCAGTCGCACACCGGACAGGACGAGCTCGGAGGTGACCGACGCCCGGAGCGAGATCTTCCGGTCGATGGCGTTGGCGGTGAACCCGGGTGTGTCCGTGGGGACGACGAACCCGCCGATCTCTCCCGTGGCATCGCCGAGGTCATCCACGAGGCGGGCCCAGATGATCGCCACGTCGGCGATGCCGCCGTTGGTGATCCACATCTTCGTGCCGTGGAGGGTCCAGTCGGCATCGTCGCCCGGACCGCTGCGCCGGGCGGTGGTCCGCATGCTCGACGGATCGCTGCCGGAGTCCGGCTCGGTCAGGCCGAAGCAGCCGATCACCTCGCCCGCCGCCATCCGCGGCAGCCACTCCTGCTTCTGGTCCTCTGATCCGAACTTCCAGATGGGGAACATGGCAAGCGAACCCTGGACCGAGACGAAGCTGCGGCTGCCGCTGTCGCCGGCTTCGAGCTCGGTGCACGCGAGGCCGTAGGCGACGGCGCTCGTTCCGGCACATCCGTAGCCCTCGAGGTGCATGCCGAGCAGTCCGAGAGCGCCCATCTCGAGCGCCATCTCCCGGGGGAACGTGCCCTGGTCGAACCACTCGCCCACGTCGGGCAGGATCCGGTCGCGCACGAAGCTGCGCACGGTGTCGCGCAGGAGGACCTCGTCGTCGGCCAGCAGGGCGTCGATGTCGAGGAAGTCGTGGGCGTCGCCCGTGCCGAACGCGGATGCCGGGCTGGACGCGGATGCCGGGCTGGACGCGGGGTCGGTGCTCATGGCGGCGACTCTACGTCT
>CAZALT010000328.1:0-2185 GCA_964485515.1 uncultured Rhabdothermincola sp. | reverse complement strand
TGCTCTTCGAGACCGAGCGAGGCGTGCGGGCCCGTGGCGCCAACGCGCACGACCGAGCCCTGCTGTTCTCGGTGAAGGGCTCCGACCTCTGTCTGCTCGACAAGCACAACAACGTGTTCCTCGGCGGAGGTGAAGTAGGCGAAGAGGCCCGGCGACAGTGGACCTGTCTCGGCATCGACGATCCGCTCCCTTTCCAGGACGTCGACGTGTTCGCTCCTGCTGAAGACGCCGGCCCGGGAGCGGCGCCCGTGCCCGACATCTCCGTTCGCGCCCTGGGTGAGACGAGCCCCTATGGCTGGTCGCCCCGGCGCTTCATCGAGGAAGGCCTCCTCGAGTTTGTGTTCGACGACCTCGAGTCTGGACAGCTGTCGTTCATCGAACAGGTCGTCCGCCTCCAGCTCCTGCGCTGGTGTGCGCCGCTCGACGCCGACTCCACCGGCCGGGTAGTGCTCACCGAACCCGACAGCGTGGGCCAGACGTGGGAATCAGCGGCACGGTCCTTGCGGACGAAGGCGGCAGTTGGTGCCGGTGACGGCATCGTGATTGAAACCCTCGACGACCTCGTCGCCTTCGTCGCCGACAAGGTGCTGGACGACACAGCTGCCACCTTCGACCCGACCTGGACCGGCGGCGTCAACGCCGGCACCCGGCAGGCGTTCGTGCGTCGCCTGTGGAAGGCCACCCCGCGCCTGCGTCGCCTCGTCCGCGCCGGGCTCGACGAAGTCGATCTGTCGAGCCAGATCTCGGTCGTCGACGTCCATGCGCTGCACGACGACGCGCAGCGTTTCGTGGTGGCGGCAGTGCTCGCTTCCGTGTGGAAGAACCACGAGGACTCAACCGCGCCCGGCAAGACCTTCGTCGTGCTCGACGAGCTCAACAAGTACGCGCCCCGGCAGGGCGGCTCTCCTATCAAAGCGCTGCTCGTCGACATCGCAGCCCGTGGCCGCAGCCTCGGGGTCATCCTCATCGGGGCCCAGCAGAACCCCTCAGGTGTCGACCGAGACATCACCAACAATGCGGCGCTCGAAGCCGTCGGCCAGATCAAGTCCGCCGAAGCCGCTGAGCTCGGCTTCCTGCCGCCCGTCATGCGCATGCGGGCCCAGACCATCGCTCCGGGCACCATGATCACCTCGCAGCCGTTGCTTCCCGCACCGGTGCCCATCCGGTTCCCGTTCCCGCCCTACGCCACCCGGGTCTCCGAGGTTCTCGGTTCGCCCGACGACGACGCCGATGCCCGTGACCTGCTGGAGGGCATGTGAGCCCGGTGCCGGCATCGATCCCGCAGCGTCCCGACGGCGGGGTTCGGATTCTGCACACCAGCGACTGGCACCTGGGGGTCTCCGTCCGAGGTCATTCGCGCGCGGATGACCATCGGGCAGTTATCGCCGAGATCGTCGAGATCGCCCGGCAGTCCGAGCCAGATCTGATCGTCCACACCGGTGACCTGTTCGACGTGCACCGTCCCGCCATGGCCGACTTCGGTCTCGCCATCCGGTCGTTGCGGGCCTTGGCCGAGATCGCACCGGTGGCGCTGCTCGCCGGCAACCACGACTCGCCGGTCACCCTCGAGGTGCTCGCCGTCGCGCTCGAGGACGACACCGCGGATGCCGTTGCGCTCGGATCGTTCGACCACCGGGCCACCACCATCCATCCCATCCGGATCCACGCCAGGCCTGAGCAACCCGAGACTGGCGCCGTCACCCGCTACCCGACACGAACCGGAGGTGGGGTCCGTCTCGTCGCGCTTCCCTTCATCCATCAGAACCGGGTCCTGCGCGACTTCGCCGATCTGGTCGACACCAACGCCAAGTACGCGGACGGGCTCCGCAAGATCGTCGAGGCCTACGCAAACGTGTGCTTCACCGACTTCGACCCGGCGAAAGACGTCGCCGTGTTCGCGTCGCACGTGCTGGTGCGCGGGGCGCGCACCTCGTCGGAGAAGCTCATCCACATCTCCGAGGACTACGCCACCGACCCGGCCACGTTCGACCCGCGCTACGGATACCTCGCCTTCGGGCACATCCACGTGCCACAGGATGTGGCAGGACGTGGCCGCTACGCGGGATCGATCCTGCAGGTCGACTACGGCGAGGAAGGCGAGGCCAAGCGGCTGTTGATCGCCGATCTCGAACCCGGCCGTCCGACGCACATCACCTCGGTGGCGCTCACGGCGGGCCGCCCTCTC
>CAZALT010000327.1:0-2193 GCA_964485515.1 uncultured Rhabdothermincola sp. | reverse complement strand
GGGGCGGACGACGGCGACGCCGGCCTCGTCGGAGGCGGCGAGGTCGACGTCGAAGATGATCGCCCACTCGCGGTGCTCGTCGGGGTCGTCGATCACCTGACGCACCTTCCACGTGGTCGGGCCCTCCTCGACCTGGAACAGCGCGGCGCCGCGGGCGTCGGGTCCGGCCTGCACCTGGGGGAACTCCTCGAAGTACGGCTTCATCGTCTCGAACCAGCGCTCGGTGGTCCACGCGTCGGGCGAGCTCGGCGGCGAGTCGTCGAGCTCGCCGAGGTCCGACCACTGGCGGGTGGCGAGCAGCTCGACGTAGCGGAAGCAGGCGTTGCGCACCATCACGCGGAACGCCCGGGTGTTGGCGGTCACGGGTGGCGGGGCCTCGTCGAGCGGAACCCGACCGTCGTCGACGGCGGCCTCGGCGACGAGCTCGTCGACCGGGAGCTTCATGCGCTCCCACTCGTCGAGCAGGCTCGAGTCGACCTGGCGCACCAGCTCGTGCAGCCACTCGATGAGGTCGAGCATCTCGTCGCTCTTGTCGTCCTCGGGCACCGACTGGCGCAGCCCCTTGTAGGCGTCGGACAGGTAGCGCAGCAGCAGCCCCTCGGAGCGGGCGATGCCGTAGAACGCCACGTAGTCGTTGAACCCCATGGCCCGCTCGAACAGGTCGCGGGCGATCGACTTGGGGCTGATGTTGTGGTCGGCGACCCAGGGGTGGTGCAGCCGATAGGCGTCGAAGAGGTCGTAGGTGAAGTCCCGCAGTGGCTTGGGGTACTCGAGCTTGTCGAGCTCGGCCATGCGCTCCTCGTACTCGACCCCTTCCGACTTGAGCTGCGCCACGACCTCGCCCTTGAGGTGGTTGAGCTGGGCCCGCAGGATGACGCCCGGATCGTCGAGCGTCGCCTCGACGATGCTCAACACGTCGAGGGCGTGGGTGGGCGAGTCGACGTCGAGGCGGGGGATGGCTTCGAGCACGAACGGGCTGAGCGGCTGGTTGAGGGCGAAGTCGCGCTGGAGCTGCACGGTCACCCGGACGAGCCGGCCCTTCTCGTCGGGCTCGTCCAGCCGTTCCAGCGCGCCGGCGGCCGCCAGCGACCGGTACATGGAGATGGCCCGCTTGATGTGGCGTCGCTGCCGGCCGCGGGGCTCGTCGTTGTCGGTGAGCAGCTTGCGCAGCGCGGCGCAGCCGTCGCCCGGGCGGTCGAGCACGTTGAGCAGCATCGAGTTGCTGACGGTGAAGCTCGACGTCAGTGCCTCGGGGGGCGCGGCGACGATGCGGTTGTAGATGTCCTCGTTCCACGGCACGTAGCCGCGGGGCGGCTTGGACTTCACGATCTTGCGCTTCTTCTTGGCGTCGTCGCCCGCCTTCGTGATGGCGTGCGCGTTCTCGATCTCGTGCGCGGGCGCCTGCACGACGACGCTGCCCTCGGCGTCGTAACCGGCCCGTCCCGCCCGGCCGGCGATCTGGTGGAACTCCCGGGCGCTGAGCAGCCGGCTCACCGTTCCGTCGTACTTGCCGAGCTGGGTGAACAGCACCGTGCGGATGGGGACGTTGATGCCGACGCCCAGCGTGTCGGTGCCGCAGATGACCTTGAGGTGGCCGTCCTGGGCCAGGCGTTCGACGAGCAGCCGGTACTTGGGGAGCATGCCGGCGTGGTGGACGCCGATGCCGTGGCGCACGAAGCGCGACAGCGTCTTGCCGAACGCGCTGGTGAACCGGAAGTGGGCGATCTCCGTGGCGATGGCCGCCTTCTCCTCCTTCGTCGCCACGTTGATGCTCATGAGGGCCTGGGCGCGCTCCAGAGCGGAGGCCTGGGTGGCGTGCACGACGTAGACCGGGCCGCCACCCCGTTCGAGGATGTTCTCGATGGTCACGTGCACCGGGGTGTGCACGTAGTCGTAGTCGAGCGGCACCGGCCGCGTGGCGGAGCGAACAACGGCGGTGGGTCGTCCGGTGCGTCGGGTCAGCTCGGCTTCGAGTCGCCGGGTGTCACCGAGGGTGGCGGACATCAAGATGAACTGGACGTCGGGCAGCTCGAGCAGTGGCACCTGCCAGGCCCACCCGCGGTCGGGGTCGCCGTAGTAGTGGAACTCGTCCATCACCACCTGGTCGACGTGGGCAGCCGCACCGTCTCGCAGGGCCATGTTGGCCAGGATCTCGGCCGTGCAGCAGATGACGGGCGCATCGGGGTTCACCGA
>CAZALT010000326.1:0-2215 GCA_964485515.1 uncultured Rhabdothermincola sp. | reverse complement strand
TTCGAGCGCTGGTCGTACAACACGTCGGTCGCCGCGTTCATGGAGCACAACAACGTGCTCTACAAGTACGTGCAGTCTGACGAGGGCCCGCGCGCCGAGACGCTTGCCTTCGCGGTCGACACCATGGTCTTGCTGCTCGCTCCCATGGCTCCGCACGCCACCGCCGAGCTGTGGTCGACCCGTCACGACGGCGCTCACGTCCACGCCGAGGCGTGGCCCGTCGCCGACCCCGCGAAGCTCACGGTCGACACCGTCACCATGGTCGTGCAGGTCAACGGCAAGGTCCGCGACCGCATCGAGGTCGACGCCGGCATCTCCGAGGACGACGCCATCTCGTCGGCCCGCTCGTCGGAGAAGGTGCGGGCCAACCTCGACGGAGTCGAGCCCCGCAAGGTGATCGCTCGGCCGCCGAAGCTGGTGAACTTCGTCCTCTGACGAAGGTCCTCACGCCCCGAGCGGGAGGGGACCTCGCGTCACGGCTCCTGGTCGCGGAGGAACTGCTGGAACTCCTCGGCGAGCTCGTCGCCCGTGGGGAGATCGACGTCGTCGACTGACATCTCGCTCTCGTCCACCAACCCGGTCGGCGATGTGTCGACGTGGAGCTCGAGTTGGCGAACCATCTCGACGTGCTCGGGGTTGTTCTCCACCAGCACGTCGAGACGATCGATGCCGTCGGTGGACTCCTGGGTGAGGTCGTCGAGGTCGAAGGTGAGACCGGTGACCCGGTGCAGCGATTCGAGGAGGGCGAGCGCAGCGGCGGGATAGGGCATCGCCGCGGCGTAGTGCGGGACCTGCGCCCACAGCCCGACGGCGGGGATGCCCTCGTCGGCGCACCGGCGCTCGATAGCTGCCTGCACGCCGGCCGGGACCTCGACGCTGCCCGGCAGGTGGCCGACGAGGTCGGCGAGATCGCGGTTGGTGGCGTTGGACACGACCCGCACCGGCCGCGTGTGGGGGGTCGGAGCGGGATAGGCCCCGAGGCCGACGACGATGCGGGAACCGAACTCGAGGGCCAGGTCGACGGCCGCCTTGGAGAAGGCCCGCCACTGGTGGTCGGGCTCGGCGCCCATGAGGAGGAGGAACTCCTGGCCGGCCTTGTCGATGGCCATGCGCAGCTCGAGGGTGGGCCACGTGAGCCCGGCGTTCACGCCGTTGTCGATCAGCACCGTGGGTCGGCGGGCACGGTGGTCGAGCAACGTGTCGGTGTCGAAGGTGGCGACGGTGGTCATCTCGGCGGTCTCGAGGACGGTCGAGAGCGCCTGGGACGCCCCCAGGCCGGCGTCGATCCACCCATCGAGCGCGACGAGGAACACGGGTTCTTCGACTGCAGGGCGTTCGATCAGCTCGAACAGGTTGGACATCGGAGCTCCCGATCGGGGGGCGGACAGCGAACAGTGCGGGACCGGATCGCGTTGGGGGGCCACGGTAGTCCCGCTGGCGCCCCGATCCTGCCGTGTGGCGCAAGAGGAGGGGGCCTCTAGGCTCTACGCCGTGAGCATCGACGTGACAGACGCATCCTTCGAGGCCGAGGTCGTGAACCGATCGGCCACCACCCCCGTCGTCGTGGACCTGTGGGCCCCGTGGTGCGGGCCGTGCCGGACCCTGGGTCCGATCCTCGACGAGGTGGTCGACGCCACCGACGGCGACGTCGTGCTCGTCAAGGTCAACGTCGACGAGAACCCTCAGGTGTCCCAGGCGTTCCAGGTGCAGAGCATCCCCGCCGTGTACGCGCTCAAGGACGGCAAGGTCGTCGACGGGTTCGTCGGGGCGCAGGGCAAGGATGCGGTTTCCGAGTTCGTGGATCGCCTGCTACCCACCGAGAAGCAGTCCGAGGTCAACCAGCTCGTCGCCGCCGGCACGGAAGAGTCGTTCCGGGCCGCGCTCGAGCTGGATCCGCCGAACGAGCGCGCCATCCTCGGCCTCGCCGAGGTCCTGGTGGCCAAGGGTGAGGCCGACGAGGCGCTCAGTCTCCTCGATCGGGTCCCCGAATCACACGAGTCGAAGCGGATCGCCGCTCTGGCCCGAGGTGGCGACGAGATCCTCGCCGGCGACGTCGACGCGACCGTCGCCGACCTGCTCGACCGGGTCAAAGACGATGCCGACGCCCGCCGGGAGTTCCTCGACCTGCTCGAGCTCCTCGGCCCTGAGGATCCACGGACGGCCGACTTCCGGCGCCAGTTGACCGCTCGCCTGTATTGATTTCAGCGTGCCCTGA
>CAZALT010000325.1:0-2252 GCA_964485515.1 uncultured Rhabdothermincola sp. | reverse complement strand
CGGCCACCACCCAAGGGCCGGGTGCAGCACGAGGCAGATCCCCATGGCCAGCACGAAGCAGCCCCCGCGATGCTCCGTTGACCGCCCGAAACCGGGACGCAGGGCGCGGATCTCCTCCAGGGGGCGCAGCCCGTCGGCAGATCGGATGTCGCCTCGCTCTGCCTGCCGGAGCAGATCGGTCGAGCGCAGCGATCTGGTCGAGCCGTGGGGGAGCCGTTGAGAATGCTCGCCGACTCGGTCGTCGCCGGCTCCCCTCGTGCCATCGTCACCAGCAGGTACGTCGGGAAGGCACTGACCATCGCGATGAGTCACCGTACGCATGGCCGACCGAAGTGAGCCGCTCCTGCACGACATAGACGGGCTCGGTCACGGCGTTCGTCGCTGCACCGAGTTCGACGGCGAACGCAAGAGGTCGGCCAACTGATCGGGTCTCTGGTCAAACCTGAGTCGAATGCGCCGCCTGCCTCACCTGCCTGTTCATGGGGGTCGACTCGAGCCGGGGCCGCGTCTCAGGTCGACACGGTGCAGGTGGGGGCGTTCGTCGCGTCGGCAGCAGGGATGTCCTCTTCCACGATCTGCCCGTCGCTGCGTACACCTTGAGCGTTCGGCCGCCGGTTTCGGAGGTGACGGCCTCGACGACGTCGCCCTCAGGTGTGTACGGACGGCCACCCGGTTCCAGCGTCCTCCAGTCCGCACAGCAGCCGTCGAGGCCGGATGACATGGGCGGATGACCCGCTCGGCTCGCCCCGCCGTGCGCCCGCCCACCGGCGCGGCACCCGCAGTCGAACGGGCTGGGTGCGATTGCACTCACCGCCGTCGAGTAGCGACGCCAACGGTCGTTCGTTGCCTCGTGTTGAACCCTGCGCGTCGTGGGCGACGGTTGTACAACGCGTCGGCACCGTGCGTGATCAGTTCGGACCGGCATTCGGCGGGTGCGGGCGGCGGGCGAGCATGACAGCGGCTACCGCGACCACGAGTCCGATCCCCGCGACGACCAACGCGATGATGGCGAGGGTCTCACTGTCATCGTCCTCCGCGACAGCCTCGTCGGTCTCGCTCGAGCCAGGCAGCGTGGCTTCGACCACCTGACTGTCGTCACGGTCATCCGGGTTCGACGTCGCGGGCCCGCCGGGCTCGCTGTCACTCGGCGTTGACAGCTCGATGGCTGTGACGACGACGGTGGCGTGGACGGCGGGCGTCGACCCGGCGGTCACGGTCGCGGCACCGATCGCGCATCCCACCAGCAGCCTGACTCCCAGTCGACCCATACCACATCACCTCGCTCACCGGTCCACGTCGACGACGTCGATCGTCGGTCAACGCGGCCGTCGAGGGCAAGGATCGCACACGCACGACACTCCGGGTGTGGACGATCACCCGACCCGCGGCTTCTGCTCATCGAAACTCACGGGCGACTGGGTGTTCCAGTGCGCCAGTCAGGCGAGCCCGGTAGGTGGGTGAGCTCGGTGGTGCTCACGAGATCGGGGCCGGGTGAAGAGTCCATGGCCGCGCCGATTCAATCTGAGTGCTGAGGGCCGGCGAGGCGTGTGCTTCGTCGCAAGGTCGTCCGACGAGCTGAATCGATGTCGGCAGATTGGTGGCGTCGATGCTCATGACACGACCGCGGCGGGTTGTCCGGTCTCGTGCGATACAAGCGCGTCGACGTGGTGGTGCGGCGTTGAAGATGGCCTGGAACGGTGAGCGCTTCATCGTTTGCGCTGGATGTCCCGCGACGGGTGAGTGAGGCGACACGTGGCGGCCCGACCGCAGTGGCGGGCGTGATGACGACATCTGTCCTCGGCGAAGATGGCGCCGATGCGTGCGGCGACTTGCGTACCCACGCCAGCGATGCCCTTGTTGGAGATGCGACCGGCGGCCCGCGCTATGGACCGGCTTCGCCGCTCGAGGCGCTCTGGGTGCGCCATCGTGACGATGTCGTCGTGGATGCCCGCAGGTAGCGAGCCGTGATGTGCCAGCCCGAGGAGGTTGGGGCGTAGTCCGGGCCGCGTTCGCCGATATCGCACAGCAAGGCGGCAGCGCTCGACGTGTATCGACGGCTCACCAACGGCGAACTGTCGGTGCGCGCGATGCGCGAGTCACCGCCCGGGGCGGTCGAGGCGCTCGCTCAGCGACGGTCGTCGCGTCGATCGCGGCGGTCGTCACGACGATCATCGCGTCGATCGCCGCGGCGACGGACCCCGTGGGCAACTACCGCCGTCGTTCCGACAACGGCAGCCGTGCGCGCCACCGGA
>CAZALT010000324.1:0-2286 GCA_964485515.1 uncultured Rhabdothermincola sp. | reverse complement strand
ACGTAGCAGGTGAAGTCGCCCCACTCGGTGGGGATCCGGGCCTCGGACACCCGCTTGACGAGCTTCTCGTTCTGGCGGCGGTAGCGGATGAGCTCGGCGATGGAGATGAGGAGGAGGTCGTGCTCCTCGCAGAACTTCACGAGGTCGGGCACGCGGGCCATGGTGCCGTCGTCGTTGACGATCTCGCACAGCACCCCCGCGGGGTACATGCCCGCCATGCGGGCGAGGTCGACTGCGGCTTCGGTGTGGCCGGCCCGCTTGAGCACACCGCCGTCGGCATAGCGCAGCGGGAAGATGTGACCGGGACGAGCGAGGTCGCCGGGCCGCGTCGACGGCGAGATCAGCGACTGGATGGTGGCCGCCCGATCGGCAGCGGAGATGCCGGTGCTCGTGCCGTGGCGGTAGTCGACGCTGTAGGTGAACGCCGTGCGCTGACCTTCGGTGTTCGCCGTGTCACGAACCATGAGCGGGATGTCGAGCGAGTCGAGGCGCTCGCCGGTGAGCGGCGTGCAGATGACGCCAGAGGTGTAGCGCACGAAGAAGGCGATCGTCTCGGCGCTGGCGGCCTCGGCCGCCATGATGAGGTCGCCTTCGTTCTCGCGGTCCTCGTCGTCGACGACGACCACGATCTCGCCGCGGGAGATCGCCGCGACCGCATCGGGGATGGTGGCGAACGCCGCGGCGTAGCTCGTGCGATCGGACTCGCCGTGGTCGGGCGTGGCGTTGCTCGGACTGGACGTGCTCATGGGGGTCACCTCGTGACCGAAGGGGGGTTGTCGCCGCACCGAGAGGGCGGACTTGACGCCCCTGCAT
This sequence comes from uncultured Rhabdothermincola sp., assembly GCA_964485515.1. Taxonomy (GTDB): domain Bacteria; phylum Actinomycetota; class Acidimicrobiia; order Acidimicrobiales; family Acidimicrobilacustridaceae; genus CAZALT01. The sequence continues at coordinate 1,473 of CAZALT010000324.1, read as the reverse complement.
CATGGCCGAAGACCGCGCCCGCGAACGAAGTCGAGAAGCGCTCAGGCCACGCCGGCGAGCGGTTCACGGGTCGTCGGCGCCGGCCGGATCGGCGAGCTGTGCGGCCAGGAGCCGCTCGGCGTACTTCGCCATGACGTCGACCTCGAGGTTGACCGGATCGCCTGGACCCTTGGAACCAAGGGTGGTGACCGCCGCGGTGTGCGGGATCACCGCCACCGTGAAGGCGTCGTCGAGGGCGTCCACCACGGTGAGGCTCACGCCGTCGACGGTGATGGATCCCTTCTCCACGAGGTACCTCGACATCCCGGCGGGGACCTGGACGCGCAGGTCGGGCACGGCGTCGACGATGTGGCCGACGCCGTCGACGTGGCCCTGCACGAGGTGGCCCCCGAGCCGGTCGGCGAGACGCACCGGCCGTTCGAGGTTGACGGGATCGCCGGGCTGGAGCGAACCCAGGTTGGTGCGGGCCCAGGTCTCGTCGCTCACGTCGGCCTCCCACCAGTCGTCGCCGAAGGCGACCACGGTCAGGCAGCAACCGTTGACGGCGGTCGAGTCACCCAGCTTCACGCCGTCGAGCACGGCGGTGGCGCCGATGCGCAGCCGGGTGTCGTGCCGGGACTGGATGGTGCCGAGCTCCTCGACGATGCCGGTGAACATGTCAACGCTCCTGGATGGACGTGGGATCGCCGATCGGCTGGTTCGCCGCGGTGGGCAGCAGATCGATGCGTAGATCGTCACCCAGACGGCCCAGGGAGACAATTCGGCCCCGCCACAGCTCGGCGATGGTCGGGACGCCTGGTCCGGCCAGCGCGGGTCGGGCGTCGTCGCCGCCGAACAGGGCGGGGGCGAGGTACAGCACGTAGCGGTCCACGAGCCCGGCGGCGTGGAAGTCGTGGGCCACGGTGGCGCCCCCCTCCACGAGCAGCTGCACGACGCCTTCGTCGCCGAGGCGGTCGAGGATCTCGGAGAGCTCGCCACGGAGCGACGTGGCCGGTGCGACCTTCGCCCCGGTGGGGATGTCGCCGAGGACGAATCTGCGGGGCTCGACCCCGTCGGTCTCGCCGGCGGGCAGACGGACCGTGAGGGACGGATCGTCAGCCCGGACCGTGCCGGCGCCGACGAGGATCGCGTCGCAGTCGGCCCGCAGACGGTGGGCGTCGGCCCGTGCCTCGGGGCCCGTGATCCACTGGCTGGTGCCGTCGGGCGCCGCGATGCGGCCATCGAGCGTCGCGGCCAGCTTGAGCACGACGTAGGGGCGACCGGTGCGGCGATGGTGGAGGTAGGGCGCGAGCTGGGCGACGACCTCGTCGGCACCGACCCCGACGAGCACCTCGATGCCCGCGGCGCGCAGCTTCGCTATGCCCTGACCAGACACCTGGGGGTCGGGGTCCTCGACGCCGACGACCACCCGGGCGACGCCCGCCGCGATCAGTGCGTCGGCACAGGGCGGCGTGCGCCCGTGGTGCGAGCACG
>CAZALT010000323.1:0-2293 GCA_964485515.1 uncultured Rhabdothermincola sp. | reverse complement strand
CGCCTGCTGGAGGGCGTGCGCGTCCCGGTAGTCGACGGTGCCGAGCCACCGGATGCGCAGCGTGGCGTCAGCCTGACGCGCCGACTCGGGCGATGTCAGAGCTCCTGCTCCCAGTCGCGCGTCTCGAGGATCTCCTTGACCTCACGCAGGAACGCCGCGGCGTACGCACCGTCGAAGGCCCGGTGATCCCAGCTCATGCCGAGCAGACCCACCGAGTGGATGGCGATGGCTTCGGATCCGTCGGCCGCGGTGACGACCACCGGCTTGCGGGCCACGCCGTCGGTGGAGAGGATCGCCACCTGGGGCTGGTTGATGATCGGCAGGACCATGTAGGTGCCGAACGAGCCCGAGTTGGAGATGGTGAAGGTGCCGCCGGTGATGTCGTCGACCGACAGCTTCTTGCTGCGGGCCTTGCCGGCCAGGTCGTTGATGGTGCGGGCCACGGCACGGAAGCGGAGGTCGTCGGCCTCGTGGACGACGGGGGCCAGCAGCCCGTCGAAGTTGAGGTCGACGGCGTAGGCGAGGTTGACGTAGTTGTGCACGACGAGCTCACCGTCGCCGACGCTGGCGTTGATGTGCGGGAAGCTGCGCAGCGCATCGATCACCGCACGGGAGATGAACGGCAGGTAGGTGAGGCTGAAGCCCTCCTCCGCCTTCCACGTCTCGCGGTGTGCCTGGCGGACCCGCTCGACGTTCTCGTAGTCGACCTCGACGATCGTGTACGCGTGCGGCGACGTGGCCTTGGAGCCGACCATGTGGTCACCCGTGAGGCGACGGACGTTGCTGAACGGCTCGGAGGTGTCGCCCGTGCCCGAGCGCGGGGCGGGTGCCGGGCGTGGACCGGCCGGAGCCGTGGGCGCCACGGCGGCCGCGGGGGGACGGCCCGCGGGGGCAGCGGGGGCGGACCCGCCGGAGCGGGACTGGGCGACGCCGTTCTTGATGGCGTTCTCGACGTCGGCGCGCGTGATGCGACCGCCGGCGCCCGTGGGCGTGATGGCGGAGATGTCGACGCCGTACTCGCTCACCAGGGAGCGCACGACCGGCGACATGAGCACACCGGCGCCCGGCGTCGGAGCCGCCGAGGGCGAGGGAGCCGGTGCGGCGGGAGCGGGAGCAGGCGCAGGCGCAGGAGCGGCGGCCGGAGCCGGCTCCGGGGCGGCCACGGGTGCTTCCTCGGCCGCGGGAGCAGGAGCCGAGCCGCCGTCGGGAGCCGAGTCGCCGACCACGGCGATGACCGTGCCGACGTCGACGGTGTCGCCTTCCTCCACCTTCAGCTCGGTGATGTAGCCCGACACCGGCGAGGGGACCTCGGAGTCGACCTTGTCGGTCGAGACCTCGAAGAGCACCTCGTCCTCGGCGATCTGGTCGCCGACCTGCTTGAACCACTTGGTGATGGTGCCTTCGGTGACCGACTCACCGAGCTGGGGCAACTGGATGTCTGCCATGCGAGATTCGTTTCCTAACGGGGTGGGAGGCCGGGTGGAGGAGAGGTCTTCGGGGTGTGGGACGAGTTCTACGGAGCTGCCGGATCAACCGTGCAGAGACCGGCCGGTGAGCGCCAGGACGCTCTCGCCGAACAGCTCGCTGAGGCTGGGGTGGGGCTGGAGGAACTGGGAGATCTCCTCGGCGGTGGCTTCCCAGTTGACGGCGAGATAGGCCATACCGAGCTGCTCGGTGACCCACGGACCCACCATGTGCACGCCGAGGATGCGACCGCCGGTTCCGTCGGCCTTGCGCTCGGCGATGACCTTGACCATGCCGTCGGTCTGGCCGAGCACGATGGCCCGGCTGTTGCCGACGAAGCGGTGCTTCGACACGATGACGTCGAAGCCGGCTTCCTTGGCCGACGCCTCGGTGTAGCCAGCGAAGGCCACCTCGGGATCGCAGTAGATGCACCACGGCACGGCGCCGTAGTCGACGGGAAGCGGTTCCTCGCCGAGGAGGTCCTTGATGACGAGGATGCCCTCGGCGAAGCCGACGTGGGCCAGCGCCGGCGTGGCGATGACATCGCCCACGGCGTAGACGCCGGGCTCGGCGGTGCGGCAGTGCTCGTCGACCACGATGTGGCCGCGCTCGCTGACCGCCACCGCGGTCCCTTCGAGGCCGAGGTTGTCCGACAACGGACGACGGCCGACCGACACGACCACGAGGTCGGTGTCGATGGTCTCGCCGTCGCCGAAGGCGACCGTGGTGCCCTTGTCGCCCGGCGTGTGGCCGGCGACGGCCACACCGGTGCGGATGGTGATGCCCTTCTGCTTCTTGAACACCCGCTCGACGATCTTGGTGATGTCCT
>CAZALT010000322.1:0-2315 GCA_964485515.1 uncultured Rhabdothermincola sp. | reverse complement strand
AGATCCTGGTCGGCAACGCCGACTACCCGACCGAGCCCATCGCCGAGAACTCCCGCACGTTCCGCCAGCTCGGCCTCGGCTACGCCAACATCGGCGCCATGCTCATGGCCCTCGGCCTCGCCTACGACTCCGACGAGGGTCGGGCCTGGGCCGCGGCGGTCACCTCGCTCATGACCGGTCACGCCTACGCCACGTCGGCCCGCACGGCCAGCCGCATGGGTCCGTTCGCCGGCTACGCCGACAACGAGGAGCACATGCTGCGCGTACTCGACCAGCACCGCGCCGCGGCGGCTGACATCAACGAAGAGCAGGTCCCCATGGCGCTGCTCTCGGCCGCGCAGCAGGCGTGGGACGAAGCGTGCGAGATCGCAGCGGTCAACGGCGTGCGCAACTCGCAGGCGTCGGTGCTCGCCCCCACCGGCACCATCGGCTTGATGATGGACTGCGACACCACGGGCATCGAGCCCGACCTCGGCCTGGTCAAGCTCAAGAAGCTGGTGGGTGGCGGCACGATGTCGATCGTCAACCAGACCATCCCGCGGGCGCTCGTCAAGCTCGGCTACAGCACGGCCGAGATCGACCGCATCATCGCCTACATCGACGAGCACAAGTCCATCGTCGGCTCACCCGACCTGCGGGCCGACCACCTCGACGTGTTCGCCTGCTCCATGGGCGACAACACCATCCACTACCTCGGCCACGTCAAGATGATGGCCGCGGTGCAGCCCTTCATCTCGGGTGCCATCTCCAAGACGGTCAACCTCCCCGAGGAGGCCACCGTCGAAGACATCGAGCAGCTCCACATCGATGCCTGGCAGATGGGCCTCAAGGCCGTCGCCATCTACCGTGACAACTGCAAGGTCGCGCAGCCGTTGGCCACCCTCAAGAAGGGCGACAACGGGTTCCAGGGCGGCGACGCCGACGCCGCGGCGGCCACCGAGATCGTCGAGAAGATCGTCGAGAAGGTCATCTACGAGCCGGTCCGCCAGAAGCTCCCGCGGTCGCGCAACTCGAAGACCTTCGAGTTCCGGGTGGCCGACTGCAAGGGCTTCGTCACCGTCGGCGAGTACGAGGACGGCCGCCCCGGCGAGATCTTCGTGCGGGTGTCCAAGCAGGGCTCCACGCTCGCCGGCATCATGGATGCCTTCGCCATCTCGGTCAGCCACGGCCTCCAGTACGGAGTGCCGCTGCGCAGCTTCGTCGAGGCCTTCACCGGCATGCGCTTCGAGCCGGCCGGCATGACCGACGACCCGGACATCCGCATCGCCAACTCGCTGATGGACTACCTGTTCCGCAAGCTGGCGGTCATGTACCTGTCGCTCGAGGAGCGGGCCGAGATCGGCATCCTCACCACCGCCGAGCGCACCCAACCCACGCTGCCGGGCGTCGAGGAGACCGTCGTCGAGACCCGCCAGGGTTCCGAGCTGCCCGCCGATCCGCCCTCGGTGGAGTCGGCCATGACGTTGCTCGACCTCACGCCCAAGGGCGAGGGTCAGGCCCATCCCGACTCGCCCATGTGCATGCAGTGCGGCGTCCACATGGTGCGGGCCGGCAGCTGCCACGCCTGCCCCAGCTGCGGCACCACCAGCGGCTGCTCGTAGCGTCAGTAGCTGCCTCGGGAGCTCCTGTCGATGGCGCTCATCTGGTCCCGCTCGGGTCAGATGGGTGCCATCGGCGCGTCGGGGGATCTACCGTGCCGCCGTGCACCCGCGTGTGCTTCTCACCCTCCGGGCGTCGCTTCATGAACCTCCTGAAGGGGCTCTGACCCCGTGGTCGAGGCACCCGCCGGGGCGGTGCGCTTCCCGTTTGCCTTCGACACGGCCTTCCGTGTCTGTCAGCTGCCGCTCTCGGTCACGTCAGGTCCGCTGCGTCGTGGAGGTCGATGACGGCGAGCTCCGAGCCCGGTTCGGGCCGTGATCGGCCACGACGCCGTTGGCGAACCTCGACTGCATGGAGCTGGCCGGTCCCTATTCGAGGTGCAAGGCCCTCGGCGGTCCGCGCCTGTCGTTCGTCGACGGCGGGGTCACCTTCGCCGCCATCGCCAACTGCGGTGTGTGCATGACCTTGAAGGGCCGTGCCGAACGTTCATCGGATCCGGGGTCGCCCGCACCCGGGCCTCACCGTCACCGTCGAGGACCCGGTCTCCCTCCACGACCTCCTCGTCACACGGCGCAACGCTTCGGGATCGAAGCACACCTGGGGGCGAACCTCCCCACTGGCTCCGGATCCATCGAAGGCGGGGCCGGCCGTGGCCTCGACCGAGCGGTGGCCTTGACGGAGCGGTGGCCTTGACGGAGCCGTGACCTCAACGGAGC
>CAZALT010000321.1:1181-2322 GCA_964485515.1 uncultured Rhabdothermincola sp. | reverse complement strand
CGCCGATGAGCAATGCGGCGGCGATCTGGCCGATCTCGACCTGCCAGGCGGTGGCGACGGCGAGGCCGAGGACGAGGTTGGCAGTGCCGGCGACGGCACCCTTGGTCAAGGTGATCTGTTCGGGGCTGAGCTGGTCGATGCGGGCGGTGACGCTGTTGTCGATGCCCCAGGCGATGCACGCTCCGACGACGAGCAGCCCGCCGACATCGATCGCTGCGCCCGGTTCCCACACGAGCAGCACACCGGCGAAGCTGACGAGAAACGCAGCGGCGAGCAGCCGTCGCCCGAGGTGCTCGCGGAACACGAGCGCGGCGAGCGCGACCGTGGCGACGAGCTCGAAATTCAACAGCAACGACGCCGTCGCTGCGGGGATGCGAGCCGTGCGTCAGTCGGGCTTCCGATGCACGACGGGATGGATCCGGGCATCCGGGGTAGAGCGCGATCACGCGAAACGAAGGAGGCAAGCATGGATATTCGATCCGAGGAACGCGCAGCGACCCCCGAAGACACGAACCACAATCCGGCGTCAGACCGACAGGCTGACGGCTCGGCTACAAGCGAACGACGCTCGTACATGCGGTTCGGCGCAATGATTCTCACCTCGATGGTGGTCATGTTCGGGATCATGTACCTGAACACGTACGAGTTCTCCCATGTGCACTGGAGCGAAACCCGCTTCTACATGACCTTCATCATGGGTGCCGCGATGGCCGTCGTGATGCTGAGCTTCATGTGGTCGATGCACGAGAACCGCAAGGTCAACGTCGGCATCTACGTCGGAGCCGCCATTGTGTTCGCAGGTGCGCTCTGGCTCGTCCGCAGCCAAGCGACCATCGAAGACACCTCGTACATGCGTGCGATGATCCCGCACCACTCCATCGCCGTGTTGACCAGTGAGAACGCTCAGATCGGCGATGCACGGGTCCGTGAGCTGGCCGACGAGATCATCGCATCTCAGTGCCGGGAGATCGCCGAGATGGAATGGCTGATCAACGACATCGACGAGAACGGCGAGGTCACCACAGCGGCAGAGGCCGAGCAGCGCCCAGTGCCAGAGTTCTCGGAGAAGTGCTGACCGACATCCTTGAGGCCCGTCCACCGCATCATCGAAGGCCTCCACACTTCCGGACTGGGACGGGCC
>CAZALT010000321.1:224-1171 GCA_964485515.1 uncultured Rhabdothermincola sp. | reverse complement strand
AGGCCGACGTCGGCTTGCCCGATGCTCGAGTCTGAAATTTCGCCGTTGAAGGCGTCGAGGGGGCGCCCGGACCGATGGATGAGCGCACGGCGTTGCACCGCGTCGAGGGCTCGCCGCCCTTCGGCCAACAGGGCGTTCTTGGGTCTGCACGGATGACCCCTCGTGAGAATCGTCTCTGCCAAACGACACCAGAAGGTCGCCGAAGGGTCTCGGCGTCACCATGGCTTGGGCGCGCTCGGCGATCTTGGCGTCGACCAGGTCTCGGAGGCGCCCTTGGACGGGGGCGCACCGAAGGTCCCACGCTGCACCGCTCTCCGAGCGAGCGAAGCTCACAAGCGTGAGTTGATGATGAACTCGGCGTTGGTCTGCTGATACACCCACAATCCCATGAAGGCGGCGAGGAGGAGGAACCACCCGACCCGGCTCGGGCGTACGGACACGTTGACCCATCGGTGGGTCGCCGCTCCGACTCCGAGCCTCATGATGCCAGCGGCGCCGAAGGCCATGACGAGGAAGCTGGCCGGGTTGTAGTCCCAGGCCAAGGCCAGATCGCCGCGCGCGATGGCGGTTGATCCTCTGGTGAGTCCGCATGTGGGTTCGACGAACCCGAACGCGTGCGTCGGCATCGGCGTGTCGAGGGGAAACCCACCGATGATCGCCAGGACGGCGGCGGCCACGAGGCCCCCGGCGGACAGCCACGAGAGCCAGCGCATGCGATCGGTGTGCTCGATCGCGACGTTGATCCGACGACGGACCCGCCGGGCGTCGCCGTCGCCATGGTCGTCGATCGGCAGCGATTCGGAGGTCACGTGCCACCTCCCGGCGGCACGAGCCTGAGTGCGGCCTCGAGGTCGTCACGTATCAATACGTTGTCCCACCGGGCGAGGATGCGACCATCGGAGCCGATGAGGAACACCCACGGCTCCTGGAGGTTCCCGTCTCGGTAG
>CAZALT010000321.1:0-214 GCA_964485515.1 uncultured Rhabdothermincola sp. | reverse complement strand
CCAGGCCGGACGCCAGGGCGGTGACCGGGCCACAGAACCGGCTCGAGCAGTAGGTGGGCGTCGAGAACACGACCACCGCCGGACGATGGTCGCCCAATGCGTCGTTGATGGACCGCTCGTGCAGCAACGGGTCCGGGATCTCGGCGAGGGTGTCTGCCCGCGAGTCGAGCGCCGCTGCGTCGGCGTCGGCCGAGTCCAACGTCGCGTTCTCACT
>CAZALT010000320.1:0-2326 GCA_964485515.1 uncultured Rhabdothermincola sp. | reverse complement strand
CCGACGACCTCGACGCCGCCGTCGACGAGATCGCGGCCCGCATCGCGGCGGGGCCACCCATCGCCCTGTCGCTCAGCAAGAAGATGCTCGACGACGCCTCCACAGGATCCCTCGCCCAGGCGCTCGAGCGCGAAGCCATGGCCCAGAGCCTCAACCTCAAGACCCACGACACGAAGGAGGCCCTGTTCGCGTTCCGCGAGAAGCGGCCCCCGAAGTTCGAAGGTCGCTGATCAACTCGCCGTCCTCGGACCAGATCGCTGAGGACCATCCTTGCGACGAGCCGGGTCGGGACCCCTTCGGGACCTTCGACCCTGGACATTTCGCCAGATCCCGCTAATTTTCGATTCTGACGTCAGTTTTCAAATATCGTTGACGGAACACCAGTTTCCGTCCACTGAGAATCCGGTTATCATCGTCACCACAGCATCGGGACCCGTCAATGGGGAAGGAACCCGAGCAGGGGACAGAGCAAAAGGGGCTCGCCATGCACGTACCGATCTTCGACGCCGACAACCACATGTACGAGACGCGGGATGCGTTCACGAAGTACCTCCCCGAGGAGTACAAGAACGTCGTCCGCTACGTCGAGGTCGACGGGCGGACCAAGATCGCCGTCAACGGCCAGATCAGCGACTACATCCCCAACCCCACCTTCGAGGTGGTCGCCCGCCCCGGCGCGCAGGAGGACTTCTACCGAAAGGGCAACCCCGAGGGGAAGTCCATGCGGGAGATCTTCGGCAAGCCGATCAAGTCACCGGAGGCGTTCCGTTCCGCGGAGGCGCGCCTCCAGCTCATGGACGAGCAGGGCATCGAGCGCTCGCTCATGTTCCCGACCCTCGCCAGCCTCCTCGAAGAGCGCATGAAGGGCTCCCCCGAGATCACCCACGCCGTCATCCACGCCCTCAACCAGTGGATGTTCGAGGAGTGGACCTTCAACTACAAGGACCGCATCTTCTCGACTCCCGTCATCACGCTTCCGATCGTCGACCGCGCCATCGAGGAGCTCGAGTGGGTCGTCGAACGCGGGGCCAAGGTCGTGCTGATCCGGCCCGCGCCGGTTCCGACCCGCGGCGGCTCTCGCTCCATGGCCCTCCCCGAGTTCGATCCGTTCTGGGAGAAGGTGGTCGAGCACGACATCGTCGTCGGACTGCACTCCTCCGACAGCGGCTACGACCGCTACACCAACGAGTGGACCGGAGAGGGCGGCGAGTACCTCCCGTTCCAGCCCAACCCGTTCCGCAACTTCGCCCTGTGGCGCCCGATCGAGGACACCATCGCGTCGCTGGTCTGCCACGGCGCGCTGTCCCGCCACCCCGAGCTGAAGATCGCCGTCATCGAGAACGGTGCCTCGTGGGTCGCGCCCCTGCTCCTCAAGATGGCCGAGCTGTGGAAGAAGGAGCCCCAGAGCTTCACCGAGAACCCGGTCGACGTCGTCAAGCGCAACGTCCACGTCAGCCCGTTCTGGGAGGAGGACCTCGACGAGATGGCCGACCTCCTCGGCGAGGACCGCGTGCTCTTCGGCTCCGACTTCCCGCATCCCGAGGGCCTCGAGAGCCCCCGCAGCTACATCGACGAGCTGACGGCGAAGGGCATGTCCGACGACCGCCTGCGCAAGATCATGGGCGGCAACCTCGCTCGCCTCATGAACATCCCAGCCGACCTGACCGCGGGCGTCTGAGCCGGACCCACCGTTGCCTCACCCCGAACCCATCCGATCACTGGAGTGACCGTGTCCCAAGTCGCCTTCGCCCCGGACGTCTTCACCTGGCCGTCCGACGACCCCCAGCTGATCGGTGGCCGTTGCACCGGCTGCGGGTCGGTCACCTTCCCCAACCCCGCCTCGTGCGCCCGATGCGGGTCGGTCGAGGTCGAGGCGCACCTGCTCCCCCGCCGGGGCACGCTGTGGACCTTCACCACCCAGGAGTTCCTCCCCAAGGAGCCCTACGCCAGCGGTGAGACCAACGAGACCTTCGTGCCGTACGGCATCGGTCTGGTCCAGCTCGGCGACGAGGTTCGGGTCGAGTCCCGGCTCACCACCGCCGACCTCGACGTGCTGCGCATCGGCCTGGAGGTCGAGCTCGTGGTCGTGCCGTTTCGCACCGACCCCGACGGCACCACCGTCATGACGTTCGCGTTCGCACCGGTCACCACATCGAACCAAGCGGAGGCTTGAGCATGGAAGACGTCGCCATCATCGGGGTGGGTCTCCACCCGTTCGGCCGCTTCGGCGCCAAGTCCGCCATCGACATGGGCGCCGACGCCGCCCGCTCTGCGCTGGCCGACGCCGGCATCGCCTGGTCCGACGTGCAGTTCGGCTTCGGCGGCA
>CAZALT010000319.1:0-2375 GCA_964485515.1 uncultured Rhabdothermincola sp. | reverse complement strand
CCCGGTGGGCTGATCAAGGTGGTGGCCCGCAACCACCAGCTCCTCGGCGTCAACGCAGCGATAGAGAACCTGATGCGAGTACGTGCCGCCGGCGAGAACCGGCTCGGCGTGTTCTGGCACACGCAGGGTTCCGGCAAGAGCCTCTCGATGCTGTGGTTCACCCAGAAGGTGCTGCGCCGCATCCCCGGTGCTTGGACCTTTGTGATGGTCACCGACCGCACCGAGCTCGACACCCAGCTCCACGGCGAGTTCGCTGATGCCGGGGCAATCCCCGCCGAGGCACAGGTGCACGCCACCTCCGCTGCGCACCTACGCGAACTGCTGGCCGCCGACCACCGCTATGTGTTCACGCTGATCCACAAGTTCCGTCTCGATGCCAAGGCCGGCGAGACCACCATGCCGGTGCTGTCGGACCGATCCGATGTGATCGTGATCACCGACGAGGCCCATCGCAGCCAGTACGACACGCTGGCGTTGAACATGCGCCAGGCTCTGCCCAACGCCGCCTTCATGGGCTTCACCGGTACGCCATTGATCGCGGGTGAGGAGCTGACCCGCCAGCAGTTCGGCGACTACGTGTCGACCTACAACTTCCGTGATGCCATCGAGGACGGCTCGACGGTCCCGCTGTACTACGAGAACCGCATCCCCGAGCTCCAGCTCGTCAACGAGGACTTCTCCGACGAGCTCACCGCGCTGCTCGAAGATGCCGAGCTCGACGAGGACGCCGAAGGACAGCTCGCTCGCCAGTTCGGACGGGAGTACACGCTGCTGACCCGTCCCGAGCGGTTGCGGACCGTCGCCCGGGATCTCGTCGCCCACTTCGTCGGGCGGGGGTTCACCGGAAAGGCGATGTACGTCGGGGTCGACAAGGCCGCGGCGGTGCGCATGTACGACTACGTGCAAGACGCGTGGGCCGAGCACCGAGCCGAGCTGCAGGCCGAACACGACGCCCTGCCCGAGCTGGAGCGACCGTGGCTGGCCAGCCGCCTCGAGCTCATGGACTCGACCGACATGGCCGTCGTCGTGTCCCAGGGCCAGAACGAGATCGGACACCTCGACGCACAGGGTCTCGACATCCGACCGCACCGCAAGCGGATGAACGAGGAGGACCTGGCCGAGAGGTTCAAGGCACCAGGCGACCCCCTGCGCATCGTGTTCGTGTGTGCCATGTGGATGACCGGCTTCGATGCCCCGAGCGTGTCGACGATCTACCTCGACCGGCCCATGCGCAACCACACGCTGATGCAGACGATCGCACGCGCCAACCGGGTGTTCCCGGACAAGGACAACGGGTTGATCGTCGACTACATCGGCGTGTTCCGAAACCTCGAGCAGGCGCTCGCCATCTACGGCTCGGCCAACGCTGAGGTCGGCGTCGACTCGCCGATCCAGCACGTCGACGCGCTCGTGGTCGCCCTCGGCGAGGCGATCGACCAGGCCATCCAGCTGTGCTCGTCTGCTGGTATCGACCTCCCGGCACTGCGCGACGCGACGGGCTTCGAGCACATCGCCCTGCGCGACGCCGCCGTCGAAGCACTACTGGCCGACGAGGAGCGTCGGACCGCGTTCATGGCCGCAGCCCGCCACGTCCGCAAGCTGTTCAAGGCGCTGCTGCCCGACCCGGCGGCGGCCGCCCAGCAGCACACCGTGGCGGCTATTCGTGTGCTGGCCGAGCGGCTCCTCGACCTCGCACGCCCGCCAGCCGCCGACCTCGATGAGATAGCGGATGCTGTCGACGAGCTGCTCGACCGCTCCGTCGGCGCCGAGGAGTACGTGATCCGCGCCGCGGCCGAAGGCAGCGAACCAGACCCGCTCATCGACCTGTCGCAGATCGACTTCGATGTCCTTGCGGCGCGCTTCGCCGGCCGCAAGCGAGCCGAGACCGACCGGCTCGCCGCCTTGCTCAAGCAGCGGGCGGTCGGAGCAGCAACCCGCAATCCGACCCGCTACGACCTGGTCGAGCGGATCGAGGAGCTGATCGCCGAGTACAACGCCGGCAGCTTCAACATCGACGAGTACCTCCGACGACTCATCGAGCTGTCCCAGTCGCTCACGGCTGAGGAGCAGCGCACCGTCACCGAAGGGCTCACCGAGGAGGAGCTGGCGATCTTCGATCTCCTCACCAAGCCCGAACCGGTGCTCACCGACGCCGAGCGCGAGGTCGTGAAGGCGAGCGCCAAGCGCCTGCTGACGCATCTCCACGACAAGCTCGTCCTCGATTGGCGGCGCAAGGCCGCCACGATGGCCGACGTCCGGTCGTCGATCCGACGGCTCCTCGACGAGGATCTGCCCGCCGACCCGTACCCGCCCGAGGTGTTCGACGCCAAGGTCCAGTGCGTGTTCGACCACATCGCCACGGCCTATGGCGACGA
>CAZALT010000318.1:0-2385 GCA_964485515.1 uncultured Rhabdothermincola sp. | reverse complement strand
AGTTCACGCAGAAGCTCTACGAGCAGGCCTCGCAGTCCGACCAGTCCTACGCGCCGCCCGGGGGCGGTGCCGACTCGGCATCGCAACCCAACGACGACGAGGTCGTCGACGCCGAGATCGTGGACGACGACGAATGAGCCCCTCCGCCCACTCCGACGAGCCCGACGGCCCGCAGGGGTCGGACGGCCCCAGCGACGACGAGCTATTCGATGCAGCCGCCTCGGCCGACGATGATCCCTCGGTCTCCGGCTCTGGAACGTCGGGGGCGGGCGTCCCGGGCGACCTCTCGCCGAGAGACGCCCCAGGAGACGCCATCGACGAAGAGCTCCAGTCGCTCATCAACTCGGCCGAAGCCGACTCCGCGGTCCTCGCCGCCGTCGTCGCCGAGCGCGACCAGTACCTCGAGGCGCTGCAGCGCGTGAAGGCCGAGTTCGACAACTACAAGCGCCGCACCGATCGCGAACGCATCGAGGTCGGCGAGCAGGCCAACGCCCGTCTGGCCGAGGCCCTGCTCCCCGTGCTCGATGCCTGCCAAGCGGCGATCAGCCACGGTTCGGCCGACGTCGAACCCATCTACTCGAGCCTCGTCGGTGAGCTCACCAAGTCCGGACTCTCGGTCATGGATCCCGTGGGCGAGGCGTTCGACCCCACCCTTCACGACGCCGTCATGCACGAACCCGGTGAAGGCGACGACGACGGCCCCGTGGTCGTCGAGCTGCTCCGCCAGGGCTACCAGTGGAAGGGACGGGTGGTCCGTCCAGCAATGGTGAAGGTCCGCGGGTAGCAGCTCATGGCTCCACAGCGCGAATGGTTCGAGAAGGACTACTACAAGATCCTCGGGGTCTCCGACACGGCGACGTCGAAGGACATCACCAAGGCCTATCGCAAGCTGGCGCGCGAGCTGCACCCCGATGCGAACCCCGACAACGCCAAGGCCGAGGAGCGGTTCAAGGAGGTATCGGCCGCCTACGACGTCGTGGGCGACGAGGCCAAGCGCAAGGAGTACGACGAGGTCCGCACGCTCGGCCCGGCCGCCGGCATGGGTGGCTTCGGCGCACCCGGGGGTGGAGGATTCGGCTTCACCCCCGGTGCGGGTGGGGCCAACCCCTTCGGCGCCAACATGGGCGAGGGGGGCGTGGGCGGCGCCGACCTGGGCGACCTCCTCGGTGGTCTCTTCGGACGCAACCGTCGTCAGGCGCCGGGCGCGGGCGGCCCCGGCGCCTACCGCGGGCCGGGACCCCAACGCGGCACCGACCAGGAAGCCGAGCTGCACCTCCCGTTCAAGGAGTCCATCCAGGGTGTCACCACCGCCCTGCACCTCACCTCCGAGGCGGCCTGCTCCACCTGCCACGGGTCCGGCGCACGGCCGGGCACCTCGCCGCAGACGTGCCCGCAATGCGCGGGACGAGGCGTGCTCGACGACAACCAGGGCATGTTCTCGTTCAGCACGCCGTGCCCGAACTGTGCGGGCACGGGCCGGGTCATCCCCGAGCCGTGTCCCACCTGTCACGGCACGGGGTCTGAACGTCGACCGCGAGAGGTCAAGGTCCGCATCCCGGCCGGTGTGTCCGACGGGCAGAAGATCCGTCTCAAGGGTCGTGGCGGTCCCGGTCGCAACGGTGGCCCCCCAGGCGACCTCTACGTGCGGGTCCATGTCGACCCCGATCCGATCTTCGGGCGCGACGGCAAGAACCTCACCCTCAACGTGCCCATCACGTTCCCCGAGGCCGCGTTCGGCACCAAGCTCAAGGTGCCCACACCGGAAGGTGAGACCGTCACGTTGCGGGTCCCCGCCGGCACGGCCTCGGGCAAGGTGTTCCGGGTGAAGGGCCGCGGCATCGCGACCAAGAAGTCCGCTGGCGACCTCCTCGTCACCGTCCAGGTGGCGGTGCCCGCCAAGCTCAACGACGAGCAGCGCCAGGCGGTCGAGGCGTTCGCCGCGGCCACTGCCGAGTCGCCACGCGACCACCTGGGGGTGTGAGGTGGTCGAACGCTCCCGACCGCGTCCCACCCATGCGGTGTACGTCATCTCGGTGGCGGCCGAGCTGGCCGGCGTCCATCCCCAGACCCTGCGCATCTACGAGCGCAAGGGTTTGGTGGAGCCGGCACGCACGTCGGGAGGAAGCCGTCGCTACAGCGACGAGGACATCCGTCATCTCATCCGCATCCAAGAGCTCACTGACAGCGGGCTGAACCTCGAGGGTGTGAGGCGGGTCCTCGAGCTGGAGGACGAGTTGGCGCGCCTGCGCGCCGAGCTCGACCGGGTCCGCCACGACACCGACCGTGCGGTTGCCCAGACCCACAAGCAGTACCGCCGCGACCTCGTCCCGGTGCGTCAGGCGCTCGTGCGCTTCGGCGAGGCCCGCCGCTTGTTCGACGCCCGCT
>CAZALT010000317.1:0-2422 GCA_964485515.1 uncultured Rhabdothermincola sp. | reverse complement strand
GGGTTGTCGGCGTGCTGGCGGAGGTAGGGGGAGGTCTCGCGGGCGAGGCGGTTCGACATGGCGGGCACGCTATCGGTGGCCAGATCCGAATCGGGTAGGTTCGGCCAACACCGGGGTGCCGGCTCCGGGCAGAGGGGATCGCACATGGACGTTCGAGTCGACGGCAAGGTGGCGCTCATCACGGGCGGGTCGCGTGGGATCGGCCAGGCGATCGCGCATGAGCTGGCCGCGTCTGGAGCCAGCGTGATGATCACGTCGCGCAAGCAGGACAAGCTCGCCGCCGCCGCCGAGGAGATCCGCTCGGCCACCGGCGCCGACATCGAGGTGTTCGCCGCCAACGCAGGCCGACCCGACGATGCGGCCGCCTGCGTCGCCGCCACGGTGGAGCGGTTCGGGCGCATCGACATCCTCGTCAACAACGCCGCGACCAACCCTCACTTCGGCCCCACGCTCGACATCGACGTGTCCAAGTTCGACAAGACCGTCGAGGTCAACCTGCGCGGACCGCTGGTGTGGACCCAGGAGGTCGTCGCCGCGTGGATGGGCGAGCACGGCGGGTCGATCATCAACATGTCATCCATCGGCGGGCTGTCGGTCGAGCCTGCCCTCGGGATCTACAACGCGACGAAGGCCGGTCTCATCCACCTCACCCAGACCCTGGCCGCCGAGCTCTCACCCGGCATCCGGGTCAACGCCATCGCGCCCGGCGTCGTCAAGACCGATCTGGCCCGGGCGCTGTGGGAGTCCAACGAGGAAGGCATGGCCCGCGCCGTCCCGCTGAAGCGCCTCGGCGAGCCCGAAGACATCGCGACCGCCGCCGTGTTCCTCGCCAGCGATCAGGCGTCGTGGAT
The DNA here is from genome assembly GCA_964485515.1 of uncultured Rhabdothermincola sp. Taxonomy (GTDB): domain Bacteria; phylum Actinomycetota; class Acidimicrobiia; order Acidimicrobiales; family Acidimicrobilacustridaceae; genus CAZALT01. The sequence goes on along the minus strand of CAZALT010000317.1, from coordinate 1,571 downwards.
CACCGGCGTGACGCTCGCCGTCGACGGTGGCATGCTCCTGCGCAGCTTCACCTGACGCTCCGCCGATTTGGGTGGTTTCAGAGGTCGGCTCGGCGGACCTTGCCCAGCGGCGTGCGGGGGAGGGCGTCGACGTACTCGACTCCGCGGGGCGCATGGGCCGGGAGCATCCGCTCCTTCACCGCGGCGCGCAGCTCGTCGAGCGTCGGCGGGTTCGCCGGGTCGGTCGGCACCACGACCGCGGTGACGGCGGTGACCCAGTCGTTGTCGGGTCGACCCACGACGGCGACCTCGCGCACCGACGCGAGCGTGGCGAGGATGTCCTCCACCGGGCCGGGCCACACGTTCTCACCGCCGGTGATGATGAGGTCGCCCTGCCGGCCGAACACCGTGAGCCGGTTGTCTTCGTCGAGCACACCGGCGTCGCCGGTCGGATACCAGCCGTCGGGCATGCGGGGGTCCGTGCCGTCGCGGTAGGCGCGCAGCAGGACTGGACCGCGCACCTGGATCTCGTCCTCGACGACGCGGAGGTCTATGCCCGTGATCACCTGGCCCTCGAACACGACCGAGCTGCCCGTCTCGGTCATCGCGTAGGTGGCCACGGTGTTGGCCGGCCGGTCCTTCGGCACCGCGCTGCTCCCGACGAGAATCTTCCGGAAGAGGCCGGCGTCGACGCGACGCAGCGCGGTGGGCACCAGCGCGGTGAGCGTGGCACCGCGATCGCGAGCGGCCTCCTCGACGACGGTGGCATCGAAGCGGGGGAGGATCTCGACGGGCATGCCGAGCGTGCGGGCTCGCATGACCACCGCGAACCCTGCGATGTGGCTCACGGGGAGCGGGCACAGCCAGGCGTCGCGCTCGGGGTCGACGCCGAGCGCGGCACTGGTGAGGCGGGCCGACGCTTCCAGGGAAGCGTGGGTGTGCACCACACCCTTGGGGGTGCCGGTGCTCCCGCTGGTGGCCACGACCACCGCATCGCCGTCGACCAGCGGACGGCTGTCGGGGAGCTCGTGCGTCGACCCGTCGGGCTCGACGATGCGAGCGGGTGCCATGGCCTCGAGCAGTGCATCCCGGGCGAGCGGGGGGAGGCGGGGGTCGACGGGCAGCACGGCGTGGCCGTCGGCCCACACCCGTTCGAGGGTGGACACGAACTCGGGCCCGCCAGGGATCGCCACCGCCACGAGATCGGTCATGGCACCAGGTTAGGGACCGGTGTGCGACCGAGCCCCTTTCGTGGGCTACGGAGCGTTCTTGTCGGCCGCCGTCGGTAGCTTCGTCGCAGTCCCACGACGTCGCGGTCCCCGTCATCGTCCTGGCCATCGATCGCTCTGCCGGTCCTTCGAATCCACGCCCGCGATGCGGTGCAGGAAGGGTAGGACTTGTGGAACGTCTGTGGCATGGTCATGGCATGGCAAGGACGCGGGTGAGCACGACGGTCGATGACGAACTGCTCCAGCGGGCGCGGTCCCTCGCCGGGTACACGACCGATTCAGCGCTGCTCGACGCCGCGTTGCGCGCCTACGTCGACCAGAAGCGGTCGGAGGAGATCGACGCCGCCTACATCGAGGCGTACG
>CAZALT010000316.1:0-2445 GCA_964485515.1 uncultured Rhabdothermincola sp. | reverse complement strand
CCGTAGTTGAGCGTGGCCCGGCGGCCGCCTTCGCGCTCGTCGCTGGCCACGACCTCGGCCTTGATGGCCACGCACGCGGCGACCTGCTCGTCGAGCGCCAGCGAGTCGAGGTCGCCGCCACCGAGGAAGTGGTACTTGGCCAGCTCACCGAACCCGGAGCGCAGCTCGCGGGGCGGCAGCGTTGCCAACACCTCGGTGTCGCACAGCACGGCGGACGGCTGCCAGTAGGCCCCGACGAGGTTCTTGCCCTCCGGCAGGTTGACACCGGTCTTGCCGCCCACGGCCGCATCGATCTGGCCGAGCAGCGTGGTGGACACGTAGACCATCGGGATGCCTCGGTGGTACACCGACGCGGCGAATCCGCCCACGTCGGTGACCAAGCCACCGCCGACGGCGACGAGCGCGTCGTTGCGGGTGAGCCCCCACTGCGCGAACTGCGAGCAGAGCTGCTCGATGGTGGCGAGCGACTTGATCTCTTCGCCCTGGCCGATGGTGAACACGCGGTGCTCGCGACCCGGATCGACGTCGACTCCGGTGGATTCCTGGGTCACGATCGCGACCCGGCGGGCCGTCTCGGGGATCACCGAGGCCAGCTCGTGGCGCGCACCCGCGCCGACGATCACGTCGTAGCTGCGATCTCCCAGCGGAACGGGAACGGCGATCATGCGAGGGCCTCCCGCACGTGCTGTTCCACCAGCTCACCCGCGGCGTCCATGCTCAACGACGTGACGTCGATGGTGAGATCGGCGACCTCGGCGTAGAGAGCGGCGCGGTCGGTCGACATCTTGGTGAGCGTGCCCTCCGGGTCGGTGTCGAGCAACGGCCGGTGCGATCCGTTGGCCACGCGCTTGGCGAGCACGGCAGGGTCGCACTGGAGCCAGATCGTCCAGGCGTGGTCGTTGATGGCGGCCCGATTGGCCGGGTCGAGCACGACACCTCCCGCCGCGGCGATGACGGCGGGGACGTTCTCGTTCAGCGCATCGCGCAGCACCCGCTGCTCGTAGCCGCGAAACCCTTCCTCGCCGTCTTCGTCGAAGATCTGGCGCACCGATCGGCCCGTGCGGTTCTCGATGAGCGCGTCGCTGTCGAGGAAGGGTCGACCGAGCGAGCGAGACAGCACCTTGCCGATCGTGCTCTTGCCGGTGCCCATCAGGCCCACCAGCACGATGTGCGTGCCTTCGAGGCTCATGACTCGACCGACGACGACTCAGTGGACGACTCAGTGGACGACTCAGTGGGCGTGTCGTCGAAGGCCAGGCTCTCGTCCCAGTTCAGGGGCGCGTCGGCGTCGAGGGCGGCCGGCGAGTACACCCGACGGGCGTCGGCGGTGACGCGGGCGAGGTAGCCGTCGACGTTGCGCTGGAGCTCCTCGACGGTGTCGCTGCCGAACTTGCGCAGCACCTCGTCGGCGAGCACGAGCGCCATCATCGTCTCGGCCACGACACCCATGGCCGGCACGGCGGTGACGTCGGTGCGCTCCTTGAACGACACGGTCGCTTCCTTGGTGGCGGTGTCGACCGTGGCGAGGCTGGGCCGGTTGAGCGACGCCAGCGGCTTCATGGCCACATGCGCCATGACGACCTCGCCGGTGGACATACCACCCTCGATGCCGCCGGCCCGCCCGCTGAGACGTCGGTACTGGGCGGTGGCGTCGTCCCACACGATGGGGTCATGCGCCTCGGAGCCGGGTCGAGCCGCGTTGTCGAAGCCGTCGCCGATCTCGACGCCCTTGACCGCCTGGATGCTCATCAGCGCCTGGGCGAGCAGCGAGTCGAGCTTGCGGTCCCAGTGCACGTGGCTGCCGAGTCCGACAGGCACGCCGTAGGCCAGCACCTCGGCGATGCCGCCGATGGAGTCGCCGGCCTTCTGGATGCGCTTGATCTCCTCGATCATCTCGGCGGTGGTGTCGGCGTCGAAGCACCGCACCTCCGACGCGTCGATGGCGTCGAGGTCGGCGGGGGTCGGGCGCACATCGCTCTCGACGGTGACCGGGCCCAGTCGCACGACGTGGGACAGGACCTCGATGCCGATGGAGCGCAGCAGCGCCTTGGCCAGTGCACCGGCCGCCACGCGGGCCGCGGTCTCACGGGCCGAGGCGCGTTCGAGCACGTTGCGGGCGTCGTCGAAGCCGTACTTCTGCATGCCGGCCAGATCCGCGTGTCCGGGGCGAGGCTGGGTGAGGGGCTTGGAGGTCTGGCCGGGATCGGGCGACATCTCCTCGTTCCACTTGCCGCGCTCCCACTCGCTGTTCCCGATCTCGATGGCGACCGGCGAGCCGAGCGTGCGCCCGTGGCGCACACCACCGACGATGGTGACCTCGTCCTTCTCGAAGCGCATGCGAGGGCCGCGGCCGTAGCCGAGCCGCCGACGAGCGAGCTCGTCGCCGATCATCGACGTCGTGATCTCGAGCCCGGCGGGCAGACCCTCGACGATGACGACGAGGGC
>CAZALT010000315.1:0-2470 GCA_964485515.1 uncultured Rhabdothermincola sp. | reverse complement strand
TTGACCCGGTGGTGCCGGTGGGTCCGGTGGTGCCGGTGGGGCCCGTTGCGCCGGTTGACCCGGTGGTGCCGGTGGGTCCGGTGGTGCCGGTGGGGCCCGTTGCGCCGGTGGACCCGGTGGGGTTGCTCGCCTGTGCTGCGGCGGGACCGCTCAGGACGGCGGGTGCGATCCAGAGGACCGCGCCACCGACGGCCGCCTTGCCGAGGAAGGTCCGTCGCTGCTGCGAGGCGTCGGGAGATCCCTCGTCGGGGAGGTCGTGCTCGTCGCCGGTGTGCATTGGCCGAGGCTAGTGCGTCAGCGAACGGGTCGTCGCGAGCGCGTCCTCGACCGGGAGGACGGCGACGCTGCGCTACCAGCACGCCACGGCCGAGCGCGACGAGGCCATCGCCGACGGTATCGACCGCATCCTCGAGGCGTCAGAGAACAAGGACGATCAGGACACCAACGTCATCCGCTTCCACCGAGCCGCCGAATAGGGACCGCCACCGCACCCCGGTCGTCCGACGCCCGGGAGCCAGGCGGCATCGGTGAATCGAACTGCGGAAGAAGCTTCATCCCTCTTCTCACGGGACTGGTCTACGGGCCGGCTTCGAGCTCGGCGAGGAGGTCGAGCAGCCCGGCCGCCTCCCACGCGCGATTGCGCTTCGACTCCGAGAGCGGGTGCAGGATGCCAGCGTCGACCAGCTGGTCGACCGCGACGGCGGTGGAGGACTTGCTTCGCCCGGTCACGGCGGTCGCCACGGGAACGGTGATCACCGGGTGGCCTGGGAGCTCGTCGATCACGGCCCAAGCGGCGCCATCGGCTCGGAGGTCGGCATGATCACGGAGTTGCTGACGCCACGCCTCCTGTAGCTCTTGGACTCGGCCGAGGTAGCGCTTGGCGAGGTTGGCTGCCTGGGCCGCAGCGACAGCGAAGCGCTCGATCCACTCGTCGAGGTCACCGTCTCGGTACTGGGTCAGTCCGTCGATGTAGCGATCCTTGTTGGCGGCGAGGACGACGCTGATGGGTTTGGCCGCGAGCGACTGCCCACGGCCGTCTGGGTTGGGCTCAGTCTTCGAAGAAGCTGGCGAGGTCGCCGAGACTGAGGTCGTCCTCGAACTCGGTCGGGTCGAACTCGGTCGGGTCGAACGCTTCGGGATCGAAGCCACCGCCGTTCCACGCGACCAGCTCGGCGTGACGGGGATGGGATGGGTCGGCCGTTGCGGTGAGGAACTCCTCGTAACCCCACACGCCGCCACAATCCTCCGGTGGGCATGCTCGTCTGCCGGCGACGCAGGCCGGCACCGCGTCGAGGTCGCTGCGTGCGAGGACCTTCTCGACGATGACGTCGTGGTCCCAGTTGTCACCGAAGTCGTAGACGTAGCGGAACTTGTCGCCTTCGGATGCGACCTTGTCGAGTCGGTGGCGGGTCTCGTCGAGCACCTGGCTCATGTTCCTGTCGGGGTCGGGGACTCCGTAGTCGCGACCGCCGATGCGGAACTCGTGCAGGTGGGAGTTCCACCAGCCGAAGGCCGCCTGGATCACGTCGTGCACTTCGTCGAGGGTCGCCGATCCGTCGACCACCACCCGGCGCCAGATCGGCGGCTTGATGCCGCGCAGCGTCACCTTGAGCTGGAACACCTTGGCGGAAGCCTGCTTCTTGGCGCCGGCTTTGCGGGCGTCGTGTGCCGCCCTCTTGGGCGACACCGGCGTCGGTTCCTGGCCCCGCTCGTCGTTGAACAGGGCGATCACCTGGGCGAGCGGGTTGCGCTCGTCGGCGGCGGTGGGGTCGATGCCGAGCACCACGGCCAGCTCCCTCCCTGGTGTTCCGCCGCGCTTGTCGAGCGGGCCGACCATGATGTCGGACATACTCATCGACAAGGCCTCCAGGTCGAGGCCGCCTTCGGTCACGAAGACCTCGCCCAGGTAGGCGAACTCGTTCATCATGCCCACGACGGTGCGATCGTTGGTCGGGGCGAGACGGACCTCGCTCATCGCTGAGCGCTCGGCGGCGATGGTCTCCTCCGGTACCCCCTGTGCCCGCAAGGCCGATTCGATGGCATCCGGGATGCGGTCGAGCAGCGTCTTGGTCGGCGCCAGGGGCAGGTACACCGGCAGGAACGTGCGGCTGTTGACCAGCAGGGCAACCTGCGGCTTCCAGAACAGCGCATTGACGAACCAGTCGCCGAGCAGGGTCGTCGATTCGTCATCCGGGCCAGCGGTCGGCGCCGCCTTCATCCGGTCCCGCACCTTCTTTGTCCCCCGGACGATCAGCATCGCCTGAGTGTGCCACGCCGGATTTCTCCACTGCGGAATCGCGCACCGCGTGGTCGATTCCGCGAGCTCGCCGAGAGCGTCGGCGCCGCGCTCCCGATTCGTGAGATCACGTCGGGTCTCCAGCGGCCGGGTCTGTCGACCCGGCAACGCTGTGACCTGCGGTTATCTGGTGGAGCTGATGGGAATCGAACCCACGACCCCCTGCTTGCAAAG
>CAZALT010000314.1:1359-2485 GCA_964485515.1 uncultured Rhabdothermincola sp. | reverse complement strand
TCCTTGAAGAACTCGGTCGAGGCCGCGTCGAGCGCGATGGAGATGTCTTCGCCCGGCGTGTAGCCGGCCTTCTCGATGGCCTCGAGCAGCAGCGTGACGGCTTCCTCGTTGGAGGCCAGGTTGGGGGCGAAGCCGCCCTCGTCGCCGATGGCGGTCGCCAGCCCACGATCGTGGAGGACGCCCTTGAGCACGTGGTAGGTCTCGGTGCCCCAGCGCAGCGCCTCGGAGAACGACGCCGCGCCCACCGGCATGATCATGAACTCTTGGATGTCGACGTTGTTGTCGGCGTGCTCGCCGCCGTTGAGCACGTTCATCATGGGCACGGGCAGCACGTGGGCGTTGACGCCGCCGACGTAGCGGAACAGCGGCAGCTCGAGCTCGTCGGCCGCGGCTCTTGCCACCGCCAGCGACACGCCGAGGATGGCGTTGGCGCCGAGGCGGCCCTTGTTGTCGGTGCCGTCGAGCTCGTTCAGCACACGGTCGATGTCACGCTGGTCGAGCGCGTCGAAGCCCACGAGCGCGTCATAGATCTCGCCCTCGACGTGCGAGACCGCGTCGGCGACGCCCTTGCCGCCGAAGCGATCGCCGCCGTCGCGGAGCTCGACCGCCTCGAACTGACCGGTGGATGCACCCGACGGGACGATGGCCCGACCGCGCGCCCCGGAGTCGAGGATGACCTCGACTTCGACCGTTGGGTTGCCACGAGAGTCGAGGACCTCACGTCCGACGAGGTGTTCGATGATGGTCACCGATGTGCTCCTGGGAGAAGAGGGACGCTGCGATGCGTCCGCTGTGAATCGTGGCACGTGTGCGCGCGCAGGTGGCGCACCCGTGCGGGGACCCAGACACTACCGACCGCATCGTCGCCGACCGAACCCGGTCGTGGCCCCGAAGCTCCGTCGCCGGGCTGGGGCCGAGTGCTCAAGACCCGGGCCACGCGCGCCGAAGGTGGAAGAGGTCCTCTCCCGACGACCCGATTGCTCGAGCGTCTGGTTCCTGCACCCGGGAGACCGCCGCGATGGTCCCACCCGCAGGTGGCGTGAGAGGGTCGGAGAGAGCCCGAACCCCCGACGAAGACGGAAGCACCCGGATGATTCGCAAGCTGCTCGCCCTCATCTCGCTCACC
>CAZALT010000314.1:0-1259 GCA_964485515.1 uncultured Rhabdothermincola sp. | reverse complement strand
TACGACCGCGTGGGCATCGGCATCGCCTACGGCGGTGGCCGGACCTACTCCGTCGTTCGGTTCGCCAGTAGCCCCAACAAGTCGGCCCTCGGCGTGTCGGTCGGCAACTTCGAGACCGCCTCGTCGCCCGGGGTCAACAAGGTCCGCGTCACGGGCTGGGCGCTCGATCCTGACAGCAAGGGGTCCTCGGTCGTCGACGTCAAGGTGAACGGTGTCGTGGTGGCCTCCCAGCCCGCCAACGTCGCCCAGACCGACGTCGGCGCCGCCCACAAGGGCTACGGCAACAACCACGGCTTCAACGTCACCGCCACCACCGTCGGAGGTTCGACCAAGTCGGTCTGCGTCGAGGCCCGGAACCTGGCGGGCCACGGCGGCACGGTGTCGCTCGGCTGCAAGAACGTCGCCGTCAAGCCGGATCTGTCGGGACCCTTCTACGACGTGAGCTCCGTGCACCCCTTCGAGGCCGAGATCGCGTGGCTCGAAGCCGAAGGCATCACGGGCGGGTTCTCCGACGGCACCTTCCGGCCCACCAGCGCGGTCACCCGCGAGGGCCTCGCCGCGTTCCTGTGGCGCTACATGGGCAAGCCCGCACCTGCTGCGAACGCACCCCGGTTCACCGATGTCCCCACCACCCATCCCTTCTCCACGGCGATCCGGTGGATGGCCGGCGAGAAGATCACGAGCGGGTTCAGCGACGGCACGTTCCGGGGCAACCAAGCCGTCACCCGTCAGGCCGCGGCGTCGTTCCTCTGGAAGCTGCAGGGCTCCCGCCCACCGGCCCCCGGCGCCAGGTCGTTCCGAGACGTGCCCAGCACGCACACCTTCCACACCGCCATCCGGTGGCTGGCCGGCGCCGGACTCACCACGGGCCATGCCGACGGCACGTTCCGACCGAGCGCCACGCTCACACGCCAGGCGATCGCGTCGTACCTCTACAACTACGACCGTCTCTGAACGGCCCGACACCGGCGGGCTCCATCGCGATCCCCGTCCCGCAGCCGAACCCGGCCGAACAAGGCCGAAATCAGGCCGAATCTGCGGCGCGTTCGGCGGCGCGAGCGCGCTGCTCGTAGTCCCTGGCCGCGGTCCGGAGCGCGGATTCGGGATCGATCCCCGCGAGGCGCGCCTGTTCGACCAGTAGGTAGAGCTGCTCGGCGACCGCGTGTTCGGTCACCACCTCCTCGACGGGCGTGCCGAGCTGGGACACACCAGGCAGATCGGGCACCTCCACGCCCGCCTCGGCAAGCGTCACCGCCTTC
>CAZALT010000313.1:1593-2492 GCA_964485515.1 uncultured Rhabdothermincola sp. | reverse complement strand
GAGTGGGCCGAGCTGGACCGCTCGACGGTGGTCACCGACTCGTCGGGCAGCCCCAGCCGCTGGAGCACCACCACGGGGGTCTCGGGGAACGGGTCGACGGCGAGCTTGAGGTCCGACAGCACCCGGCGGTTGTGGCAGTGGGCGACGAGCAGCGGCCCCCGCTCCCCCGCCGCCGCCACCTCGAACCGGTGCCCGTCGATCAGCCGGACCCCCTCCTCGTAGGGGTCGACGCCGAGGCGCACCCACGCCAGGTCCGTGAACGACAGCCCGGCCAGCACATCGAGCTCGACCCGTCCATCCGCGGCGGCTGCAGCCAGCAGGTCCACCGTGCGTTCGAGCACCCGTGGCGAGCCGGGGACGGCGTAGAGGACCTCGTCGTGGCCTGCTGATGCGGCGATCAGGTCATCGACGATCCGGGCGTACACCTCGTCGAACGTGTCGGCCGACTCGTAGTGGTGGTCGAACGTCGCCGCCCCGGCCACGAGGTGGGCGGAGGGGTGGCGCTCGGTCCGCAGGAAGCGGGCACCGGCGGGGACCCGCTCGATCGCAGCGACCGTGCCGGCGGTGGCCAACGACGGGTCACCGGGACCGAGGCCGACGACGGTGATCCGCCCCAATGCTCAGGACCCGGTGAGCTCGACGACGGGTGCGGTGGTCGTGGTGGTGGCCCCCGGCACCCGGGGCGGGACCACGGCCCTGGTCGCGGCGCTCCACCGACCGAACAGCGGGTTCACCTCGATCGTCGCCGCCTCGATCAGCTCGTCGAGGACCTCCGAGGCGTCGAACTCCGAAGGATCCACCGCGGTCGGCTCCGTCGGCACCCGCTCCTCGAGCAGTGGCTCCGCCTCCTCGCGGGTGAAGCCGTCGGTCTGCTCGACCCGCAGGACCAGGTACATCGG
>CAZALT010000313.1:0-1583 GCA_964485515.1 uncultured Rhabdothermincola sp. | reverse complement strand
CGACGCCCTCCCCCTGCGAGAAGCTGACCGGACCCACCACGTCGCCTACCTCCACCGTCGACAGGTCCTGGCCGAACGCCCGCTGCGCCTGTTCGAACGCCAGGCAGGCGATGGCACCGGAGTCTGGGACCTGGCTGCCAGCGGGAGCGAGCTCCCGGGAGACGGCGACGAAGTCCTCACCGGCGTCGACGCGCTCCTTCGCCGCCGCGGCGTCGGCCTCGGTGGCGGTCTGGATGGCGTTGAGGCACAGCGGCAAGCCCTCGAAGGCCTGCTCGTAGTACGACTGCTTCTGCTCGTCGCGCTCCTCGTCGGTGTAGGGCTCGATGTCGTCGTTGGCCTGCTCGGCGGCCCATGCGGTGAACGCGTCGTTGAGCGACCGGCGCTCGATGTAGCGGTCGAGGTACTCGGCATCGATCTTCTTCAGTTCCTCCGCCCCCGCCGACTGCTCGAGCTCGCTGCGCAGTGCGTCCTCGTCGGCCTCGGTGGGCAGGGCGTCGTTCGCCGCCAGCTCGTCGTAGATGACCTGGTCCACGATCATGTCGTTCAGCACCTGGGCCGCGCCCTCGGTGCCCACGGCGTGCGGGGTGTCGCCCTGCAGCTGCTCGACGAGGGCTACCAGGCTCCCATCGGTGTCCTGACCCTGCTCGATCGAGGTCTCGTAGAACCGCGTGGTCGCCTCGGTGACGGCGGTGACGTCGTCTTGGGAGATGACCGTGCCGTTGACGGTCGCCGCCGGAGGTGTGCCGACGAGCCCGGTGCCGTCGGCGCAGGCAGAGGCACCGAGCACGAGAAGGGCAGCCAGGGCCGCGAGGCCGGCTCGACGGGCGGGGGTGCGTCGGAGTTCCACGGGGACAGGATGCTACGCCCCGGCCCACGCAGGGGAATCGGCAGCTGCCGGCTACGGCTGGCAGCGGGTGCCCGCATCTCGACGCATGCGCTGCCCGATCGGGCTAGAACCGGTTCTCATGTCGACCGAACCCGACGCGCCCGCCGCCAAGCTCGGCGGGCCCGCAGAGCTCCCCTCCGACCACATCACCACCTCGACGCGCGACCCCGAGGACCTGGGCCGACGCATCGAGGGCTGGCTGGGCGGGGTCCTGCCCCCGGGCGCCGACCCGCACGTGTCCGATGTGGTCAGCCCCGAGGGCAACGGCATGTCGTCGGAGACGATCCTCTTCACCGCCCGCTACGAGATCGACGGCACACCGATCGAGCGGCGCTGCGTCGCCCGCATCGAGCCCGAGCTCGACAAGACGCCGGTGTTCCCCGCCTACGACCTGGCGCTGCAGTTCGACGTCATGTCCCTGGTCGCCGAGGCCACCGATGTCCCGGTGCCCGAGACCCTCTGGTACGAGGCCGACCGGTCGATCATCGGCGCCCCGTTCTTCGTCATGGGCCGGGCGGATGGCGAGGTCCCCCGCGACGTGCTGCCCTACACGTTCGGCGACAACTGGGTCGACAGCGCCACCCCCCACCAGCGGGCCCAGCTCCAGGCCTCTGCCGTGGAGGCGCTGGCCGGCATCCACCAGATCACCCCCGAGACCCACGACCTGTCGCCGCTGCAGTACGACCGTCCGGGCGCC
>CAZALT010000312.1:0-2495 GCA_964485515.1 uncultured Rhabdothermincola sp. | reverse complement strand
GCCCCGATGCCGCGGGCCTCGTCGAAGTCGACGACCGTGCCACGGTGGACGCGGACCATGGTCAGTGGACGATCTTGGAGATCGGCAGCTCGATGATGTCGGTCGCCCCCGCATCGCTCAGCGCCGGGATGAGGACGTTGATGTTGCTCTTGGCCACCACCGTCTCGACCGCGTAGCCCGCCGAGCCGTAGAGCTCGTTGACCGTCGGCGCCTTCATCGACGGCAGCAGGCCGATCACCGCGTCGAGCTGCGGCTTGGCCACGTTCAGCTTCACGAGCACCTTGCCGCGGGCCTCGAGCACACCCTGGAGCAGGGTGCGGATCTGGTGCATGGCATGCGCCTTGTCCGGGTCCGCGTACGAGTCGTGGTTGGCGACGAGCTCGGTGTACGACACGAGGATGGTGTCGATGATCTTGAGGCCAGCAGCGCGCAGCGCCCGACCGGTCTCGGTGATGTCGACGATGCAGTCGACGATGTCGGGCACCTTCGCCTCGGTCGCCCCGTACGACAGCCGGATGTCGGCGTCGATGCCCCGCTCCGCGAAGAAGCGCTTGGTCAGCTCGGGGTACTCGCTCGACACCCGCACGCCGTCGTGCAGGTCGGTGACCTTGTCGATGTCGGAATCGGCCGGCACCGCCACGATGATCCGCACCGGGTCGCCGGTCACCTTGGAGTACTGGAGCTCGCCGAGGGAGGTGACGTCGCTCGACGTCTCCTCGATCCAGTCACGACCCGTGATGCCGATGTCGAACAGCCCCTCGGCGACGTAGCGCGGGATCTCCTGAGGCCGCAAGATGCGTACCTCGTCGATGCGGGGATCGTCGATCTCGGCCCGATAGGTGACCGCCGAATCGCGCTTCACCCGCAGATCCGCGCTCTCGAACAACTCGAGGGTCGCCTTCTCCAACGACCCCTTCGGCAGCACCAGCTTCAACATCCACGGAACCGTAGCTGCGGGTCATGTCGTCGCACGACCCACCGGGTTCGACCTGCACTCCACGGCCCGTTGGCTCATCGAGAGACCAGTAGCGTCGCACTCATGACAGAGGCCGAAGTGGCGATTATGGCTGCCCCGAATCTGCTCGCCGCCACGCTCGGCACGTCCCTGCTCCTGCTCGACCGCCGTACGGGGGCAACCGCGATCCTGGACCCCGGAACGGCACTCGTCTGGACCTCCGCGGTGGTGGCTCCGGTGACACCCCGCGAGATCGCGGCCGCGATCTCGCGGGATCTTGGTGGATCGGCCGGCGAACACCTGCCCCACGTGCGCGCAGCGGTCAGCCGGTTGCTCGAGAGAGATCTCGTGGGTGAACAGGCCGACCTGGGCTTGAGGGAGGACCTCATGGCGAGCCCGACAGCACGTCGTGGCACCGAACGACGTGCAGCGTTCGCTCGACGACTCGAATCGCTTCCAGGCTCGGCGGGCTGCCTGCTCGCCGCCGGCACGCAGCTCACCGCGCTCACCTCGAACGACGCGCAGATCCTCGACCACCTCACCGAGCCCCTCCGAGATCTCGTGACCACGTCGCAGAACGTTCGGTCCCACCAGATCGCCGCGATCCGTGGATCTCGCCTCGATCTCCCCTACCGGGTCTTCGTCGATGGCTCGCTCCTCCACCGTGCGGCATCACCCACCGACCTTCTCCGCAAGGTCATGTTCGAGCTCAACGCGATCGCGCGGACCCCGAACCACAGAGCGCTCGCGTTGCACGCCGGCGCAGTCGAGCGCAACGGTCGTGTCCTGCTGATCGCTGGACCGAGCGGGTCCGGCAAGAGCACGCTGACCGCGGCCCTGGTCCGCAACGGTGCGCGCTACGTCACCGACGAGGTGGCGGTGATCGACCTTCCGGGGGGGCGGGTGCAACCCTTTGCCAAACCCATCGATCTCGCTTCCCGGAGCTGGGAGCTCATCGGCGCTGATCTGGACGACCGGCCCCCCTCGACCGAGCCAGCGGCCGCGGACAAGCGGCCACTACCTGTCGGTTCGATCGGGGTGAGCTCGCCCGGCGGAACCGCAGTGGCCCTCCTCGTGCTCGATGCCCATCCGACCGGGCATCGGCGGATAGGAGCTCCCGACCAACGGGTGCTGGTCACGCTCCAGAACGCGTTCGCGGAGCCCTTCCGTCTGTTCGGCGGAGCACTGCTCCAGGACACCGTCGAGTGGGCCGCGTCGCTCGCGGTCGAGCGCCAGGGACGTGCTGGGCTCGACATCACCGTTCCACTCGCGGAACGCCTCCTGGCTGACTGATCGATTCCGCTCGGCGGTGGGTCATTTGGCTCGCTGGCGAATTTCATCCTCCGAATTCTCGAAGATCGTGATGAGACGTTCTATTATGTCGGCACCCCCGAACCCCAGCGGAAGAAGCGAACAGATGGATCAGCTCGACAGGCGGAAGTTCATCGCACGATCCGGCATCGGTGCCGCGGCCGCTGGCGGTCTCTGGCTCGCCCCCCAGATCGTCACCTCGAACGCCGCGTTCGCCGGGGCGAGCTGC
>CAZALT010000311.1:0-2498 GCA_964485515.1 uncultured Rhabdothermincola sp. | reverse complement strand
TCCGCTGGTCCCACGGCAAGCTCCAGGGCAACCCCGAGTGCAAGGTCCAGGTCACCACGCCGTTGGAGCACATCGCCGGCTACGACCCGATGTAGTCAGCTCGACCCGAACGCGCCGCGGTCCCGTCCGAGGTCGAAGCACCGGGACGTCGAAGCACCGGGACGTCGAAGCACCGGCGAGGTCGAAGCACCGCGACGTCGGAGACGTGGTGGATCCTGTCACAGGTCCACGGCATCATCTCTGGCGGGCTCGCGAACCCCCTTGCACCACACCTCGACGAGGGTGGTCGCCCGGATCGCCTTTCAACGCACGTCTCGAAAGGCAGATCCATGACCCATCTTCCGTTCTCGCCCTCCTCCTCGCCCGGGTTCCCGCCACCCCGTCTCTCCCCCGCCGCCCAGAAGCGGCTGGCCCGCACGCTCGACGTCGACAACATCCCTCAGGAGCGTCTGCGGGCCTTGGCCCGCGTGCTCACCGACGAAGAGGTCGGTCCCGTGGCGGTCGCGGTCACGTGGCTCCCCACCGATGTCGAGCTCGCGATCGTGGCCTTCGATCAGTCCGATCCCGTCGAGCAGCTGGCCTCGGTCGAGGCGCCGCACGGATGCGACGCGATCGGCGTGGTCACGAGCGGTACGGCCACCAGCCTCAGCAAGGACGACGAGATCGAGGACCGGGTCCAGGTCGCGGTGTTGGTCGACCGTGCGGGCCACACGGCATCTGCGGTCCGCACGCTCGACGGTGGCCTGCTGTGCCACGGCATCGTCGACCTCTGCGAGGGTCGGGTGCCCGATGCGTGCCGTCGGGTCCTCGGCCTCGCCACCGCTGCGCCGCCCGTCGAACCGTTCACGCTGCTCGCGCTCCAATGGGCCGATGCGGTCGCGGCACTGGGTGCGACCACCCCGGGTTCGGTCACGTGGGCCGACGTGCTCGCCGTCCGTCCGTTCGACGCTCGCTCCACCTGGACCGAGCTGCGCCTTGGGGTGGCATCGGGGGTGCTCCAACTGCCCGGCATCACCAGCGACCTCGCCGCGTTCATGGACGACGGGATGTTCGCCCGTGAGGCCGTGGCCTGCTCGCCCTCGCCGCGGGCGCTCTTCGAGGTCCTCTCGGCAACCGTCGACCGCGACGTGCTCGAGGTGCTCGTCGACCACCTCGACGACATCGCCGACCAACTCGACCTGCGGTGAGCGCCGAGCGCCCGGTCCGATGGTCGAGACTCCCCATGACGCCACGCGAGCCGCGTGTTGCGAACCGATGTCCAACCTTCGCCACGTCACGTCCCTTCCGAGCCACCGAGATACGGTGACCACGGTCCGGACAAGCAAGACCACGGGGAGCGAGGAGGCCAATGAGCGAGGTCGTGCTCGACGGCATCACCAAGCGGTTCGGCGACGTCACCGCGGTCGACGACTTGACGCTCGACATCGTCGACGACGAGCTCATGGTGCTCCTCGGTCCATCGGGCTGCGGCAAGACCACCGCTCTGCGCATGGTCGCCGGGCTCGAGACGATCACGTCCGGCACGCTCACCATCGGCGATCGGGTCGTCAACGACGTCGAGGCGAAGGACCGCGACATCTCGATGGTGTTCCAGAGCTACGCGCTCTACCCGCACATGACGGTGCGCCGCAACATCGAGTCGCCCCTCGTGTCGCGCAAGATGGCGCCGCCCGAGGGCGGCGCCCCACGCAAGCTCACCAAGACCGAGCGCACCGAACGGATCGCCGAGGCGTCGCGCATCCTCGACCTCGACAGCTACCTCGATCGCAAGCCCGCCGCGCTCTCGGGTGGCCAGCGACAGCGCGTCGCGTTGGCACGGGCGATCGTGGGTCGACCCAAGGCCTTCCTCATGGACGAGCCGCTGTCCAACCTCGACGCCAAGCTCCGCGCCCAGACGCGCCTCGAGCTCGTCGAGCTCCACCAGCGGCTGGCCACCACCTTCATCTACGTCACCCACGATCAGGTCGAGGCCATGACCATGGCCACCCGCATCGCGGTCATGCAGTCCGGTCGCCTCCAGCAGGTCGGGGCACCGCAAGAGGTCTACGAGCGGCCGACCAACCTGTTCGTGGCCCGCTTCATCGGCAACCCGCCCATGAACACGGTGCCGGGATCGTTCGTCGTGGAGGACGGCGAGGCCTTCGTCGACCTCGGCACAGGACGGTTCCCGTTGTCGGCCGCCGGTGGCGACTTCCCCGTCACCTCGCCCGACGTCATCGTCGGCGTGCGCCCCGAGCACCTCGCCGTCGGGGGCGGGCCCATCGAGGCCAAGGTCTCCGCGGTCGAGTGGCTCGGCCACGAGAGCCACGTCATCTGCACCGTCGGCGAGACGCGCATCATCGTCCGTCAGGCGTCGGGCGACGCAACCCCGAACCCGGGCGACACGTTGCAGCTCACCGCGGACCCGACGCAGATCCACCTCTTCGATCCGGTCACGACCAAGCGGTTGAACTGATGGGCCGGTTGAACTGATGGGCGAGCCCGAGGCCTTCGACGCT
>CAZALT010000310.1:0-2505 GCA_964485515.1 uncultured Rhabdothermincola sp. | reverse complement strand
CGGGGCACCACGCGGTTCTCCTGGACCTCACCGGTGACCCGGATCGGCGTGCGCAGCGCGGCCTCGCCGATGGGCACCACGTCGACGCCCTGGTAGCGCTCCTGGAGCCGCGACTGGTCGAGCTGGCGGACCGTGGCGGTGAGCTTCTGCTTGAACGAGAGCGGCACGGGACACACGTTCGCGCTCTGGGACGCCACCGCCAAGTGGTTCCGTGCGCGCGTTCCGGGGCGCCAGGGTCTCGAACCGCCGAAACGGCGTAGATCATCGCCGGAAACCGACGACCATCTACGCCAGAAGCAGGATTGGGGCCGGGGGGTTGCCTTTCTGGTCCGAGCTGTCCAGACTGACGCAACACGTGAGGGGAGTACCCCGGTCACGGTGCTGTCGTCATCACGGCCTGCGGGCCCGGCACATCGGCCCACGCCAGCCTCGGCCGTCGACCTGTTCGACCACGAGACGGTGCGGGTGGGGAAGACCTCCGGTCCAGCAGACGCACCATCGACCGGAGACCCCTTTGAATTCCCCCGATCCCTCCTCATCCGCTTCGGCGAGCGACGCCTCCTCCGGAGCGGCGGCGGTCGAGACCACCCAACCGGAGACGGCGTGGTACCGGATGACGCCCGCCGAGGTCGCCCGGCGCCTCGACGTCGACCCGACGACCGGACTCGATCCCGCCGAGGTCGAACGGCGCCTCGAGCAGCACGGCACGAACCGGCTGGCCGATCCGCCGACGCGCTCGAAGCTCTTGCGCTTCGTCGACCAGTTCCGTTCGGGCATCGTCTACATCCTGCTCGGCGCCGCGGTGATCGCCGCTCTCGTGGGCGACCTCAAGGACCCGATCGTCATCTGCGTGGTGCTCGTCATCAACGCCATCCTCGGCTACATCCAAGAGGGCAAGGCCGAGACCGCCATGGAAGCGCTGCGCGAGATGCTCGTCGCCAAGGTGCGCGTCCGGCGTGGCGCCCAGCTGGTCGAGGTCGACGTCGAGCACCTCGCCCCGGGAGACATCGTCGTGCTCGAAGCGGGCGATCGCATCCCCGCCGACGGCCGGCTCGTCGTGGCGGCCAACGCGTCCGTCGACGAGTCGGTGCTCACCGGCGAGTCGCACGCCGTGGACAAGCAGGTGGAGGCGGTGGGGGTCGACGACACCGCTGATCTTCCCCTCGGTGATCGGATCAACTGCGCGTACATGAACACGACGGTCGGGCGCGGGCGGCTCGAGCTGCTCGTCACCGAGACCGGCATGGCCACCCAGATGGGCAAGGTCGCCGAGCTGCTCAACGAGGCCGATCCCGGGCCGACCCCGCTGGAGAAGCAGATCGATTCTCTGAGCCGGCGCCTGGCCATCATCGCCATCGTCGCCGTCGTCGCCGTGTTCATCATCTCGCTCCTCCAGGGCAACGAGTTCAGCGACGCGCTCATCAGCGCGGTCGCCCTTGCGGTGGCCGCCATCCCCGAGGGGTTGCCCGCCGTGGTCACGGTGACCCTCGCCATCGGCGTGAGCCAGATGGCCAGGCGCAACGCCATCGTCAAGCGCCTGCACTCCGTCGAGACGCTCGGCGCGACCACGGCCATCTGCTCCGACAAGACCGGCACGCTCACCATGAACCAGATGGCGGTCACCGACGTGATCGCCGACGACCGCGAGCGCGCTCTGCTCGTCGGATCCCTGTGCAACGACGCCGAGTTCCGCCACGGCGTGCTCGTGGGCGACCCCACCGAAGGGGCCTTCGTCGCCGAGGCCGATCGCGACGGCATGGATGTCGGTTCGCTGCGCAACGAGCTTCCCCGCGTCGGTGAGGTGCCCTTCGACTCCTCCACCAAGCTCATGGCCACGTTCCATCGCGAGCCTGGCTCGGACGAGGTCCGGGTCTTCGTGAAGGGCGCCCCCGACGTCGTGGTCCGGAAGTGCACCTCGATCGCGTCGGCCATCGGTGACCCCGAGGAGTCCAACGAGGGTCTGGCCTCGCAGGGACGACGGGTCCTCGCCGTGGCATCCCGCACGCTCGCCGCGGCCGACGTGATCGGTGACGACGGCCAGGTCGCCGACCCCGACCGCTGGGTGGAGGACCTGCACCTCGACGGCCTCGTCGGCATCGTCGACCCACCCCGTCCCGAGGCACGCGACGCCATCGCGCTGTGCCACGCCGCGGGCATCGAGGTCCGCATGATCACCGGTGACCACGCCATCACCGCGGCGGCCATCGCCGCCGAGCTCGGCATCCCTGGCCGGGCCGTCACCGGCGCCGAGCTCGATGCCATGAGCGACGACGAGCTCGCCGCGCAGATCGAGGAGATCGGTGTGTGCGCCCGGGTGTCGCCCGAGCACAAGGTGCGGGTGGTCAACGCGCTGCGGGCCAACGACCACGTCGTGGCCATGACCGGCGACGGCGTCAACGACGCGCCGGCGCTGCGCAACGCCGACATCGGCGTGGCCATGGGCGTCACAGGAACCGAGGTCACCAAGGAAGCCGGCGACATGGTCCTGGCCGACGACAACTTCGC
>CAZALT010000309.1:0-2540 GCA_964485515.1 uncultured Rhabdothermincola sp. | reverse complement strand
CGCACCTGGTTCTGGAGCCGGTCGCGCCAGGAGTACTGGTGCAAGGGCGAGACCTCGGGCGACCGCCAGTACGTGCGCGAGGCGTACTACGACTGCGACGGCGACACCCTCCTCTTCGTCGTCGAGCAAGAGGGAAAGGGTGCCTGCCACACCGGCGAGTACAGCTGCTTCTACCGAGCATTCAGTGCCGACGCCGACCCGAGCTGAGTTCCGCGACCTCGCTCGCCAGCACACCGTCGTGCCGGTGTGGCGGGAGCTGGTCGCCGACCTCATCACCCCGGTCGCCGCGTTCGCTCGGCTCTGCCGCGATGACGAGCCCGGCTTCCTCTTCGAGTCGGTCGAGCACGGCGAGCGCTGGAGTCGGTGGTCCTTCGTCGGCCGTCGCCCGGTCGCCACGTTCTCGGCACGAGGCCTCGACGTCACCGTCGACGGCGAGGTGCCGTCGTCCATCCCGCTCGACCGGGGCATCCTCGCCGCCATCGAGGAGGCGCTCGCGTGCTTCCGCTCGCCTCAGCTCGCCGAGCTGCCGCCGCTGCACAGCGGGCTCGTCGGCTTCCTCGGCTACGACGTGGTGCGCGAGGTAGAGAAGCTCCCCGACCAGACCATCGACGACCGGGGGTTCCCCGACGCGACCATGTCGATCATCGGCGAGCTCGCCGCCTTCGACCACTTCCGCCAGCGGGTCACCCTCGTGGCCAACGCGTGGATCCCCGACGATCCGACCGATGCCCAGATCGACGCCGCCTACGACGATGCCGTCGCTCGGCTCGAGCAGCTCGCCATCGACGGCGCTCGGGCGCTCGATGAGCCGCTCCTCGACCCGCCCGACCTCGAGGCCGACCTGCCTGAGGTGACGTCGTCGATGGGCGGCGAGGCGTACTGCCGGGCCGTCGACGTGTGCAAGGAGCACATCCTCGCCGGTGATGCCTTCCAGATCGTGATCTCGCAGCGCTTCGACTTCGATCTCGACGCCGACCCGTTCGACTACTACCGCGTGCTCCGCCAGGTGAACCCGAGCCCGTACATGTACTTCGTGCGCCAGCCCGAGCTCACGCTCGTCGGCTGCTCGCCCGAGCCCATGGTCAAGCTCGAGGGCGGTCGGGTCATCTCCCGGCCCATCGCCGGCACCCGCCGCCGCGGCGCCACCGAGGAGGAGGATCGACGCCTCGGCGCCGAGCTGCGCGAGCACCCCAAGGAGATCGCCGAGCACGTCATGCTCATCGACCTCGCCCGCAACGACGTCGGCAGGGTCGTGAAGTTCGGCACCGAGCAGCTCGACGAGACGATGGTCCTCGAGCGCTACAGCCACGTCATGCACCTCACCTCGCAGGTGTCGGGCGAGCTGGCCGACGGCAAGACCCCCATCGACGTGCTGCGGGCCACGCTGCCCGCCGGAACCGTCTCGGGTGCGCCCAAGGTGCGGGCGATGGAGATCATCGACTCCCTCGAGCCGGTCAAGCGCGGCCCCTACGCCGGGGTCGTGGGCTACATCGACTTCTCGGGCAACATCGACACCGCCATCGCCATCCGCACCATGGTGGTCACCCCCGACGGTCGGGCCTCGGTGCAGGCGGGCGCGGGCATCGTCGTCGACAGCGTCCCCGAGCACGAGGACCTCGAGTGCCGCAACAAGGCCAAGGCGCTGCTCCAGGCCGTACCGGGAGCGCGCCGGATGACGGCGAGCCGTCAGAACCTCGCCGCTCCTGTCGCGGACTGACCGGTCCGACGGCACACTGATCCCATGTGCACACCAACGCCCGACGACCGAATCTCGCCGAACTGGCTGGGAAGACCCGGTCTATTCGGCGTATCTGTCCAGCCAGAACGGCTCGGGGGTGCGCGGTGAGCGGGTCGCAGGTTGCCGATGCCGCGCTCGGGTACCACGCCCTGCGCACGGACGTCGCCGCCGCCCGGCGCAGCCGTGACGTCATCCGGGTGGCGGGCCCCGACTCGGGCACCTACCTCCAGGGCCAGCTCAGCCAGGACGTCGACTCGGTCGGCCGCACCGGACCGGCCTGGTCGTTCCTGCTGCAGCCGACGGGCAAGGTCACCGCGTGGCTGCGCGTGACCCGCCACGGCGACGAGGAGCTCGTGCTCGACGTCGACGGCGGCTTCGGCCAGGTCGTGGTCGACCGCCTCCAGCGGTTCCTCATCCGCACCAAGGCGACCCTCGAGCTCCTCGATGGCTGGTCGATGGTGTCGGTGCGCGGGCCTGCCGTCGGTGCGACCGACTTCGCGTCGGCGAACCCCGAGCTGATCCTGCCCGCCGACTGGCCGGGCCTCCCGGGCGCCGACCTGCTCGGCCCGGACGTGCAGGTGCCGGCGGGCATGGTCGAGGTGACACCCGAGGTGTTCGAGGCGGTCCGCATCGAGTGCGGTGTCCCGGCGATGGGTCGCGAGCTCACCGACACGACCATCCCGGGCGAGGCCGGCGCCTGGCTGATCGACCACTCGGTCAGCTTCACCAAGGGCTGCTACACGGGCCAGGAGCTCGTTGCCCGAATCGACTCACGGGGCAACAACGTGCCTCGCCACCTCCG
>CAZALT010000308.1:0-2541 GCA_964485515.1 uncultured Rhabdothermincola sp. | reverse complement strand
TGAAGACCGGTATGAACACCGAACCAGGGGGAAGAAGCCATGCCGGCATGTTCGCACTGAAGCCTGCAGACCGCTCACCAGCGCGTGTGCACTTCGCCCGGAGACCAAGTCCGGTCCGCCGCGGCGAGTTAGCGAAGACCGAGCACCACGCCAAGCGCTTCGTCGATGCTCCAGATCTCCTCGAGATCGAGATGACCGACCTGCTGGCCGAGACGGCCGGGGTCGTAGGCGCCCATCTGCTCGACCATGACACGGGTGGCTTTGCCGCGCACATGAACCACCGGCCGGAACGATGCGGGCGAGACGCTGAGCGACGTGGGTGCGAGCAAGACGGTCGAATGGTGAGCGAGCGCGTCCGACTGCACGACGACGCCGTAGCGCGCTCCTTGCTGCTCGTGACCTTTGCCCTTCGGGAGCTTGAGTCGATACACGTCACCACGGAGCACGGGCTTCCTCCATGATCGACGCAAGGATCTCGAGCTCCCGACGATCGGCTTCATCGGCCCGAAGCGCTGCGACCTCGGCTGCGAGCGACGAAGGCTCCCGGAGCCGAGCGGCCTGACCGAGGATTGCAGCTCGGATTGCCTCCGACCGGCTCAGGCCCGTGGCTTCGATGATGCGCAGCGCTCCGATGGCGTCGTCGTCAAGCCGGACCGAGACCGCGCGTGGCATGACGAGCACTGTATCGCGATTCGTCATACTGCCGCACGCCATTCTGCAAGCAGCTCCCGACGAGGACGCAGATGAGCGAGTTCGGGATGCGAGCGCAGGCACACCGGATCGGCCAGCACGGCATCCACCTCGTCGAGGAGCCGGAGATACGCCAGGCCGACAAGGTCGTCGTGGACACTCATCAGCCTGAGCGGATGAGCTGAGTCGGCGACGCTGAGCAGGATTTCGGCCGATGCCCGGGCGACGGCCCGGAAGAGGGGAGCGAGCGTTGCGTTGTCGTACGGGTCTGGCGGCTCATCCCGACCAGCTGCCTCCGCTCGATCGGTCGCTCGGAGCAGGTCGCCATACACGAGGATGTTGTTCACTTTCATGTCTCGACCGTACAGAGGGGGTGTGACACTGAAAGCGGTGTTGACCTGCCCAAATCGGACGTGGCGCTCCATCGAGCCCCACGATGACGTCAACGCTTCGTCTTGGGTGGCGGGTCGGGCGGCATCTTGTAGAGGAGGTAGTCGAGGTAGCGCGACGCCGGGCCGCGGTACTCCGACAGCGGCTCGTCGCTGGCTGGGTGGGTGGTCCTCGTCTTGAGGTCGATGTAGCCCAAGTCCCAGGACTGGTCGGACGGGTCGATGAGCGTGCCGTAGAGGCGGCGCTTGTCGTAGCGGCGCCACTCCTGGCCGACGAGCACCGACGTGTGCAGTCGGGCGAAGCGGCTGAGGAGCCGGCCGCCTCGGAGGCGGGTGGCGACCTTCGGCAACTCATCGGCGGAGAGCTTCATGCCGGTCGGGTCGGCAGCGGCGAGCAACGCTTCGGCGAACTTGGCCTCGGTCCCCTCGCATTCGATGCTCACCGAGTTGGTGTTGACGTCGGTCCAGCCGAGCGTCTCGCCGTCGCTGTTGCGGAGGTAGAGCCGGTTGTGGCCGCCCTTCTTCCAGCCGCGCAGGTAGTAGAACCGCTGCGCCTTCTCGAACAGCGCCGATGGCACGGCGAGCTCCTCGTCGCTCGCCTCGGCCGACGCCGGTGCCGGGGGCGGTTCCGAGATCGAGGGGAAGGCGACGGAGAGCGTCTGGCTGAGCGCCTCGATCAGGTCAGGCCCCAGGTCGCCTCTGGCCCGACGCAGCTCGGGCACCAGACCGTCGACCCCGAGGACGCGAACGTCGCCCAGGTCCCGGACGGCGAATCCTCGGTCAGCGTCGCCGGTCATCACCACGCACCCACGGACCGCTACCCGGGCACCGTCCTCTCGGAGGATGGCCCGCACGCGCTCGATCGTCTCGTTCAACCGCTCGATCATCGGGCTGTGGTCGTCTTTGCCGGATACGAGGCGCCGGTCGGCTGTGATCGTGGCGGGCGCCGTCCAGAGCTTCGCGTCGAGAACCGCGACACCCGGTGGTCCGATCGCGATGTGGTCGATGTTGCCGCCGCCTGGGTGCCGACGGTCGTGGAGGAACCGCCAGCCCTCTCGCTCGAGCGGAGCCACCGTGGCGGCGACGATCCGCTCCCCCTCGGCGCCCTTGTCGAAGTTGGCGGCGGACCACTCGGCCCGTTGCGCCTTCCGCTTGAACCGAGATGCTCGAGCTCGTGCCCGGTCAGCCTCCAAAGCCGCCGACTCCCCAGGGTTCACACCAAACCTCCAGATCCAGGTCGCCAGAACGTACTCGCGCCGCGGTCGGCCCACTCGAATCGACACCGCAGCGAGCACGCTTGTTGCCATCGGGAGAGGGCGGCACGTCGGTCAGGCCCAGTAGTCGATGCCGGACAGCTCGGTGTAGCGCTGGCGGAAGTCTTCGCCATCGAGGAAGAAGGCCCCGACCACGTCGTCGCCGTGGCGGTCGTTGAGGGCGGCGAGGTGCTCGGCGTCGCCGACCA
>CAZALT010000307.1:0-2555 GCA_964485515.1 uncultured Rhabdothermincola sp. | reverse complement strand
TCGCGGAACACCTGGCCGGTCCACTCGTGGATGGCACGTCCGGCGAAGTCGCTCTCCTTGTCGAGCACGCCAACCAGCGCATTGCGCCGGAACACACGCTTGTCCGGCCGCAGCGGCGCCCACCACTCGCGGGCGCTCGCCGAGTAGAAGGCGTGCACACCACGGAGGGGGTCGCCCTTCATGAGGTCTCGGTGCTCGTGAGCGACCGCGGTGATCTCGTTCTCACCGATGAGGGTGTCGCCACCGACCAACGGGAACGGGGCGATGGGCCCGTCCCAGCGGGTGGTGGCGGCGTAGTCGGGGTCGAGCCACAGCGGGTTGTCGTCGCCGTAGGCCACCGCCACGTGGCGGAACGTGTCGATGGTGGGCCTCGAGTAGTGCGGCGGCATCGGGTGAGGCTCGGGGATCCCGATCCGTCGACGGAGGCGGTCGACTGCCTCGTCGGTGATCTCCGGTTCGCTCTTGTGCCGCTCGCTCGACGTGTATGCCACCACTCCCCCGGGCGCTGTGGTCCGCTGGCCCTGACGGCCAGCGCCGGTCGTTCCGACCGGCCGTCAACTATTGCATAAAGTTGAACGCGGATTCATCCCGGGACCGTCGGGTCGGACGGACCGGGTCGCGAACCGCCCGCTCAGGCCCCGAATGCCCCGTCGACCATGGCGTGCAGATCGGCCAGGGGGAGACGCTCGCTGGTGTCCACGCCGTCGGATACGACAGCAGGATCGAGCGATTGGTAGGCCGAGACCATCCCGCTGAGCAGGCGTCCGAGCACCTGCGGATCCCCGGCACGGATCTCCCCCGCCACCTGGCCCCGACGCATGAGGTCGGCCTGGATCTCCATCGCCCGCACGAAGTTCTCCTCCAGCCCGTTGGGGATCATGAGCTCGGACGGCGAGACCTGAGTGCTCGACGACCGCAGGTACAAGCGCCCGAAGTGCGGATGGGTGCGGAAGAAGGTGATCTCGAAGTCGACGAGGTCGTGGAGCTGGCGCAGCGGCGAGGCCGAAGAGCTCGCCACCTGCTCCATGCCGGGCATGAACTCGGCGCCGCGGCGCAGGTAGACGTTGAGGAACAGGTCGTCCTTGTTCTCGAAGAACGAGTACACGGATCCCACCGAGAACTCAGCGAGCTCGGCGATCTCCTTCAGCGTCGTCTCGTGGAAGCCCTTGGCCCCGAACACCTCTTCGGCGGCGTCGAGCAGCTGCGTGCGGCTCAGGTCCTGGTGCTGCAGACGACGTTGCTCCCGACGGCTCAGCGCGGTGGATTCGTCGGTGACCTCAGCGACAGTCGACATGGATTTCCTCCCGATGGCTTCGGTGGCGCGGCGCGCCCTGTCGAAAAGCAAGTGAACGCTCGCCCCGGAGCGGAGTTCGGCGGCGGACCGCCTCCCGTTCGCAGCGATTGCGCCTCAACAGATTGAAGGTGGATTCTCACAGGTGAACGGCAACACAACAAGAGTTCCTGAACGCGCGCCCAGCAGAACCGAGCGACGAACCAAAGCCACCCCGATCAGTCGCGTGCGTACCTCGTGCTGCCAGACCCACCGCCATACGCAAACGACGGCACCCGGATGCCCGCTCCCTCAACGGTCTCCGTCGCGTGCGTACCTCGTGCTGCCACACCCACCGCCATACGCAAACGACGACACGGAGGACACCGCCGCCGGGGTTTCGCTCGGATCGGGTCAGATCTGGTCGAGGGGGAGGCGGTCGGACTCGGCGGGCTGCCTTCCGATCCGCAGGGGGTTGAGCGGCGAGTCGACCATCGCCACCCGGCGCCAGTCGGCCTTGAGGTCGAGGGTGGCCTTGCGCCACGCGTTGAGCGGGCCGTCGCCGAGCCAGGCCTGCTCGTAGGTCGCCCACGCGGCCCAGTCGGGGATGGCCCAGATGACGACGGCCTCCGAGTCGTTCACACCCGTCACCCGGAAGGCGCCGACCAGCTCGAGACCCAGCTCCTGATGCGCCGACAGACCCACCTCGCGGAGGGCGGCGAGGAACTGCGGGGCGGTCCCCGGCGGGATCGTGACCAGCTCGTGGGCGTAGACGCCGCCGTGCACGCCGTCGGCGATGAGGTCACCGATGGGCTTGGTCCACGGCTCGGGCACCACGACGCGGTCGAAGCCGCCGCTGCGGAACTTGGAGGCGACGTCCCACCACGCGGCGAGCGACGGATCCTGCGCGCCGGTGCCGACCGCCTCGTGGGCGAAGTTGCCGACGAGGCCGTCCCAGCCGTCGAGCTCCCACAGGTTGATGACCTCGGGCCATCGACCGGTCGAACCGACCGTCGCCCACACGCCGAAGCACAGCTGGTTGCGCTCCTCGATGGCGACGGGAACCCAGTTGGCCGTCATGTGGTGCATGTAGCGGGCCCGGTTGTGCCCGATGATGTCGATGAGCTCGTGGATGTAGACCTTCTGGTTCACTGCGGGCTGGTTCACTGCGGGCTGGTTCACTGCGGGCTGGTTCACTGCGGGCTGGTTCACTGCGGGCTGGTTCAACACGGGTCGCTGACCGGCTCGGGGCCACGAGCGGCCGCGTCATCGGCCGTCGTCGTCG
>CAZALT010000306.1:0-2608 GCA_964485515.1 uncultured Rhabdothermincola sp. | reverse complement strand
AGCAGATCGCCACCGACGTGTTCAACACCCGCGCCCCGGGCCTGCGCTACTAGCCAGCACCGGCACCGGCACCCGCCCGCCGGCCCGCCCATCCTGCGCTTCTGGCGTAGATCTTGTCCGCTTTCCGGACGAGATCTACGCCAGAACGGTTTTTGGGGGAAGAATCGGCCCCCGTGGCGAACCTTCTGCACGAGATCATCGCCGAGCAGGCCGCGGCGCGTCCCGACGACGTGGCGCTCGTGTTCGACGACGAGGTCACGACCTTCGCCGCCCTCGACGCTCGCATCACCGCGTTCGCCACCGCGCTGTCCCGGTTCGCTCGACCCGGTGACCGCGTCGCCGTCGTCGGCGACAACCATCCGGCGTGGGTCACCGCCTACTACGGCGTGCCGCGCGGCGGACAGGTGCTGGCCCTGCTCAACCACCGGCTCGGACCAGACCAGCTCCGCCGGTCGATCGAGCGGGTCGCGCCTGCCGTCCTCATCGGGGGCGATGCCCAGCTCGACGCCCTCGCCTCGGCGGGAGACACCGCGCTCGCGCCCACGACGATCGCCCTCGAGCACCTCGACGTCGCCGTGGCCGACCGCTCGGCCGGCGGCACCCCGCTCGGGCCGAACCCTCCGAACCCTCCGGTCCCCCCGAACCCGTCCAACCCGTCCAACCCGTCCAACCTCTCGGCGTTCGACCACGGCGACCTGGCGCAGCCGGACCCCGACGACGTGGCGTGGCTGCTCCCCACCAGCGGCACGTCGGGCGAACCGAAGTTCGTGCCCCTCACGCACCGCAACCTGCTCGCCGCGCTCGAGACGACCTCCTCGGTGCGGCACTTCGATCCGAACGACCGGCTCATCTACTCGTTCCCGCTGTGCCACGTGGCCGGCTACAACCTCGTCCTCTTCCAATCGCACGGGTGCGCCGTCATCCTGCTCCCCCGCTTCGAGCCCGCCGACTTCGTCCGCGAGGCCAACGCGCATGGCGCCACCAACTCGTCGCTGGCGCCCACCATGATCCACTCGTTGCTCGATCACCTGGATCGCACCGGGTCATCGGTGCCGTCCATCCGTGACATCACCTACGGCGCGTCGCCCATCACCCAGACGCTGCTGCGCCGGGCGGTCGACACCCTCGGCGCTGACTTCCACCAGGGCTACGGGATGACCGAGTCGGCGGGCATCGTGGTGTTCCTCACCCCCGACGACCACCGCGCCGGGCTCGGCGACCGCCCGGCGCTCCTGCGATCCGCGGGACGCGCCGCACCGACCATCGCCGTGGCGGTCGTCGACGACGACGGCAAGCCCGTGGCGATCGGCGAGCTCGGCGAGATCGCGCTGTCCGGTCCGCAGGTGATGGCGGGATACCAGGACGCGCCCGACGTCAACGCCGAGGCGTTCTTCACCTCGGCGGCCGATCCGGTAGGCGATCGAGCAGACGACCCCGGGACCGAGGCCACGTGGTTCCGCACCGGCGACGTCGGACGCCTCGACGACGACGGGTACCTCTACGTCCTGGACCGCAAGAAGGACGTGATCATCTCGGGCGGGGAGAACGTGTCATCCCGCGAGGTGGAGGACCTCCTCGCCGCCCACCCCGACATAGCCGAGGTCGCGGTGATCGGGGTACCCGATGCCAAGTGGGGCGAGCTCGTCACCGCGGTGGTCGTGGCCCGCCCCGGGACCGAGCTCGAGGGCGATGCCGTGCTCGCCTTCGGCCGGGAGACCATCGGGGGCTACCAGCAACCCCGCCGAGTCGAGCTCGTCGACGAGCTCCCCAAGAACCCGAGCGGCAAGGTCCTCAAGCACGAGCTGCGCGCCCGCTTCGCCGGCTGACACCCGACAAGGACCCGTTCTGGCGTTCAGATCCATCGAGCAGCGACGACGATCGACGCCAGAAGCGCGTGGGTGGCGTGGAGGGGCCGGTCGGTCGTGCCATGCTGCGGCCACGACCGCAGTCGCCGGCTGGTCCCCAGGACGGTCGGGCGACCCCGACACGCCAGGGGGATTCCATGGCCTCGCTTCGCTACACCGCTCGCATCGATGCATCACCGGACGAGGTCTGGGCCCTCGTGTCCGATCCGGCGGGGATCGTCGACTGGTTCCCCGGTGTCGACGAGTGCACGTTCGACGGCACGGCGCGCACCGTGAGCACGATGGGGATGGAGATCGTCGAGACGGTCATCACGAACGACGCCGAGCTGCGCCGGTTCCAGTACGGCCTCACCGCGGGTCCGATGGTGCCCGAGCTGCACCGCTGCACCATCGACGTCCTCGAAGACGGCGACGGCACGCTGCTCGTCTACTCGTGCGACGTCGAGCCCGACGAGATCGCCGACCTGATGGCCGGGGTCTACGAGGGTGCCACCGCGGCGATCGCCGCCAAGTTCGCCGGGTAGCTCCACGTAGGTCCCGGGCCACCCGGCCACCCGACGGCCGACGGCCGCCTGCGATTGCCCGAATTGCGTAGATCTTGGCCGGAGAACGCGAAAGATCAACGCCAGAAGCGCAGTGGTTCGCGCGGGACGCGCCTCAGGTGGCGATGCTCGCGCTCACGGTGGCTCCGAGCTCCCAGCACGCCTCGAGATCCGCGCCGCTCGGCGCGCCCGTGAGGACCA
>CAZALT010000305.1:0-2610 GCA_964485515.1 uncultured Rhabdothermincola sp. | reverse complement strand
CGCTGCGAGGCGTGCTCGGGCGACGGCACCATCAAGATCGAGATGCACTTCCTGCCCGACGTCTACGTGCCGTGCGAGGTGTGCAAGGGTGCCCGCTACAACCGCGACACGCTGGACATCGCCTTCAAGGACAAGAACATCTCGGAGGTGCTCGACCTGTCGTGCGAGGAGGCGCTCGAGTTCTTCTCGAACCAGCCGCCCATCGCCCGGCACATGCAGACCCTCGTCGACGTCGGCCTCGGCTACGTGCGCCTCGGCCAACCGGCCACCACGCTCAGCGGTGGCGAGGCCCAGCGCGTCAAGCTGGCCAGCGAGCTGGCCAAGCGCTCCACCGGCCACACCATCTACATCCTCGACGAGCCCACGACGGGCCTGCACTTCGAGGACATCCGCAAACTCCTCACAGTTCTCTCCCGACTGGTCGATCAGGGGAACACCGTTCTGGTCATCGAGCACAACCTCGACGTGATCAAGACGGCAGACTGGATCGTCGACCTCGGACCCGAGGGCGGCAGCGGAGGAGGCACCGTGGTGGTCGAGGGACCCCCCGAGAAGATCGCCAAGACGCCGGAGAGCCACACCGGCCGCTTCCTCGCGCCGTTGCTCGAGCGGCCGTCCTGAGGCAGCGGCCGGTGCGGCGATTCGCTCGGACGCTCGTCTACGCCGGCATCGCCGCGGCCGTCGTCGGGCTCTCGCTCTACCACGCCAGGATCGTCGCGGAGCCCCCCTACTCGTACACCGGCACGTTTCGGTTCGGGTGGTCGCTGGTCTACGTCGCACTCCTGGCTCTCACCGCCTACGGGTTCGGCCTGCCAGACGTGCCGCGCACGCCGCGCCAGGCGCTGCTCGCGTCAGTCGCGTCGTCGGTAGCGGCTGCACTCGGGATCTCAGCCGTGCAGCTCTTCGTCGGTGACTCGTTGCTGCCCCGGTTCGTCGTGTTCGGCGCGGCGCTGGTTCTGGTGCCGTGGTACCTCGTGTGCACGATGATCGCGAACGGTGGGGTGTCACCCGGTGGGCGGAGCGGAGAACGAGCGCTCGTCGTGGGCGATTCGGTCGACCCGACGCTCATCCGCGAAGACGTCCTGCGCAGCGCCGAGGTGCCGATGGTCGTGACGAGCGTCGTTCCGCCCACGGCGGTCGACGGCACGGACGTCGGGGGCCCCACGCTCATCGACCTCGTGGAGCGCGACCGGGCGACGGTCGTCGTGCTCGACCGAGATGCGCTCGCGTCCGAGTCGATCGTGGCGCGGGCCGCCGCGTTGCACGAGGGTGGCGTCCGGATCCGGACACTTCCGCTCTTCTACGACGAGTGGCTCGGCATGTTGCCTATCAGCGAGCTCGAGCGCACGTCGCTGATGTTCGACATCGGTGAGGTGCATCGGGTCCGCTACGGGCGGCTCAAACGTCTCGTAGACGTGGGGGTCGGTCTCGTCGCCTGCCTGGTGCTACTCGTGACGATCCCCCTCGTGCTCGTCGGCAACCTGGTGGCGAACCGCGGCCCGCTTCTCTACCGCCAGGAGCGCGTGGGACGCGGCGGGCGCAGCTTCGAGATCTTGAAGTTCCGGTCCATGCGCAGCGCGCAACCGGGGGAGCGGTCGGACTGGACCACCGCGAGCGATCCGCGCATCACCGTGTTCGGGGGGTTGCTGCGGAAGACTCACCTCGATGAGCTTCCCCAGGCGATCAACATCCTCCGCGGGGAGCTGTCGGTGGTGGGACCCCGCCCGGAGCAGGTGCACTATGTTGACGCCCTTCGTGAGAAGCTCCCGTTCTACGACCTCAGGCATCTCGTGCGGCCCGGGCTGACCGGCTGGGCACAGGTCAAGTACGGCTACGCGGGCGACGAGCGCGATTCGATGCAGAAGCTCCAGTACGAGTTCTACTACCTCCGCCATCAGAGCCTGTCGCTCGATGCCCGGATCATCGGCCGCACCGTGCGGAGCGTCCTACGAGGCCAAGGGCGGTGACCGTGGCCACGGACCTTCCGGTCGTCTCGGTCGTCGTGCCGATGCTCGACGAGGTGCGCCACATCGACGCCTGCCTCGATGCCTTCGGGGCCCAGACGTACCCGCTGGACCGGCTCGACGTCGTCGTCGTCGATGGTGGCTCGGTCGACGGGAGTCGAGCGTTGGTCGAGCAACGCGCCGTGGTCGACGGTTGGGTGCGCGTCGTCGACAACCCGAAGCGCAAGGCTGCGGCGGCGTTCAACCTCGGTGTTGCCCACGCGAAGGGCGATGTGGTGATGCTGTTCTCGGCGCACGGGGTACCCGACCCCGACTACGTCGCCCGCTCCGTGTCGGTGCTGCTCGAGACCGGGTGCGATGGCGTCGGAGGCCGCTACCACCACGTCGGGACCGATCCGACGTCCAACGCCATCGGACTCGCGATGGTCTCGCCGTTCGGCATGGCATCCCCGCACCGGCACGCCTCGACGCGCCAGGAGGTCGACACCATCAGCCACCCGGCCTACCTGGCTTCGTCGCTGGCCCGGGTCGGTCCGTTCGACGAGCAGCTCGAGCGGAACTCCGACTACGAGCTGAACCATCGGATGCGTGAGATGGGCATGGTGCTCCTCTTCGATCCGAGCATCGAGTCCATCTACCGTCCACG
>CAZALT010000304.1:0-2626 GCA_964485515.1 uncultured Rhabdothermincola sp. | reverse complement strand
CTCGATGTGGGCGCGCATGAGCGCGGCCACGACGCCTCCGTTGAGCGGGGCGGCCTGGAGGAGGCGGCGGAGGTCGTCGACGGCGGTGCCGGGCTGGTCGAGGTCGATGCACAGTTCGGTGAAGGCCTTCGCCACCCCCGCGATACGGAGCTCCCAGGTGGTGGCGTGGTGCTCGAAGTCGACCCAGCCGTAGGAGGCACGGGCCTGGTTGCCGTAACTGAAGGGTCTGCCGGTCACGAGGTCGAGCGCTGAGCGGTAGCTCTCGACGGCGTCAGCCGGGTCTTGATGCACCGCCTGGGCGACGTGCCAGTCGAACAGTTCGACATCGGTTCGTACGGCGTCGCCGATGACGTACGTGCCGCGCTCATTCGGTGGGAGGTGATGCGAGCCGATGGCATCACGACAGATGCTCATCGTCTCGCGCAGACGCTTGCGATGTGACGTGCCGTTCGAGCCGAACCAGCAGGCTTCCTCCAGCCGTTCGGAGGTCACCGATCGGTTGAGGGCCAGGTAGGCGAGCACCGCCGTGGGCTTCGGGTGCAGCTTCTTCGCACCGCCCTCAACCTGGATGTCGCCGAGCAGGCGCACGAGGATCTCGTACTCCGGCGGGCCGACCGGCTCCGGCGGCTCGACCTCGACGGCCTTGTCCAGGTGCGGATCGGCCAGGTCGAACCCCTCGCGGTGGTCATGGTCGGCCTCGGAGTCCGGCTCGGGGATGCAGATGAGGCGACCCATGTCCTCGAGTGCGGTCTCGTCGACCTGCTGCGGGACGAACGACAGGTCGACGTCGTCGAGGTGGATCGTCTCCGCGTCGCACATGATCGTCGTTAGGGCTCCTTCGAACTCGTCGGCCACGACCACCGCCACAGCGGACGGGCGATTGTTGAGGAGCAGGCCGAGCAGCTCGGGCGGCGGAGGCTTGGTGGCGATCACGACCATCGGCATGAGCGCTTCGTGGTCGGGGTCGTGCCCTCGACCGACGAACGCGTTCGGCCATTCGTTCACCCCGAGCGCGTTGTGGGAGGCGTGGACCCACGCGGTCAGATCCTCGGCGAAGTCGTCCCAGGTCTCCTTGTGCGTGAGATGGGGAAGCCCGGCAGCTTCGGGTTCGACCAGGTCGCCGACGGTGATGACCCGGTTGCCGTCGGCCAGTGGGGACAGCGCCAACTCGGTGAGCATCGACCGGGCGAGGCGTCGAGCGGCCTCGACGTCTCCGGTGAGGGATACGACACCGTCCACCTCGAGGTCGAGGTACAGGTGTGCGCCTTCGTCAGGGTGGCCGATGGTGACGAGCAGGGGTGCCGGGCGCGAGGGGCCATCGAGATCGACGTCGAGGTTGATGGTGTGATCGAGCGTCCAGACGATGCCGTCGCCCTCGGACAACCAGCCTGGCGGCGCGTCGGGGGTCGGCTTGTCGAGCAGCACCTCGAGGCTGTCCGCGGAGTGCCGGACGAGCCGAGGACGGCATCGGGCCCCCAGTTCAGCGAGGGCGACTGCCAGTTCTCCAAGGGCGTACTGGAGCTCGTCGATGAGCTCCTCGTCGGCCCTGGCCACCATCGCCTGATGGAGTTGTCGGTCCTCAGGGTCGGGCGTTGGTAACTCGGCTCCGACGTGGTCGAGGGCGAACTCACGCCGACGCTTCTGGATGAGTCGCTTAGCGCCGACGGCCATCGCGACGCTGCTGAGCCCACCGAGCGCGAGCCACACGGGGACCTCGTTCGAGTCGTCGTCGGTCTCTCCCGCGACCGTTGCGCCCTCACCTGTCGCTGGTGCGTCTGCAGCAACGCCGGAGACCGTGGTGGAGGGTGCGGTCGTGGTCGGCGTTGTCGTCGACGGTGTGGTCGTGGCCGGTGCGGTGGCCGAAGGGTTCGTGATCGGCGGTTCGGGGGCCGGGGGCGGAACCTCGGGGATCGGCTCGACCGGCACCGGTGCTGGAGCTGCTGGTTCGACCGTCGGAGCGTCGGCGTGACCGGTCGGGGGAAGGACGAGGACCTGGCCGGGGTGGATGAGGCTGGGGTTGGCCGGGTTGATGAGGCGGTCGTGGTTGGCCGTCATCACGTCGCGCCAGTACGGCTCGGTCTCAGGATCGGTCGGCTCGCGGTGGAGGTCGTCGGCCAGGTGATCCTCGGAGATGTCCCAGAGGTTGTCGCCGGGTTCGACCACGACTTCGGTCGCGGTTTCGGGAGCGGCGGGTTCCGGAGCCTCGGGCCCGTCCGGGGCATCGGCGGGAAGGTCGAGGATCCATCCGGCCCGCAGGAGCTCATCGCCGATGCCGATCACGTGGCCGTCCGTCATGGTGCGACCGACGTTCAGGGCCTGGACCTCCCGCCAGCGCAGACCATCGGCGAGCTCCCGCTCGGCGATCGCCCAGTACGAGTCGTGACGTTCCACCGTGACCGTGCGGATAGCAGTCCCCGGGGCCGGAGCGCCCAGGGCAGAAGCCACCGCAGGTTGGCGCAACGCGAGGTTGGCCGTTGGGGCAAGGGCTCGAAGGTCGATCACCGGCTCGGCGATCTCGATCGGAGCTACCACGGCGGTCGGATGAGCGGGGGCGGCGACTGCCCGGGCGGGTTGGAGCGGCGCGACGAGCATGACGATCCCGGCGACGAGCCGGGCGGCAGCGGCC
>CAZALT010000303.1:0-2632 GCA_964485515.1 uncultured Rhabdothermincola sp. | reverse complement strand
CGTTGACGCCGAGGAGCTGGTGGTTGCGGGCCACCACCTTGATCAGCCCACCGGGTCGCTCGAGGAAGGCGGTGAAGTTCTCCACCAGGTCGAGGAGGCGGTCGTGCGCGCAGGTGCCCCGGATGGCTGTTTCGAGCGCGATCGCCCCGCGGGTCCCATCGGCGTCGATGACCTTCCAGTCGCCGAAGAACTCCCAGGGGGCATAGGTCGACCCCACCTTTGCTTCCGACCCGTTCGAGCAGATCACGAACCCATTCGGAACGAACAGCTGGGGGATCGTGTCGCGGTAGTCGGTGATGTTCTCGTCGAACGCCGCCTTGGCGGGCCGGTTCGGCTCCTTGAACTCCAAGGACACGAGTGGGATGCCGTTGACGAACAGCACCACGTCGGTGCGACGGCGGTGCAGATCGCCGGCCATCCACACCTGCGACGCCGCCAACCAGTCGTTGTTCGTCGAATCAACGAAGTCGACGTACCGCACCGTGGCGTAGGCCTTGTTGCCGCGGTCGTCGGTCCACTCGGCTCGGTACCCGTCGCGCAGCAGCTCGTGGACCTCGCGGTTGGCCCGCACACGGTCCATCACCGACCGGTCCTTGGAGATTGCGTCGACTGCCTCCTCGCGAATCCGGTCGGGAAGCGTCGGATTGAGCGTGCGCGTGGCGTCGCGCAACCGATGCGCGAGGAACGCCTCGTGAATCGAGTCCCGGCCCAGCGTCCCGGCCGCACCGAGCGTCTCGCTGAACGCGTTGACGACAGTCCAGCCCAAAGATGCCAGCAGCTCGAGAGCTGGCTCCTCCACCAACCCCGCCTCGGTGTACGGCCCCGCCGGGTTCATCTCATCCCCTCTCCGCTGCGCCCGCCAGATGGTACCGGCGCTGATCGGCACGACAGCTGCGGCGCGCTGGAGCCGGGTCGGCAAGCAAGTCCACCTTCGTGCTCACGTTGGAAGCTCGTACCGGGTTCCGCGGCGTGAGCCGAGCTGCACGAGGTCGCCTCGTTCGACAAGCCGGCGGAGGATGGCGCGGGTGCGGACGGCATCGAGGCCGGTCTCAGTGCGCAGCCGGGCGTTCGTGAGCGGTGCCGAGTCCGCCAGCCGAAGGGCGATCGCGTCGAGCTCCTCGTCGGTGTGGCGTATGCGGGCGGGTACGGCCACCTCGTGGTTGAGGCGGTACTCGGAGCCGCCCCGTTGGCCGTGCTGGCTGAGCACGCCCTTTTGGACCAGACCCTGGAGGATGGAGCGGGCCACCGTGCTGTCGACGTCCAGGAGTTCCCGGACCCGACCGTTTGTCGTGGCGCCTTGCCGTGCGATGTCGACGATCACGAGGGCTGAGCGAGGGTCGAGGTGGTCGTCGGCGACGAGGCTCTGCACCCATGCTCGCTCGCGTGCCGTGACGACGCCTCCGAGTGGCAGCGACACCCAGAAGAAGGACGCGTCCGTCCCGAACTCGGGTGCGGCGAGGAGGTTCGCCGCCATGTCGTCCTCGATCCGATCGATCCCCTTGCCCTGGTCCTCTGCCAAGTGCAGCCGCCGGAGGGTGGCGAGCAGGCGATCGTTGCGGGCTGCCTGCTGGTCTCGGATCCTGTCGATGGTGACGGGCTCGGGGAGGGTGCCGGGCGATGTGATGGTGACCTGGTTGGGGCGGATGTCGATGCGGATAGCGGTCCCCGCGTTCTCATAGGAACGGTGCGCGACGGCGTTGGCGATGGCCTCGCGCAACGCCCGCTCGGGAAGGCGGGGCAGCTCGACCCGGCGCGCGCCGACGACAGCGCTGATTGAGCCGAGCTCGCCGAGCAACAGCGAGGTTGCCTGCTCGATCTGCGCGTCGACGGGGCCGCGGATCTCCCAGACGCGGTTGGGGTCGGCTTCGTCCTCGGCGTACCGGCGAACGTCGATGTACGGCCGTCCGCCGATGTCTTGTGGCTCGGCAAGGAGCAGCAGTCCACCGACGACGGTGAGGTGCATGGTGCCGACGTCGGGAACCACGAAGCCGTTCTCTTGGAGTCGGGTGGTGAGGCCGTCGTCGTCGGGCCATTCGAACGCGGCTCGGATGCGGTCCACCAGATCTGGGTCGGCGGCGCTGAGCGCGATCGCGGTTGGCGTGATCTCGAAGCTCTGGAACGAACGGCGCGCGAGGAATGACGAGAGATCGGGGCCCAGCAGCGATACGTTGCTCGCTCCTCGGCGGACGAGGACGACGCCGGCGGGTGTCTGAGCGAAACCCTCGTGCCGGCGATCGACGCTGACGACGAGCAACGTCTTGCCGTCGACCTGGAGCTCGGAGACCGTGTAGCGACCGGGGTTCTGGACGCCGCGTATCGCCTGGTGGATGTCCTTGGCCTTCTCGCCCGGCTGCGAGACGCCCTCGATGTGGCCGTCCGGGCCGACTCCGAAGATGACGACGCCCCCGTCTGCGTTGGAGAACGCTACGACCGCGGCCTGGAGTCGCTGCTCAGAGACGCCCCGCTTGAGCTCGATGAAGTCACCCTCGCCCGGGAGCTCGTCGCGAAAACCTTGCTCATCGAGCAAGAGGGGTGCTGCGCCAGGACGCTGAGGGTGGAAGAGCGGATATGACATACTTGTTTTCCGGGTCTGTGGAGAAAACAAGTATGTCATAACCACGCTTGGATCGGA
>CAZALT010000302.1:0-2640 GCA_964485515.1 uncultured Rhabdothermincola sp. | reverse complement strand
TCGGCAAGCGCGTCGACTACTCCGGCCGTTCGGTCATCGTGGTCGGCCCGACGCTCAAGCTGCACCAGTGCGGTCTGCCCAAGCTCATGGCCCTCGAGCTCTTCAAGCCCTTCGTCATGAAGAAGCTCGTCGACACCGAGCTGGCCCAGAACATCAAGTCGGCCAAGCGCATGGTCGAACGCCGTCGTGCCCAGGTGTGGGACGTCCTCGAGGACGTCATCAAGGAGCACCCGGTCATGTTGAACCGTGCCCCCACGCTGCACCGCCTCGGCATCCAGGCCTTCGAGCCGGTCCTCGTCGACGGCAAGGCCATCCAGATCCACCCGCTGGTCTGCACGGCCTTCAACGCCGACTTCGACGGTGACCAGATGGCCGTGCACCTGCCGCTGTCCGCCGAGGCCCAGGCCGAAGCCCGCGTGCTCATGCTGTCGGCCAACAACATCATGAGCCCGGCCGACGGTCGCGCCCTGGTCACGCCCACCCAGGACATGATCATCGGTGCCTTCTACCTGACCGAGCAGGTCGAGGGCGGCGCCGGCGAGGGTCGCGTCTTCCGTCGCCTCGACGAGATCGAGCGGGCCTACGAGGCCGGCGACATCGAGCTGCACACGCTCATCGAGTACCGCTCCAAGGACCTCGTCTCCAACGACAAGGAAATCGCGGCGTCGGGTCGCATCCGCACCACGGTCGGCCGCGTGTTCTTCAACACGGCGCTGCCCGACAGCTTCCCGTTCGAGAACGTGCGCATCGACAAGCGCGGCATGGGCCGCATCGTCGACGAGCTGGCCAAGGAGTACGGCAAGGCCGACGTCGGGGCCAGCCTCGACCGGCTCAAGAACCTGTGCTTCCGGTACGCCACCAAGTCGGGCCTCACCGTCTCGATCGACGACGTCAAGACGCCGAAGTCCAAGGCCGCCATCCTCGAGCTCCACGAGAAGGAAGCCGAGACGGTCGAAAAGCAGTTCCGTCGGGGCATCATCACCGACGGTGAGCGCCGCCAGAAGGAGGTGGAGATCTGGACCGCAGCCACCGACGAGGTGCGCCGCGAGATGGAGATCCTCCTCAAGGCCGAGAAGTTCAACCCCATCGACATGATGGTCGGCTCGGGTGCTCGCGGGAACATGATGCAGGTCCGCCAGATCGCCGGCATGCGCGGTCTCGTGGCCAACCCTCGTGGTGACATGATCCCGCGTCCCATCAAGAGCAACTTCCGTGAAGGCCTCGAGATGCTCGAGTACTTCATCGCCACGCCGGGCGCCCGCAAGGGTCTCGTCGACACCGCGCTCCGTACCGCGGACTCGGGCTACCTCACCCGTCGCCTCGTCGACGTGGCCCAGGAGCTCATCATCAACGACTACGACCCGTTCGCCGATGGAACCGCCGTGCGCGGCATCTTCATCGAGAACGTCGGTGGCGATCTGCCCGGCAAGCGCTCGTACCTCGAGCACCGGCTCTTCAGTCGCACCCTGGCTGACGACGTCACCGTCACCGCGGCACCCGCCGTGTGGGACATCGACGCCGACGGCCAGCCCGGCATCCTCGTGCTCCACTGGGAGACCAACGCCGGATCGACGGGAGACTGGGCCGAGACCTGGTTCCCGGCCTCGGGCAAGGGCGACGCCCTCTCCGTGACGCTGCCCCGCGGCACCGTCGTGCGCGAGAAGGAGCTCGAGCTCATGCGCGACGACGAAGCGGTCACCCGTGTCCGCGTCCTGTCGCCGCTCACCGACGACTCGTCGGTCGGCGTCAGCGCCGCCTGCTACGGCCTCTCGTTGGCCACCGGCAAGATCATCGAGATCGGCGAAGCGGTCGGCGTCATCGCCGCCCAGTCCATCGGTGAGCCGGGCACCCAGCTCACCATGCGTACCTTCCACACCGGTGGTGTGGCGGGAAGCCAGGACATCGCCGGCGGTCTTCCCCGTGTCGTCGAGCTGTTCGAGGCCCGCAGCCCCAAGGGCAAGGCCACGCTCAGCCGCACGTCGGGCGTCGTGCGCATCTCCGACGACGAGGGCAAGGGCCGCGTCATCACCGTGGTCGGCGACGACGGTGAGGAAGAGGTGTACACCGTGCCGGGCCTGGCCCGACTCGAGGTCACCGAAGGCCAGGAGATCGGTGCCGGCGATCCCATCATCGACGGTCCCCGCGATCCCAAGGAGCTCTTGGAGATCAAGGGCATCCGCGAGACCCAGCAGTACCTCGTGCAAGAGGTGCAGGCCGTGTACCGCGACCAGGGTGTGCCGATCCACGACAAGCACGTCGAGCTGATCGTCCGCCAGATGACGCGCCGCATCGCGGTGCAAGAGGCCGGCGAGTCCACCTTCCTGCCCGGCGAGCGCGTCGACGCCAAGGCCTACACCGACACCAACCGTGCGCTGGTGACCGAAGGCAAGACCCCCGCCGAGGGTCGTCCCGAGATCATGGGCATCACCAAGGCGTCGCTGTCCACCGAGTCGTGGCTGTCGGCCGCGTCGTTCCAGGAGACCACCCGCGTCCTCACCGAGGCCGCCATCGAGTCCAAGTCCGATGGGCTCATCGGTCTCAAGGAGAACATCATCATCGGCAAGCTCATCCCTGCGGGTACGGGAATGCCGAACTACCGCTCGATCCGTCCGTTCGCACCGGACTACGAGCCGATGGAGT
>CAZALT010000301.1:0-2672 GCA_964485515.1 uncultured Rhabdothermincola sp. | reverse complement strand
GCTTCCGCTTCCGCTTCCGCTTCGCGGACCTCGTCGATCACGCGTTTGGCTGCCACGGCGGCGGGAGCCCCGCAGTAGGCGGCGATCTGGAACAGCAACTCGTCGACCTCGTCGGTCGTGACCCCAGCTCGGCCGCTGGCGCGCACGTGGAGGCGGAACTCGTCCATCCGGCCGAGCGCAGCGGTCATGGCCAGGACGAGGAGGCTGCGATCACGGAGGTCGAGCGGGCCGCCGCGGGTCCACACGCCCCACGCTTGCGCGGTGAGGTGATCCTGGAGCTCCCGCATCGTCGGGTTGGTGCTCGCCGTCTGGCTGTCGACGTACTCGTCGCCGAGCACCGTCCGGCGGAGGTCCCGAGCGGCCTGCAGCGGATCGTCGGTGGCGTTCTGCGGTTCGGTGGTGTCCGGATCAGCAGCGTCCATGGGACCTCGGCTCTTTGGTCTCGGCCGCACCGAATCGGGCGCGGACTCGGTCAGGAGCACGGTAGACGGCCGGTCTGGCACGTACATCCCGCGGCAGACGGCGAGCAATATCAATGTTGACGTCGATGTCGACAAATAGCGGTCTCGCTGATACCGTCGTCAGGCAAATCAGGATCTGTCGGCCGTCACCGGACCCGTGTGCTGGGGACCGAGCGCCAGCTGGCCGAGCGAAGGGAACTCCATGAAGTCTCGTGTCGCCGCGTGCGCGGTCGCTGTCGTCCT
Organism: uncultured Rhabdothermincola sp.; assembly: GCA_964485515.1. GTDB lineage: Bacteria > Actinomycetota > Acidimicrobiia > Acidimicrobiales > Acidimicrobilacustridaceae > CAZALT01. Next base: position 1,968 of record CAZALT010000301.1, on the reverse strand, counting down.
CCTCGCGGGAGCATGTGGCTCCCGGGCAGACGATTCGAGTGGGACCGACCTCGACGGCGGCACCTCGTCCACGACGGTCGCTCCGGCGAGCGACGGCAGGTTCGGCACGGCCGAGTCGCCCTGTGGTGATGGCGATGCCTCGGGCACCAGCCTCGGCGTGACCGACACCGAGATCACGGTGACGTCGTATTCCGACTCGGGTGGCCAGGTCGGCGGTCTGATGAAGGGTGTCGACGACACGGGCGCGGCGTTCGTGAAGTGGTGCAACGACCAGGGCGGCATCAACGGTCGCAAGATCAACCTCGAGCTCCGCGGGGCGAACCTGTTCGAGTACGGCGCGGTGGTGAGCGCGGCGTGCGAGGACTCCCTCGCGCTGGTGGGCGGCTTCGCCACCTTCGACGACGCCGGCGCCCCCCTCCAGGTGGACTGCGGCCTGCCCAACGTCCCGGCCGCGGCGGGAAGCTCCGTGCAGTCCGGCGCCGACCTCACCTGGCAGGTGCTCCCTTCGCCCCCGAACGACCTCATGGTCGGCGCGGCGACGGAGCTCAAGCGGCTCTACCCCGAGGCCGTCACCTCCGCCGGGATGATCCATCCCGACATCGCCATGGTCGACTACATCGCCAAGCGCATGCAGGAGGCGCTGACCAAGATCGGATACGAGTTCGTCTACAGCGGTACCGCTGCCATCGGTGAGGCGAACTGGGCTCCGTTCGTCGTCGACATGAAGGACAAGGGTGTCGCGTACCTCGAGGCCGTGTCGTCGTGGGAGGAGATCGTCAACCTCCAGACGGCCATGGTCCAGCAGGGCTTCGAGCCCGAGGTCACCGCGCTCCAGACCAACCTCTACACCGACAAGTACGTGCAAGGCTCGAACGGAGGTGCCGAAGGCTCGTACGTCCAGCTGACGACCTGGCCCTTCGACGAGGCCGATCAGAACCGGGCCATGGCCCAGTACCTCGAGGCGCTCGAGGCCGCGGTCCCCGGCGCCGTACCGGAGCAGATGGGTGTCCAGAGCTGGTCGGCGTGGCTGATGTGGGCCACCGCGGTCAAGAACCTGGGCTCTGACGTCACCCGTGCATCGCTCGAGGAGGAGCTGGACACGTTCACGAGCTGGGACGGCGGCGGCCTGCACGGCACCTCCGACCCGGCCGCGAACACTCCGGCTCCCTGCTTCATCCTCATGCAGGTGCAGGGTGATGCGTTCGCACGGGCCTTCCCCACCAAGGAAGGCGATGCGGAGATCTACGAGGAGGGCAACGGCTACTCGTGCAACGACGACTACATCGTCCACCTCGACACCGACTACGACAACGGCGCTCGCCGCTAGGACTCGCTCCCCCACCCACCGGTCGCGTGGTCCCTCGCGGGGCCACGCGACCAGGGTGTTGCGTCCCGGTGCGCGCCTCACCGGTGCTCGGGGTGCCTCGCCGCGGAAAACGGGGTTCCCGGTCGCGACTCGAAACATCTGGATGTTTTGCTACGGTCCCCGGTGTTACAACGGTCACGCCGTTGCGCTGAGAACACGGCCACTCCGGGCCGAGGTCGCTCGGCGAGCTGAGGAGGGAACGTCCATGAGGTCTCGTTTCGCTGTGGTCTCGATCGCGGTCGTGCTGCTCGCTGGAGCCTGTGGCTCCCGGGCCGAAGGTCCCGAAGAGGCAGAAGGGGGGCTGTCCGGTGGTGGCACGACGGCACCCCCCGCCACCGCCCCGGTGAGCGACGGGATGTTCGGCACGGCCGAGTCGCCCTGTGGTGATGGCGATGCCTCGGGCACCAGCCTCGGCGTGACCGACACCGAGATCACGGTGACGTCGTATTCCGACTCGGGTGGCCAGGTCGGCGGTCTGATGAAGGGTGTCGACGACACGGGCGCGGCGTTCGTGAAGTGGTGCAACGACCAGGGCGGCATCAACGGTCGCAAGATCAACCTCGAGCTCCGCGGGGCGAACCTGTTCGAGTACGGCGCGGTGG
>CAZALT010000300.1:0-2696 GCA_964485515.1 uncultured Rhabdothermincola sp. | reverse complement strand
CACCACAGCGCGACCGCGGTGGAGCCCTTGCCCAAGCGAGCCTTGACCTCGAACCGGTCGGCGAGCACCTCGCCCTTGTTGGCCCGGAGCGCGTCGACCGCGCCGGTGCTCTCGCCGGCGAGCTCGGCCCGGACGAGCGAGATCTCGTCGAGGAACGTGGCCATGTCGGGTAGCCGCTGCGACACGATCGGGTTGGTGCACCGCCGGACCAGCGTCTCGAGCCGGTCGTCGACCTCCGGCACCACGGCCGAGACCGACAGTCCACCGGCGGCGAGCGCGCTACGCAGCTCGGCACGATCGGACCCCGGCGGCCGCCCGGTGACCAGCAGGTAGGCCAGTGCGCCGAGCGAGAACACGTCGAGCGCGACACCGTCGGCATCGGAGCCGGTGAAGGTCTCGGGCGCCAGGTAGGTCTCCATGGCGGCATCGCCGAGCACGACATCGACGGCGCCCGAACGAACGACGGGGATGGACCCGAACCGCGTGTAGGTCGCCGTCGTGGTCGCGGCGTTCGATTCACGAGCGGCGAGCGAGAAGTCCGAGATCAACGGCGCCCACGCCAGGCCACCAGACGAACGACGCGGCGAACCGTCCGACGCACTGCTGGAGGAACCGGACCTCGACGGCCGCAACCACACCGACTCCGGGGTCAGCATCCGGTGGGTGATGCGTCGGTTGTGCATCGCCCGACACGTGGACGCCAGCTGCTCGAGCAGATCGAGGCGAGCGTCGAGATCGAGCTCGTCGGCACGCTCGGCGAGGAAGCGGTCGAGCCGCACCGCCTTGGGGTGGTGCTCGAAGATCACCGCAGGACCGAAGTCGGTCATCGGCGCATCGGTCGCCCGCACCACACCGTCGATGTTCAGGTTCTGGGTGGCCATGAACTCACGAGTCGCGGCGTCGCGCAGCGCACGCGCTTCTTCCGGCGTCGAACCGGCGACGTTCGAGTAGATGCGCACCCGGGCGGGAACGCCGTGCACCGTGTGCTTGGCCAAGAAGTCCTGAGCGCTGCCCCGCTCGGCGAAGGCCGGGAGTTGGAGCTCGTAGCTGCCAGCGGTGCGGGTGCGCCTCGACTCCTTGAAGCCGATGCGCTCCATCGTCGCCGCGAACTCGTCGGCCTGCGCCGCCGACACTCGCTCGAAGTTGGCGTTCTTCGCTTCGGCCTCGCCGATCGAGATGAGCGCGTCGGTGATGGTCTGGACCCGCCCCCTAGCCTCCGGGTCGTCGGCCACAGCGAGGTACCGGTCGAGCTCGCTGGGCAGCTCGACCCGCAAGTTGGGGTTCGAGAACCACACCAGCGGCTCGACATAGGGGCGACGCCCGGCCCGGGGCCCGCCCCGCCAGTTGCGGGCGATGAGGCTGCCCAGGCACCGCGCCTTCGCTGCGGTCGGGTTCGCCGCGTTCGGGTGCGACGTCACCGAACCGTCCCGGCGCTGCTGGACCCACTGGCCCTGGTTGCCGGCGACCTTGCCGCTCCACGACTTGATCTCGGTCAGGAACACGCCCTTGGGCGTGACCACCAACGCGTCGACCTCGTAGATGCGACCCCCATCGGTGAACTCGAAGTTCGACCACCCGTGGAACGGGTCGGCATCAGGCAACAGGGCGCGCAGAACATCAAGGGCGTCGGCCTCCCACGCGTACTGGGAGGGAGTGATCTGCCGCCACCGCGGGGACGATGCCTCCATCAGCTCCTCATCGAACCGTCACCCTACTGTCGGGGTGAGGTGTGACGTTCTTGAGTCCGACGACGGGAAACAGCGACGCAAACTCGCTACCGTCCCCACTCCCCCGTCCTCGCTCTGGAGCTCATGTGCCCCCCGTTCTGCACTACCGATCCGCAAGAATTCGCGCTATCGCTGGCGCGGCGTCCGTGCTGGCCGGCCTGACACTTGTGCTCTCCGCCTGCGGAGGTACCGGCACACCCCACGCGGCGGACTCTGCCTCGGCGGTGGCGAACTCACCCGAGTCCTCGACGACGACGCCGAGTACGAGTACGACCTCAACCGCCTCCGCCGTGCCGCAAGGGTCGCCCGAAACCACCGCCCCGACGACCAACCCGTCATCGGCCCCTGCTCCCGAGCCACCGCCCACGGCCATCGCGCCCACCCCTCCGACGACAACGTTTCCCTGCCCAAGCGGCGGAACGACGTGGTCACTCTCCCCAACGGTAACGACGACCCTGTCGCCCGGATCCACTGACCTGTGGGACGCCTCAACCAACGTCATCGTGCGAAACGACTCGACCGCACCGATCGAACTCGGCACCGGATACGTCGAGTTCACTTCCGACCAACACTCTGGCGGTCAGGTGGGGATTCTCCCGCTGTCCAGGCCCCTTCAAGTGGGAGAGAGCGTGACGCTAGAAGCGTACGGAATGGTTTGGAATCCCACCACGCCGAGCCGCCTCGGTATCGTCGCGCCAGTCACGAGCTGGGAGTCCATCGAGGCGATGGCCTATTGCCCCGGCCCCACCCTCACCGGCGCGCGGCTCAACTAACACGCTCGGGTCCGGCCCCAACTCGGTGTACCCAATGCCAGGATCGAAGCGTCGATAGTAAGCATCCAGACCGGAGCATCGGGGTGGGCAGAGCATCCGTCTGTGGGTCGAGGCGCACCGCCTACTTGGCGGCGACTGTCGCAGCAAGTCGCTGCTCTCCACTTTCGGCCACCAAGGAGTGCCGGATGCTGACACG
>CAZALT010000299.1:0-2723 GCA_964485515.1 uncultured Rhabdothermincola sp. | reverse complement strand
GTCTCGGCGGTGATCTCGGGGGCCACGGACGTCCTTTCCCGGACAAACCCACCCGGTCTTCGCCGATGAGACGAGAGTGGTGGTCGGGTCGTCGTGTTCACCACGGCACACCGGAGCTTCTCTAGGATCGTCCAGGTGTCGTGGCGTCTACGGAGCGGTACCGTTCGACTCCCCAGGTGAGCGCCCCGACAAGGGGCGAGGAGGTAGGCGTTGATGGCGACGCTGACGAAGGTGAAGATCGAGGAGCGGGCCGAGGCCCTCCTCGATGAGCACTTCGGCTCGAGCCCCGAGGTGCCGGTCGATGTTCAGCACCTGGTGTCGGAGCTCGGCGGCCGCATCGAGGTGCGCTTCGACGCGAGTCTTGAGCCGGAGTCGCTCTACATCGATGGCAAGGGCGGGTTCACGGTGTTCGTGGCGAGGAACACGTCGCTTGCTCGTGACCGATTCACGATCGCTCACGAGTTGGGTCACCTGCTTCTCCACCACGATCCAGCGAGCGGTTCGGCGTCGTTCCGCCGCTACGGACGTTCACGGTCTGAGACCGAGGCGAACGTGTTCGCCGGGGCGCTTCTCATGCCCGCCGGGCAGTTCCGTCAGGCGTGGTCCGATTCGGATGGCGACCTCGCATCGTTGCGGTCATCGGGATGGATCCGAAGGCTGTGGATCTCCTGCTACGGAAGCTCAGGTGGCGCCCGGGCGAGATCAAGGGGTCCCGCGTGAAAGACGGCTGCACGATCATCCCGCTGCTGCCGTCAGAAGCTCGCGGCCTCGAGTTCGACGGCGTCGTCGTAGTCGAGCCGGCAGACTTCCCCGCCAACATGGGCCGCGAGGGCCCCCTCTACACGAGCCTCACCCGCGCTACCAAGGAACTCGTCTTGGTCCACAACAAGAAGCTCCCACGCCGACTGCGGAGCCGGTCCGACTGATCGTGGACGTGGCCGGTGCCGGTCGTTCTCTCCAACAACCGGACGGGGGAAACGGTCAATCGGGCTGGCCTGGATCGCCGACGCGGTGCGGTAGCACCTGCTCGGCGTGGAACCGACCTGGTACGAGCCGATCCGAGTGATCCCGACCTCCGCGTCGAACACCCGTCGCTGGGTTGGCGCCGGTGGCGGTCGGAAGTGCGATCGCTCCTACGGGTGGTGTGCTTCCGAGTTCCTGTCACACGTCCGCCTCACTCTCGGCGGGTGGACCACAGGCTCCAGATTCGACACGAAGTGCCGCCCGACGATGTCGTGGTCGTGATCCGGGCCGGCGTGCTCAGTCATCGCAGCGTCGAGGACGCGGCGAATCGCTGCCTGGAGGGGTACGGAGTCCTGGGCATCTCGATCGAGGGGGCCATGGATCTGCCAGTGGCCGAGGCATGCCGAACCAGCCCCCGGCTCGGCCGATACCGGCAGATCCGGCTGTCGACGTTTGGCCGGCTGCGGGCCGCAGGCTTCGCGGTGATCGCGACCTTCGACGCTCCGCACTACACGGTCGCGTTGCCTGATCTCTCGGAACTGACGGTTGCTCGCCTTGTGCGCTGCTTCGACGACCCGATCCCGAACCCCGGACTGGGGCACCAGGGGTAGCCTGGCGAACGGAGGAAACCCATGGACACCACCACCTACGACATCGCCGTGGACTTCATGGACATGACCAACCACGGTCGGCTCTGGACCCGGATGACCGACGTGCGCCGTGGCTTCGTGCCGGTGGCAGGGCAGTACGCGGTGGTGGGCTGCGACGATGCCGAGCCCGCCGTGGCCCAGGTCATCTCGGTCAGCATCGAGGAGGGCATCACGCTGCAGGTGCTGGACGGTTCGGTCGAGGAGCACCGCCACCTCCTACCGTCGGCATAGGTCCGTCTCTCCGGAACCCGCTCACCACGGCGGCCGCTCGGCGCGAACCGGCGAGTCCCGAGACCGTCGCGGTGGCGTGAGCGGGGTCCGATGGGCAGTTGGATGCAGAACGCATGCCGGCCACGACGATCAACGCCGATGAGCTCGACCGAATCGTCGAGCGCAGCTGAACGGCCAGCTCCCGGCATGGCGTTCTGGAGCACGTCCACCGGAGGGGCTTCACGGTGGTACATCGTGGCCAGTTCGGCCCAGCCCGGGCCGTCGAGAAGGGTGGCCACCGCCCAGTCGTCGTCCTCGGGTCGTCCCACCGCGAGATCGATCCGGAAGCTTGGGAGCTCGACGTTCTCATGGACCTTCAACCCGCGTTCGCGCCGCGGCGATCTCGGCCCGAGCCGCCCGACCCGAGAGCCACCACCGCGTGGCCGAGGCCACGCCCGAACGGTCGCTACCTACCGCGACCGCTACGCCATCACCGCTGACCGCGTGCTCGGCCGGAGCCCGAGAACACCGCGCGCAAGATCGAGCCGCCCGCTCCCTCGCCAACCCCAGGACGAATGCCGCCACGACCCTGCGGGCAGCCAGCCGTGAGTAGCGCGGGCCCGGTCCTGTGAGTTGCCCGCGATCGTGTCGGTAGCGCGCGGATCATCGGGCGGCTCGCCGCCGACATCGAGGCCGATCCCGCGTTGAAGTCGATCGGGGCGTCCAAGCGCAACCTGCAATACACGCGCAAGTTCGCGGCGGCGTGGCCTGACTGGGAGAAAGTGCAACCGGCCGTTGCACCATGACGGCGACTGCCGCGACGGGCTCGGTGGCTGCTCAATGACCGCCCGAGAGCCGTTTCGAACGCTTCGGTGGGGTCATCGACATCGATCAGGACTG
>CAZALT010000298.1:0-2730 GCA_964485515.1 uncultured Rhabdothermincola sp. | reverse complement strand
GATGGCGGGCCGTCGACGAGAGCAAGGGCGGTGGAGGAGGGTCCGCCGAGACGGCCATGGTGTCGCTCACCGAGTTCGGCATCTCGCCGGTGACTGTGGGCGCCGGCGGGTCGCTGCACGTCATGAACGACGGCTCGGTGGCCCACAACCTGGTGATCGAGGACACCGATCTTCGCACGCCGGACCTCGACGGTGGGGCGACCGCGACGCTGGACATCGGCTCGCTCGCCCCGGGGACCTACACGATGTTCTGCGAGGTCGCCGGCCATCGGGTCTCGGGCATGGAGGCGACCCTCACGATCACCGAGGCCGGCGCGGCGACGAGCGCCGGCGGTGAGACCGCGGCCGGAGCAGGAGGCGATCACGGCAGCCACGGGTCCGAGGAGGAGTGGCAGCGCGCCACCGACCAGATGCTCGAGTCGATGAACGCGTTCCCCGCGTCGACCGAGGGCGTCGGCAACCAGCTGCTCGAGCCGACCGAGATCCGCGCCGACGGCACCAAGGTCTTCGACCTGACGATGGAGATCGCCGACTGGGAGGTCGAGCCCGGCAAGGTGGTCGAGGCCTACACCTTCAACGCGATGGTGCCCGCCCCGATGATCGACGTCGAGGTCGGTGACGCCGTCGAGGTCCGCGTGCACAACGACCTGCCGCTGGCCACCGACGTGCACTGGCACGGCACCCTCAACGACAACGCCAACGACGGGGTGGCGCCGTACACGCAGGACCTGATCGAGCCGGGGGAGTCCTTCACCTACACCATCTCGACCGTCCGACCGTCGGTGGCCATGTACCACCCGCACGCCCACGGACACACGCTGCTCCCCGACGGGATGTTCGGCGTCGTCCTCGTCGGCGACGTGCCCCTGCCCCTGGGGCGCACGGTCGGGTTCACCCAGATCCCCGACCAGGTCGACGTCAGCCAGGAGATCCCGATGGTGCTCAACGACGCCGGGGTCATCGGCTACTCGCTGAACGGCAAGAGCTTCCCCGCCACGGCGCCGATCGCCGTCGAGGTCGGCGACTGGGTGCTGATCCACTACTACAACGAGGGCGTCCAGATCCATCCCATGCACCTGCACCGCTTCGACCAGATCGTGATCGCCAAGGACGGGCTCCCGCTGGCCGACCCGTACGCGGTCGACACGCTGAACGTGGCGCCGGGGGAGCGGTACTCGGTGCTCGTGCACGTCGACGAGCCGGGCACCTGGGTCTGGCACTGCCACATCCTCCCGCACGTCGAACGCGACAGCGGGATGTTCGGCATGGTCACGGCGCTGATCGCCACGGACCCGAACGCATCGGCCTGACCTCGAGGCCACGTGACGGTCATCGGTCGCCGACGATGCGACCTGGGCCCGGTCGCCTCCCCGCCCGGAGCTCCGCCCCGTCGGCCGTCCCTCCAAGGGCGCGCGGGTCGGGCGCGGGTTGGGTTCCGTTCGAGGTGCGCCGGTAGCCTCTGGCCTCATGTCGTTGACGTCTGACCCCGTCTCGTTGCCGATCCCGAGCGTTCGCCGCGCGCCGGAACCGGAGACGACCGCCGTGGCGGCGAGTCCGGCCGAGGCCCAGGTTGCCCGGGTTCTGCTGCGCGAGTGCAGCGAGCGGCTGCTCGACCGCCGCGAGCAGCTCACGATGGACCAGCTCGACGCGCTGGCCAAGCTGCCCGACGAGTTCGTCCCGTCCCTCGCCGGCCTCGCCCACGAGGTGCGCCTGGCCTGGGCAGGCGCCGAGGTCGAGGTCGAGGGGATCCTGTCGGCCAAGACCGGCGGCTGCCCCGAGGACTGCCACTTCTGCAGCCAGTCCTCGAAGTTCGACACCGACGTGCTGGCCACGCCGTTCCTCGACACCGCCGAGGTGCTGCGCGCCGCCGAGGAGACCAAGGCGCTCGGTGCCTCCGAATTCTGCATCGTGCTGGCCATCCGTGGTCCCGACGAGCGCACCATGAAGCGCATCCTCGAGCTCGTGCCGCTCGTGCGCGACGAGGTCGGGCTCAACGTGGCCGTCAGCGCCGGCATCCTCACCGACGAGCAGGCCGTGCGCCTCGCCGAAGGTGGCGTGCACCGCTACAACCACAACCTCGAGACGGCCAAGTCGTTCTTCCCCAACGTGGTCACCACCCACGACTGGGACGAGCGCAACGACACGTGCCAGCTCGTCACCGACAACGGCATGGAGCTGTGCTGCGGCGTGCTGCTCGGCATGGGCGAGACCATCGACCAGCGCCTCGAGCTCATCGGTCAGCTGCGCGACGTCGGCCCCGCCGAGGTGCCGCTCAACTTCCTCAACCCGCGCCCCGGTACGCCGTTCAGCCACCTGCCGCTCATCGAGCCGATGCAGGCCATCCGCTGGATCGCTCTGTTCCGCCTCGGCCTGCCGTCGGTCATCCTGCGCTACGCCGGCGGTCGCGAGGTCACCCTCAAGGACCTGCAGGCCATGGGCATGACGGCGGGCATCAACGCCCTCATCGTCGGCAACTACCTCACCACCCTGGGCCGCACGCCCGACGAGGACCTCGAGATGCTCGACGACCTGCGCATGCCCATCGGGACGCTCAGCAAGGTCATCTGAACATGCCCAGCGCCGACACCAACGCCTGGCGCCGGCGATGCACCTGTGGCTGATGGCGAAGGCGCCGCGGCGGGCGATCCCTTCTGCCGCTGGTGCGGCACGGCAGCCGGGGGGTGCGACCAGCACTCCTGTCGCCGTGAGCTGGATGCCGAGCGGTTCTGC
>CAZALT010000297.1:0-2738 GCA_964485515.1 uncultured Rhabdothermincola sp. | reverse complement strand
CTCGCCATCGGGAACGGCGCCTTCGGGCAACTCGCCGGGCGTGCGCGGGTTCGGCCTACGGGGATTGCTCACGCCCGGGTCAGGTACTCGCCGGTGCGGGTGTCGACCTTGATGCGGTCACCCGGCTCGACGAACAGCGGGACCTGCACGATGAGGCCCGTCTCGAGCGTGGCCGGCTTGCGGGCACCGGACACGCGGTCGCCCTGGATGCCGGGCTCGGTCTCGGCGATGTCGAGCTCGACCGAGGCCGGCAGCTCGACGCCGACGATCTCGTCGCCGTACATCTTGAGGATGGCCGATGACGACTCGACGAGGTAGTTGGCCGAATCGCCGAGCGACGCCGGCGGGACCTGGATCTGGTCGTAGGTCGTGTTGTCCATGAAGACGTAGTCGGTGCCGTCCCGGTACAGGAACTGCTTCTCGGACTTGTCGATCATGGCCCGCTCGACCTTCTCGCCGGCCCGGAAGGTGCGCTCGAGCACGGCACCGTTGCGCAGGTTCTTGATCGTGGTGCGCACGAAGGCTCCACCTTTGCCGGGCTTGACGTGCTGGAACTCGACCACCTCGAAGAGGCCGTCGTCGAGATCGAGCGCCATGCCGTTCTTCAGGTCGTTGGTGGAGGTGGTGGCCATGGATTGCGGTTCCTGTGGGGTGTCGGGTCTGAGCGGATCGGCGGGCGATCTCGGCCGGGCGCGGCCTCAGACCTGTGTGCGTTTGGTGGCGGCGGTGATGACGTCACACCCGTCGGCGGTCACGACAACCGTGTCCTCGATGCGGACGCCTCCGTGTTCGGGGAGGTACACGCCGGGCTCGACGGTGACGACGAAGCCGGGAGCGAGCGTAGCATCGCCCTTGGCTCCGACCCGAGGCGCCTCGTGGATGTCGAGGCCCACGCCGTGGCCGGTGGCGTGGAGGAACGCGTCACCCCAACCCGCCTCCTCGATGACCACCCGGCAGGCAGAATCGATCTCGCCGGTCGTCACCCCGGCTCGCACGGCGTCGACACCGGCCTGTTGGGAGGCCGCGACCACCTCGAGCATGCGTTGCTGGGTCGGGGTGGGGTCGCCCACCATGATCGTGCGACTCATATCGGAGTGGTAACCGTCGAGGAGGGCTCCGAAGTCGAGGACGACGAGGTCACCCGCGACGATGCGCCGAGCGCTGGGACGGGCGTGCGGACGGGCACCGTTGGGGCCCGACGCGACGATCGTCTCGAACGACGGGCCCTCGGCGCCGAGGTTGCGCATCTCGGTGTCGAGCGCGAGCCCGAAGGCCTGCTCGGTGGGACGCTCGGCCAGGAAGGGTCGCACGTTGGACAGCGCTCGATCGGCGATGGCCGAAGCTGCCCTGAGCCGGGCGATCTCCCCGGCGTCCTTCACGATCCGGAGCGCTTCGACGAGTCCCGAGGTGGCCACCATCTCGGCACCGGGGAACCACTCCCCTTCCAGATCGCGCTGGCGGGCCCAGCTGATGTGCTCGGCTTCGAGACCGAGTCGACCGCTTCCGACCGCCGAGACCACGGCGTCCTTGGCCTGACCGCTGGCGATCTCGATCGTGGCCTCGACCCCAGCGGCCGCGAGCTGGTCCTGGGACTGCTCCCCGTAGCGCCCGTCGGTGATGAAGACGAGCTCATCGGGGGTGACGACCACCTGGGCAGACGAGCCCGTGAACCCCGTCAGGTACCGGATGTTGGGCAGGTGGGTGATGAGCACGACGTCTACGGCGACCTCGGCGAAGCTCGCCCGGAGCCGGTCGATCCGACCGGCGACGTCCATCGGCGCCAGCTCGGCCGGGTCGGCCGGGTCGGCCAGGCCGACGCGATTGGTCACGCGGTCGCCCGACCCGGTGTCATCGGACCCGACGTCGCCTCGTCTGCTTCTGGCGAGCTCTGCCCGCCCCGCCGTCCCAGCTCGGCGTGCACGGCCCGAACCGCGAGGTCGTACCCGACGGTTCCGAACCCGGAGATGACCCCGGTGGACACCGGCGTGATGACCGACTCGGCCCGCCACGACTCGCGGGCGCCGGGGTTGGAGATGTGCAGCTCGACGACTGGCCCGGCGAAGGCGGCCAGCGCGTCGTGGATCGCCCACGAGTAGTGCGTGAACGCCCCGGCGTTGATGATGATGGCGGCGACCCGGCCACGCGCCGCGTGGACGGCGTCGACGAGGTCGCCCTCGTGGTTGGACTGAAGGTGCTCGATCTCGTAACCGAGCTCCGTCGCGGTCGACCGTGCCGCGTCGACGCGGTCGTCGAGCGTCTCGGTGCCGTAGATGTCGGGCTCACGAAGCCCCAAGAGGTTCAGGTTCGGTCCCGAGAGGACCAGGATGGTGTTGGTCACGATTCCTCCGTTCCGACAGCGGCGAAGGCCGCGTCGAGCGCCGCTCGTTCGATGCCCACCACGGACTCGACGCCGTTCGGGCCGTCGAGCACGAAGGTGAGCCCGTCGAGGTTCTTCTTGTCTCGGCCCATCAGCTCCACCAGCTGGTCGGGATCGGAGCCGGCTGGCAGGCGTGACGGGAGGTCGTAGGCCGCCACGACACGGCGGTGCTCGGCCACCGCGGCGTCGTCGATGCGGCCGAGCACGCGTCCCAGCTCGGCGGCGTAGACGAGACCGATCGCCACGGCCTCGCCGTGGCGCAGGTCGAACGAGCCCGCGATCTCGAGCGCGTGGGCAAGGGTGTGGCCGTAGTTGAGCGTGGCCCGGCGGCCGCCTTCGCGCTCGTCGCTGGCCACGACCT
>CAZALT010000296.1:1489-2743 GCA_964485515.1 uncultured Rhabdothermincola sp. | reverse complement strand
CCGAGCGCCATCTGCGATCGGCCGGCGTTGTGGACGCAGAGGAACAGGACCGTTGGCATCGGAGGGCTCATCGGGTGCCTTTCGGGTGGAGGTAGCGGTCGAGCCCGATCGCCGCGCCCGCGCCGGCGCACTGCGCGGCGATGAACGCGGGTGCCGAGCCCGGTGCGATCCCGGAGAACGTGTCGGTGAGCGTCCGGGCGATGGTGACGGCCGGGTTGGCGAAGCTCGTCGACGACGTGAACCAGTAGGCCGCGGCGATGTACCCGCCGACGGCGAACGCGACCAGGTCGCCGCGACCCGAGCGGACCACGCCGAAGATCACGGTGAGCAGCCCGAACGTCGCCACGATCTCGGCGAGCCACAACGACGGGGAGCTTCGAGCATGCGTCGAGAGCGTGACCGCCGGCAGCTCGAACATCAGGTTGGCGACGACCGCCCCGACCACGCCTCCCCCGACCTGGACCAGGCACTCGAGCGCGCCCTCACGCCGCGGCAGGTTGCGATCCAGCACCACGCTCGCCGTGACGAGCGGGTTGAACCGGGCGCCAGAGACGTGGCCGAAGGAAAGGATCAGCGCGATCAGCCCGGCGCCGGTCGCCGCCGCGTTCTCGAGCAGCTGCAGACCACCGTCTGTCGAGAGGCGCTGGGCGAAGATCCCCGATCCGACGACGATGGCCACGAGGAAGGCCGTTCCGACGAGCTCGGCCGTGAGGCGACGGCCCAGGGAGACGGCCGGAACCCCGAGCTCGGGTTCGAGCGCGTCGGATCGCTGCAGGTGGTTCACCGCCGGTGCCGCCCCATCAGCAACAGGCACCCGAGGGTTCGGCGGTCGGCGCCGCCGAGCAGCACAGCGCGTCCCCGGCCAGGACCTCTGCATCGGCCAGCACGGTGTAGACCTCCCACGCTTCGCCGTCGGGCGCGTCGACCCAGACCTTGTCCTGGACCGCGTAGCAGCAGGTGACCTCGTCTTCGACGGTGGTGTCCAGACCGTCACCGGCGAGTCGAGCCGTCGCGGCCGCCACCTGCGCGGTGTCACCGACTTCGATGCCGAGGTGGTTGAGCGATCCCGGTCGGTCGGCGCTCTGCATGAGGACGAGCTTCAGTGGCGGATCCTCGACGGCGAAGTTGGCGTACCCATCCCGCCGCTTCGCCGGTTCCACGCCGAGGAGCTTCGAGTAGAAGCCGACGGCCTCGTCGATGTCCGAGACGTTCAACGCGAGCTGTACGCGAGCCATGACCAACCTCCGGGAGTCA
>CAZALT010000296.1:0-1389 GCA_964485515.1 uncultured Rhabdothermincola sp. | reverse complement strand
CGTAGGGTCTGGCCTCGGGGCGGGCCCGGCCGGTGACCACGGCCGGGGTGCGCATCTCGTCGATGCCTGCCACGATCCGCGACCACGCCTCGGACAGCTCGAAGCCCTCGGGCCGCACCACGGGCTCGCCCGTGCGCTCCACGCTGCTGACCCGATCGACCCGAAACGTCCGGAGCCCCGCCTCCGTGTCGGCGATGACGTACCAGTTGCGGCCCTTCGTCGCGAGGCCGAGCGGATGCACGACCCGCTCGGTGCTCGCTCCCGTCCGGCCGCGGTAGCCGAGGCGCACGCACTCGGCGTCGACGACGGCCGCCTCGAGCGCGTCGAGCATCGGGGGTCGCCACGGCGTGGACGTCGCGCTCTCCCCCGCCGGGCGGTCCCAGCCCGTCGGGTCGACGACGACGGCGCTCGCCGCCATCTCGGCCCCTCGGCGCTGCGACTCGGGCAGCGCCCGGACGAGCTTGCGCAGGGCGGACCGCACCTCGGGGGTGACATCGGCGCGCGGGCCGGCGAGCACGAAGAGCGACCGGACCTCGTCGGCGTTGAGCCCGCTCAGGTCGAGCTTGCCGCCGCCCGCCAGTCGCCATCCTCCGCCCCGACCCTGCTGGGAGTAGACGGGAACCCCGGACATGGCCAGCGCCTCGAGGTCGCGTCGGGCCGTGCGCACCGAGATCTCGAGCTCGGCGGCGACGGCCGCCGCGGTCACCACCTCCCGGCGTTGGAGCAGGAGCAGGATGGCCACGAGTCGATCGGCACGCACCCCGGGATCTTTTCAGACAAAGAGGCCAGAAGGTGGCCACTTTGCACCCGGATGATCGTCCTATGGAAACCGACGCCACCACCGAACCCACCACTGCCACCGGCACCGGACGCGCCGACGACGACCCCCGGGCCCCGCTGGTGCGGGCCGCCGACGTCGCGGTCGACGTCGTCCAGGCGATCAGGCCCGATCAGCACCACCTCCCCACCCCGACCGACATGGACGTGGCCGAGCTCGGTGAGCACCTGGTGATGGCCGTCCGTCGGGTCGCGTTCGCCGGACGGGGCGAGCCCCTCACCCAGTGGCCCATCGACGCCGCCGATGTCGCCCCCGGCGACTGGGGCGCTGCCATCGGCCAGGCCGTGGACGACGTGGTCGAGGCGTGGACGGCCGACATCTTCGACCGGCCGACCACCGTGCCGTGGGGGACCTTCCCCGGCCACGAGGTCCTGGCCATCTACGCCAACGAGATCGTGGTGCACACCTGGGACCTGGCCCAGGCGACGGGCCAGGCACCCACGTGGGACGACGAGCTGCTGCGGGTGGCGACCGACGTGATCCACAAGCAGCTCCCCGACGCCGATCGCAAGCCGATGTGGGACGCGTTCGCCGCGAGCCTCCCCGAGGGG
>CAZALT010000295.1:0-2761 GCA_964485515.1 uncultured Rhabdothermincola sp. | reverse complement strand
TGAGGAACGATGCCGCGAGCACCGCGCTGCCGGTGCCTCCGAGCACCA
The DNA here is from genome assembly GCA_964485515.1 of uncultured Rhabdothermincola sp. Classification (GTDB taxonomy): domain Bacteria; phylum Actinomycetota; class Acidimicrobiia; order Acidimicrobiales; family Acidimicrobilacustridaceae; genus CAZALT01. Next base: position 2,713 of record CAZALT010000295.1, on the reverse strand, counting down.
GGACGTACGTGCCGAGGAATTCCGCGCCGAGCCGTCGACCGAGCGTTGCTCCCATAGCTCACCCCTTTGTGTGTCATGAGTCGTTCGACTCATCTCGCACCGACAGAGGGTAGGCACGTTCGCCTCCGGCTTGAGGGATTGTGCCTGGGCGAGCTCGGCCTGGCCGGCAAGTGGTCGGGAGTCTCCGGGCGTCGCCGGGAGTCGCCGGGAGTCGCCGGGAGTCGCCGGGTGGTTCTGCTCAGGTCCGGCGGGTGAGCTCTTGGGCCGAGCCGTTGCCGCCGACGATGACGCGACTCACGGTCGACGACAGGAAGATGCCGTGCTCCACGAGGCCGGGGATGGCCGACAACGCGCCCGCCATCGCCGCGGGATCGTCGATGGTGCCGAACGCGGCGTCGACGAGGACGTTGCCGTTGTCGCTCCTCGTGTCGCGGTAGCTCACCTTGGTGGCCCCCATGCGGAGCAGGCGGCTCGACACGGTGCCGGGGGCGAAGTCGAGGATCTCGAGCGGCGTGCCGAACGGGCCGAGGTGGTCGACCAGCTTCGACTCGTCGACGACGACGATCCACCTGTCGCACAGCTCGGCGATGATCTTCTCGCGGGTGAGCGCGCCGCCACCGCCCTTGGTGAGGTTGAACCAGGGGTCGACTTCGTCAGCACCGTCGATGCCCACATCGAGCCGGCCGGCCTCGTCGGGGTGGATCAGCTTGATCCCGAGCGAGCCGGCGAGCTCCTCGGTCGCCTTCGACGTGGCCACGCACTCGATGTCGAGCTGTCGCTCGCCGAGCGCCACGATGGTCCAGTGCACCGTGCTGCCGGTGCCCAGCCCGACCTTCATGCCGTCTTCGACAGCTTCGGCAGCCTGTCGGCCGGCCAGTTCTTTCCCGCGGGTGGCTGCGTCTGCGTTCGGATCGCTCACGCGGGCGACGCTACTCCGTGGCCTCGTCGGGTCGAACCGCCTTTGGCGGGCTCGGGCGGCCTCGCTCGGCCAGGAGCTGGCCGCTGGTCTTCACGCCGCGGTCTCGGTCGATGATGCCCGTGGCCGCACCGAATCCCTGCAACCACTCGTAGCCGTCGATCGCGGTCCCCGCGAGGAAGCCCTGTAGGTCGAGGCCATCAGCGATCGCTCGGTCGGCCTCGTCGAGGCACCGGCTGAGGTGCTCGGTTCGCAGGCCGTCGTCGTCCACCGCAGCCCGGGCAGGGTCGATCCGGGTCGCCACCTCGCAGCTCGTGACCACGAGGGGGCGCGCCGGTAGGGCGTCGTCGAGCCGTCGCAGCACGTTGCCGAGCCCCTCGCTCCACACCGAGCGGCCGACGGCGTCGACCGGAGCGTCTTGGGGGTAGGGGGTGGTGTTGCCCTCGGCGTGTGCCCCGCGACCTCCCTGGTAGCTGAAGCCGATCAGGTCGTAGGCACCTCGGGCATGGGGTATCTCCTCGTCGGCGCGACCGGGGATGATCAGGACGCCCTCTTCGATCAGACCGATCCATGACGACCACATGGCCGTGTCGATGGTGCGGTGCACGTTCTCCGCCGCGACCTGCTCTCGGGGTTCGCGTCCGACCATGGTCGGCTCGACCACGGCGAGGTCCATGGAGGACATGACCGGCCATCCGCCGCCGGACAGGCGGCGCCACGCGTCGATGCCCGCGAGGTGTGCGCCTCGCAACGCCAGGCCGAACTGCTCGGGTGAGGACTTGCCGGGAGGGGTCTCCGCGGCCAGGAACCCGCTCGCGGCGTAGGCGTAGGGGCTGCGGACCGGAACCCATCCCGTGACGAGGTCGCCGAACAGCTCCGCGCACCGGTCGACGTGTCGTGCCCAGAAGTAGCCGCGGCTCCGATCGTCGACGATGCCGTCGCGATCCTCGGAGAACCAACCGGGAAGGGAGCGATCGAAGAGGCAGGCCCACACCTCCAATCCGGCGCTTCGGGCGACGTCAAGCACGATGCGCTGCTGCTCGACGGCATCGTGGTCGAGCCGTCCTGGCTCGGGTTCGATGCGGGCCCAGTCGATGGTGAGTTGATGGGTGGTGAGCCCGAGGCTGGCGAGCAGGGCGACGTCGTCGGGGAAGGCGTCCCCCGCGCCGTTTCCCGCACCCGAGCGAGGGGCGCGTTTCAGCTCCTCCCACCGGAACCAGTCCGAGGCCGGCGCCGCACCGAGCGACTGGACCGACGACGACGTCGTCCCCCAGAGAGATCGGGCCGAGGTCTTGGTCATGGTGCGCAGTCTGGCCCCTCTCGGTCGCGTGCGTATGTGGGTGGGCCTGGGAGCACGAGTTACGCACGCGACGGGGAGTCCGGGTGCCGGGGTGGGGTGGTGGCTGGTCGCGTGCGTATGTGGGTGGGTCTGGGAGCACGAGTTACGCACGCGACGGGGAGCGCGGTTGGTCGGCAGGCCGCGTACCCTCGGACCATGTTGCGTCGTCGTGATCGTTCGAGTCGTCGGGCCAGCCGTCGGGTCGGGTACTCGCGCTGGGACGGCACCCAGACCGGCTTCGAGCTCGACGCGTCCGACCTGTTCAGCGAGATCACCGACGACCTGCTCTACCACGGTGACCTCAACGCCGCGCTGCGGCGCGCCATGCAACAGGGATTCGAGGACCGCAACGGCGAGCAGATCCAAGGGCTGCGCGACCTCCTCGAGCAGATCCGCCAGCGTCGCCAGGACGCCCTCGACCAGCACGACCTCGGCGGGGTCTACGACGACATCGCCGG
>CAZALT010000294.1:0-2778 GCA_964485515.1 uncultured Rhabdothermincola sp. | reverse complement strand
CCGGCGACGGCATCGGTTCGACGCGCCGCCTTCATGCCGACCGCGACCGGTTCGGTGAGCGCGGCCACGTCGAGCGCCATGTCGTCGGGCACGCGGAACACGCGCCTCCCACGGGCCGCGTCGCGCACGACCAGGAAGTCGGTGAGCCCGCCTTCGGCGCCGCCGTTGCCGATGATGTTGAACCCGTCGGCGTAGGGGTCGCCGGGGAACACGACGACGCGCTCCCCCACGGCCGCGTCGGTCACCTCGGGGCCGACCCAGTCGACGATGCCGGCCATCTCGTGACCGAGGGGCATGGGGCCGCCGGTCACGCAGAACCCGCCCATCCCGATGTAGGTGAGATCGGACCCGCAGATGCCGCACGCCGTGACCCGCACCACGATGTCGCGCGGCCCCGGATCCGGCGGTGGTGCTTCGTCCACGCGCGTCTCGTTCGGTCCGTGCACCGCGACTTGCAACATGAGCCGGCCCCCCTGGCCTTGTCTTTCCCCGGACGTCACCCGGACAACTTCGAATATTCGAAGTACTTCCTTCGGATTGTCGTATGGTAAGACCGATGTCACATCAGGTCAACAAGCCCGTGGCCAACAAGTCCGCGGTCGGGGGCGACGCTCCACGCTCGGCGTCGCCCCCGACCGACCGGGTGCTCGACGTGCTCGAGCTGCTCGCCCGGTCGGCCGACACCGGGCCCATCCGGCTCGCCGACCTCGCCCGCCAGCTCGGCCTGAGCCCGGCCACCGCGCATGCCATCGTCACCACGCTGTGCGAGCGGGGCTGGGCGGAGCGCGATCCGCTCAACCGGGGCATCTCGATCGGTCCGACCATCGACGCGATCTCCGTCGCGACGGAGCGGGCCCGCCCCCTGGCCCATCTGGCCCGAGAGGCCGCGAGGGCGTTGAGCGACGAGTTGGGCTTCGCAACCTCGGTGACCGAGCTCCTCGGTGACGAGATCCTCCTCACCTACTTCGGCAGCACCGAGACGGTCATGGGTTCGCAGCTGCCCGGTCAGCGCATCCCGTTCACGGCCCCGTTCGGCACGGCGTTCGCGGCGTGGGCTCCCGACGACGTGCGTCGACGCTGGATCGACGCGGTCTCGGTCGACAACGCCGAGCTCTCACGCCGCCTGGGCGAGTTCCTCAACCTCACGCGCACGCAGGGCTTCAGCGTCGAACGGATGCCCCTCGGGCTGGCGAGGACCGCACAGCTCATGCGCGACGTCGAGCGCGACCGGTGGTCCGGGCCGGTGCACCGCGCCATCGACGAGGCGCTGGTCGAGGTCGCGACCGCCGAGTTCGAGTCCGGTCCCGAAGACGACGAGCACCCGGTCACCGCCATCAGCGCTCCGGTGTTCGATGGGCGTGGCGCCGTGTCGTTGAACGTCGGAGTCCATCCCTTCGCCGGACTCTCACGCCAGGAGGTGGCTGCCATCGGTGGGCGCATCGTGGCTGCAACGACCTCGCTCAGCGAGGATCGGTGACCTCCGTCATACTGTTCAACATCTAGATCTTTTGTGCCGTCCGAATCCTCGGAGGAGTCGATCCGATGTTGCAGGTCATCCAGTGGGCCACGGGGAACGTGGGCCGAGAGGCCTGTTCGACTACGAGCTCGACCTGATGAACATCGTCGAGGTCACCGACCTCATGGCGGCGACGACCTGGGTCCCCGGGGAAGGCTTCGTCCTGCCTCCGCCCAACCCGAACCGCAACCCGACCCCGCGCCGCCTCGACGGGCCCTGACCACCCCTGACCGGTGATCGGTCCGCCAGTTCACGGTGTCGCTCCGTCGGGATCCGTGGGACCATGAGCGGCACTTCCCCGTGCACATCGTCTTGATCGAGGTGAGCCCCGTGACCGTCACGAACGAGATCCATCGGATGACCGTCGAGGAGTACCTCCAGATCGTTGACGACCTCGGTTGGGACTCGACCGAGCTCATCGAGGGAGTGGTCTACGACGTGTCACCCGAGCACAACCGCCATGCCGACACGGTGATGGATCTGCTCGACGCGATCCGTCCCGCCTTCCCCGACGACGTCGTCCGTGTCGTCGGTAGCGTCCGGGTCGGCGCACGGTCGTTGTTCGACCCCGACGTCTACGTCATCGACGGCTCGTTCGTCCGCGACCCCGACAGCGTGATCCCCGAAGGCGCGGTGAAGCTCGCCGTCGAGGTCAGCGTCAGCACCCAGCGCCACGACCGCGGCCCCAAGCTCATCGCCTACGCCAAGGCCGGCATCCGCGAGGTGTGGCTGATCGACCCCCGTCCCGGCGTCGGCGAGCTCGTCCGCTACCGCGACCCCGAGGGCGCGTCGTACGCCACCGTCGACCGGTTCGACGTGGGCGAGAACGCCAGCCGGCTCGACGTCACGGCGATCCTCACGCGCTGAGCGGCACCCCGGCCGCTCGACTCCTGCGCCCGATCAGCTCCTCTTGCCGAGCGAGACCGGCACGTACTCGGGGTCGCTCTCGTCGCGCATGGAGAACTTCCACTTGCAGCACACGTCGCCCTCGTCGACCCGAGGCGGGATGGCGAGGATGTCGACCTTCATGTTGGGGTCGTAGAACTTGGTGGTGACGATCATCGACTTCGGACACGTCGAGTGGCAGTTCTTCTCCAAGATGTCGGGCCGACCCATTCCTTCCCACTGGTTGACGGCCACGCAACGGTTGAAGGTCATGATGCCGACATCGGGCTCGGGCATCTCGAAGGTGAGGTCGAAGGCTTTACCGGGGATGGCGGTGCCGTCGATCTGGAGGTCCTTCATCCAGTCCTCGACGCCGG
>CAZALT010000293.1:0-2779 GCA_964485515.1 uncultured Rhabdothermincola sp. | reverse complement strand
TCCGTCGGTGCGCGCTTGTCGTCGTCGACCCCCACCCGGGCACCGGCACGCAGCGACTCGAGCGACTGGCGGGCCAGAAGTCCGTAGTCGGACACCGACTCGGTGACGAAGTAGACGCCGTCGGCGGTCTCGTAGGCGTCGCCCTTGGCGAGGAGCTCGCCGACGAGCTCGACCATCTGATCGATGTAGGCCGTGGCATGCGGGTCGCTGGTGGGACGCTTCACGCCGATGGCGTCCATCGCCTCGTACCAGACGGCCTCGTACTCGGAGACGACCTCGTCGATCGAGCGGCCTTGTTCGATCGACCGGGCGATGATCTTGTCGTCGACATCGGTGATGTTCGAGACGTAATCCACCTCGAACCCCGACCACTCGAGGTAGCGACGCAGGACATCGAACACGAGCGAGAACCGGCCGTGACCGAGGTGTGGGGGGCCGTAGACCGTCGGACCGCAGACGTACATGGAGACCCGCCCCGGTTCACGAGGCTGGAAGGGAACGACCCGACCCAGAGCGGTGTCGAACAGATGAAGCACGGCTTGGAACGATAGATGCTCCAACCCGCATCACCCGGCTCATTCCTCCGACATCGATGGGCAATTGGTCACAATTGGGCCGGGGCCGGTGCGTTCCGTCCCCAGATCGGTGACCGACCGTCGGCACGGCGGTCCGCGCATCTCGGTTCGTCACCTCGTCCGTCGGTTCCTTCGCCACTTCGTCCGTCACTTCGTCCGTCACTTCGTCCGTCACTTCGAAGGATCACGACTCCCCCACTACCTTGGCGGGCGATGAGCGCCACCGCACCCTCGCCCCGATCGACCTGGACCGTCCCCGGCAAGCCTTCCTTGGAAGGCCTCGAGGCTGTCTGGGACGAGCGTTGGGAGCAGGCCGGCACCTACCGCTTCGACCGCACCAAGACCCGGGCGGAGGTGTACTCGATCGACACGCCACCGCCGACGGTCAGCGGATCGCTCCACGTGGGCCACGTGTTCTCGTACACGCACACCGACACGGTGGCGCGCTTCCAGCGCATGCGGGGCCGTGAGGTCTTCTACCCCATGGGATGGGACGACAACGGCCTGCCGACCGAACGACGGGTCGAGAACCTCTTCGGTGTGGCATGCGACCCGTCCATCCCCTACGTCGAGGGCTACACGCCGCCCGAGAGCCCGGCCAAGAAGCGCCAGGACTACGAGGCCATCAGCCGACGCAACTTCATCGAGCTGTGCGAACAGCTCACCGAGTCCGACGAGAAGGCGTTCGAGGACCTCTTCCGCCTCGTCGGCCTGTCGGTCGACTGGTCGCTCACCTACTCGACCATCTCGCAGCGCACGCAGCGCATCAGCCAACGCGCGTTCCTGCGCAACCTGGCCCGGGGCGAGGCCTACTCGTCCGAGGCACCGAGCCTGTGGGACACCACGTTCCAGACCGCGGTCGCCCAAGCCGAGCTGGAGGACCGTGAGCGCCCGGGCGCCTACCACGACATCACCTTCCACCCCACCGACCCGGGGGCCAACGGTGGCGAGCCGGTCATCATCTCCACCACCCGTCCCGAGCTGCTCGTCAGCTGCGTCGCGCTGGTGGCCCACCCCGACGACGAGCGCTACCAGTCGCTGTTCGGCTCCACGGTCACCACCCCGGTCTTCGGCGTCGAGGTGCCGGTCAAGGCCCACAAGCTGGCCGAACCCGACAAGGGCACCGGCATCGCCATGATCTGCACGTTCGGCGACCTCACCGACGTCATCTGGTGGCGTGAGCTGCAGCTCGACACCCGGGCCGTGCTGCGCAAGGACGGCCGCTTCAGCTTCGACACCCCCGAGTGGCTCACGAGTGCTGACGCGCAGGCGGCCTACCAGCGCTTCGCCGGCAAAGCAGCGGGTGGCGCACAGGCGGTCATGGTCGAGCTGCTCACCGAGTCGGGCGACCTCCAGGGCGAACCCAAGAAGATCAACCACCCCGTGAAGTTCTTCGAGAAGGGCGACAAGCCCCTCGAGATCATCACCACCCGCCAGTGGTACATCCCCAACGGCGGCCGGTCCGAGGCCCTGCGCGACGCGCTGCTCGAGCGCGGCCAGGAGCTCGACTGGCATCCGGACTACATGCGCCACCGCTACGACAACTGGGTCGGCGGCCTCAACGGCGACTGGCTCATCTCGCGCCAGCGCTTCTTCGGCGTGCCCCTCCCCCTCTGGTACCGCCTCGACGGCGAGGGCGAGCCCGACTACGACAACCCCGTCGTCCCCGACGAGTCGATCCTGCCCATCGATCCGCAGTCGCACGTGCCCGAGGGCTACACCGACGACCAGCGCGACCAGCCGGGCGGGTTCACGGGCGACCCTGACGTCATGGACACGTGGGCCACCTCGTCGCTCACCCCGCAGATCGCGTGCGCGTGGGAGGAGGACATGGACCTGTTCGACCGCACGTTCCCCATGGACGTGCGCCCGCAGGCTCACGAGATCATCCGCACCTGGTTGTTCTCCACGGTCGTGCGCAGCCACTACGAGCACGGCACGGTGCCGTGGGCCAACGCCGCGCTGTCCGGCTGGATCCTCGACCCCGACCGCAAGAAGATCTCCAAGTCCCAGGGCAACGCCCCGGTGCTGCCCACCGACCTGCTCGAACAGCACGGTGCCGACGCCGTGCGCTACTGGGCGGCCAACGGCCGACCCGGCACTGACACCGCGTTCGACGTGGGCCAGATGAAGATCGGTCGGCGCCTCGCCATCAAGATCCTCAACGCGTCGCGCTTCACGCTCGGCATCTCGGCCGAGGGCGT
>CAZALT010000292.1:0-2791 GCA_964485515.1 uncultured Rhabdothermincola sp. | reverse complement strand
CCATCCCCCGCGTGTCGGGCTGGCTGGCGCACTGGGGCGAGATGCTCGACCAGGACGCCCGCATCGCTCGACCCCGCCAGCTGTTCGCCGGCTCCGAGGTGCGCAACTACGTCGACGTGTCTGACCGCTGACCAGATCCAGCAGCAGGACCGCAGCACCTTGACGCATCACGTCGCGCACGTCGACACCTTCACCGATCGACCGTTCGCCGGCAACCCCGCGGGGGTGTGCATCCTCGAGCACAGCATCGACGACGCCTGGATGCAGGCGGTCGCCGCCGAGCTGAACCTGCCCGAGACAGCGTTCGCGCTGCCCATCGAGCTGGCCACCGGCGAGCCGGCATGGCGACTGCGGTGGTTCACGCCGACCGCCGAGGTCGAGCTGTGCGGTCACGCCACGCTCGCCGCAGCCCACTACCTCTGGAACACGATCGGCGCGACCGATCAGCCGATCCGGTTCGTCACGCTGTCGGGAGAGCTCACCGCGACACGGGGCATGGACGGTTGGATCGAGCTCGACTTCCCCGCCAACGAGGCGCAGCCGGTCGAACCTGACCCCGTGGTCCTCGATGCGCTCGGGATCGACGACCGGGTCATCGGCGCAGCCCGGGGCAGCACCTTCCACCTGATCGAGGTCGCCGATGCCACCACGGTCCGCGAGCTCCGTCCGTGCGCGAGCAAGCTGCTACGGCTCGACACGCCCGGATTCATCGTCACCGCGTTGGGCGACGGCCTCTACGACATCGTGTCCCGGGTGTTCGCCCCGCAGCTCGGCATCCCCGAGGATCCCGTCACCGGCAGTGCGCACTGCCTGCTCGGACCGTACTGGACCCCGCGACTCGGCAAGGACGACATCTTGGCCAAGCAGGCGTCGAGCCGGGGCGGCACCATCCGGGTCGGCGTCCGCGGCAACCGGGTGCTGCTGGGAGGTCAGGCGGTCCAGGTCTTCGACGCCGAGCTGGCCGACGACGCCCAGCCGGTGCGACCCAAGGTCCCTCGCCGCGAGTCGCTCACCAGCGCACCCTTCTGATCGACGTCTGCGATGCCGTGTCGCTGACGCGCTGGTCAGCCAGATTGGAACGACACTGCAGACACGGCGGACCGATGGGACTAGGGTGACTCCGTGGCAGGGAGCCCGTTCAGGCGACGGCGGAACACGGATGCAACGAACGCATCCGAGGCAGAACCCGGAGATGTGATCTCCGCGGCGGCACGAACCAGCGCGTTCACCGCGCCCCTCAACCCGCCGGGCGACGTCGGATCGGACCGCCCCGTGTCGTCACCGTCGCAGGCCACGGCCGACCAGTACAACGCGTGGGCGCAGCGCCTTCGACAGAAGCGGGTCAATGCTCAGCGGGCGATCGCCGACGACGAATCCACCGCCGACCCGCTTGCCGCCAACTGGTCGAGCACCAACGTGTTCACCGAGAGCCAGCGCGTTGCGGACAACGACCTTCGGGCCCACCACGATCCGGTGGGGGTCTCCGCGGCCTACGCCGTGCTCGGCCTCGACATGGGCACACCCCTCGACGAGGTCGACGCCCGGTATCGCATCCTCGCCAAGCGACACCACCCCGATCGGTTCATCGGGGCCGACGAAGCCGTGCAGCGGGAGCACGCCGAGATGTTCCGGGCGATCAGCACCGCCCGCGACGTCGTGCGCATGTCCTTCGGCGGGCTCTGAGGCCACGGACGACCGTCGGCTACGACGGCAGGCGGGGATCGGCGATCACCGTGTTCTCGATCGCGCCGATGCCGCCGATCTCGACGCGCACCACGTCGCCCACCCGCAAGAACCAGGCCGGATTCCCCATCCCGGCGCCCGACGGCGTGCCCGTGGTGATCACGTCGCCCGGCTCAAGGGTCACCATCTCGGAGATGATCTCGACGATGCGGCCGCAGTCGAAGACCATGTCCGACGTCGACGCGTCCTGGCGTAGCTCGCCGTTGACCCACGTGCGGATCTGGAGGTCGGCGGGCTCGAGGATCTGGTCCGAGGTGACGACGCACGGGCCGATCGGGCCATGGGTGTCGAACGACTTTCCCAACGTGAGCGTCGGTGAGCGGAACTGCCAGTCGCGCGTCGAGACGTCGTTCATGATCGTGTACCCGCCGATGTGGGCCAGGCCGTCACCTGCCGACACTCGCAACGCCCGCCGACCGATGACGAAGGCCAGCTCGCCCTCGTAGTCGAGCATCTCGACGCCGTTCGGGTGGTAGATCGGATCGAAGGGTCCGGTGAGGCAACCGACCTGCTTGTTGAACACGACGGGGAACTCGGGAACCTCTTTTCCTCCTTCCGCGGCGTGTGCCGCGTAGTTGAGACCCACGGCGAGCACGAGGCGGGCCTCGGGGACCGGCGTGAGGAGGTGCACGTCCCGTAGCGGGATCGACTCGCCCCGGTGCTGCACCGCTTCGGCCCGCACGGCCGGGTCGAGCAGCTCGCTCAGCACGTGCGCGGTGTGGAACGGGACCACCGTGTCCTCGTCGGTGAGCTCACCGACGGCCACGAGCTCACCCAGCTGGAATCGCACGAGCTTCATGGGGCGACGCTACTGCTGGCCCCGCTCCGGTGCCGACCGGTGGCGTCGCCCTTCCAAACACCCGCGCCGAGGAGCGAACCGCTATCGCCGCGCCCGGGGATTGCACCGACCCCGCGCTGGCCGGTCAGGCGCTGACCGGCTCGGCCTTGATGATCTCGGCGAGGCGCTCGAGCTGCGGGGTGGCCGAGCCGAGGTCGTTCTCGATCTGCTTGCCCCACTGGAAGTAGCGGTGGATCGGGTAGTCGATGT
>CAZALT010000291.1:0-2814 GCA_964485515.1 uncultured Rhabdothermincola sp. | reverse complement strand
GGTTGCAGCGCGACCTCGCGGCCTTCCTCGGAGAGGACGCCGTCGAGACCTTCCCGGCGTGGGAGACCCTGCCGTTCGAGCGGGTGAGCCCGGCCATCGAGACGATGGGCCTTCGGCTCCGCACGCTCTGGCGGTTGCGCACGCCGGGCCGATCCCCACGGGTCGTCGTCGCTCCCGTGCGCGCGCTGGTGCAGCGGCTCAGTCCACACCTCGAAGAGGTCGAACCGGTCGTCGTCGGCGTCGAGGACCAGCTCGACGTGGACGACCTCGTCGATCAGCTCGTGTCGTTCGGCTACCGACGCGAGTACCAGGTCGAGCATCGTGGCGAGCTCGCCGTCCGAGGCTCCATCGTCGACGTGTTCCCCTCGACCGGCGACGTACCGGTGCGCATCGACCTCTGGGGCGACGAGGTCGAGCGCCTGTCCGAGTTCTCGGTTGCCGACCAGCGGTCCACCACCGACATCGCCGAGATCGAGGTGTTCCCGTGCCGGGAGCTGCTTCCCACCGATGAGGTGCGGGCCCGGGCCGCGCAGCTCGTCGGGTCCCAGCCGTGGGGGCGTGAGCAGTGGGAGCGCATCGCCGAAGGTCTGACCTTCGACGGCATGGAGTCGTGGCTGCCATGGCTCGACGACGACCCGGCCGGCCGTCTGCTCCCTGACCTGGTCGACGCCGCGTCGCTCGTGCTGCTCGTCGAGCCCCGCCGCATGCGCGACCGCGCCGCCGACCTGCTCGCCGAGGAGGCCGATCTCGCCGCGTCGCTGGCTCGAACGTGGGGCGCCGACGACGACACGTTCCCGTCGCTGCACCTCGACTTCGATCGGCTCCTGGCGCACACCGAGGCCCCCACCTGGACGGTCACGGTCGCTCCGGAGGGTCCCGACGTCGCCACCGTCGCGGCGGCGGGTTGGGATCCCGTCGTCGGTGACGGGACCAACCTCGTCCGCCAGCTCACCCAGCTCCTCGCCGACGGGTACCGGGTCGTCGTCGGTGCCGACGGCGTCGGCACGGCCCCTCGGGTCGAGGCGCTGCTCGCCGACCACGGGTTGCACTTCACCCACGCCGACAACCCCGACGTCGACCTCGCCCGACCGGGGGGCCACGTCGTCGTGGCGCCCATCGAGCGGGGGTTCATCCTGCCCGAGTCGAAGCTCGCCGTCCTCGCCGAGAGCGATGTCACAGGTCGGCGCCGCGCCCACCGCCGGGCCAAGCCGCGCAAGCAGGCATCGGCCGGCTTCTTCGACGACCTGCAACCGGGTGACTACGTCGTGCACCACCAGCACGGCGTCGCCCGCTACGAGGGCATGGTCAAGCGCGCCATCGGTGGCGTCGATCGCGACTACCTGCTGCTCGCCTACCGCGGCGACGACAAGCTCTACATCCCGTCCGACCAGATCGACGCGGTGCGCCACTACACCGGTGGCGATTCGCCGTCACTGAGCCGGCTCGGGGGCGGCGAGTGGTCCAAGACCAAGGCGCGGGTCAAGAGCGAGGTCGCCCAGATCGCCCAGGAGCTCGTCGTCCTCTACCAGAAGCGCATCAACGCCGAGGGGCACGCCTTCGGACCCGACACGCCGTGGCAGCGCGAGTTCGAGGAGGCCTTCCCGTTCGCGGAGACCCCCGACCAGCTCGTGGCCATCGACGCGGTGAAGGCCGACATGGAAGCGCCCGCCCCGATGGACCGCCTCGTGTGCGGCGACGTCGGCTTCGGCAAGACCGAGGTCGCCCTGCGGGCGGTGTTCAAGGCGGTCCAGGACGGCAAGCAGGCCGCGGTGCTCGTGCCGACCACGCTGCTCGCGCAGCAGCACTTCCAGACCTTCACCGATCGCTATGCCGGATACCCGATCCGCGTCGAGGTGCTCAGCCGGTTCCTCACCGCGGCGCAGGCCCGCAAGGTGCTCGAGGGCGTCACCAGCGGCGACGTCGACGTGGTCATCGGCACCCATCGGCTGCTGTCCGACGACCTCGAGTTCAAACGACTGGGGCTGCTCGTGGTCGACGAGGAGCAGCGCTTCGGCGTGACGCACAAGGAGGCGATCAAGCAGCTCAAGGCCGATGTCGACGTGCTCACCCTCACCGCCACGCCGATCCCTCGCACCCTCGAGATGAGCCTCACCGGCATCCGCGACCTGACCCTGCTCCAGACCCCACCGGCGGAACGGCAGCCCATCCTCACCTACGTGGGCGAGCTCGACGAGCGGGCCGTCGCCGAAGCGATCCGGCGCGAGCTGCTCCGCGAGGGACAGGTGTTCTTCGTGCACAACCGGGTGCAGGACATCGAGCACGTCGCCGCGGGACTCAAGGAGCTGGTGCCCGAGGCGCGCATCGCCATCGCCCACGGCCAGATGGACGAGGGCACGTTGGAGAAGGCCGTCATCGACTTCTGGGAGGGGGACTACGACGTGCTCGTCTGCACCACCATCATCGAGTCCGGTATCGACATGCCGACGGTGAACACGCTCGTGGTGGACCGGGCCGATCGCCTCGGCCTCGGTCAGCTCCACCAGCTGCGCGGCCGCGTGGGTCGGGCCGGGTCGCGGGCCTACGCCTACCTCTTCTACCCGCCCGACAAGTCCCTCACCGAGGAGGCCTACGAGCGGCTCAAGACCATCGGCGAGGCCACCGAGCTCGGTTCGGGCTTCAAGATCGCCATGCGCGACCTCGAGATCCGCGGCGCAGGCAACCTGCTGGGCACGGGCCAGTCCGGCCACATCGCCGCGGTCGGCTACGACCTGTACTGCGAGATGGTCACCGAAGCGGTGGCCGAGCTCAAGGGCGAACCGCGGCGCGAGCCGGCCGAGATCAAGATCGAGCTGG
>CAZALT010000290.1:0-2824 GCA_964485515.1 uncultured Rhabdothermincola sp. | reverse complement strand
AGGGCTACCGCGACGTCGGCATCGAGAACCTGCTCGCCCTCGGGGGCGATCCGCCTGTCGGGGTCGACGACTACCCACGTGAGCTCGTCTACGCGTCCGAGCTGGTCGAGCTCATCAACGAGATCGACGACGGCTTCTCCATCGGGGTCGCGGCCCAACCCGAACTGCACCCGCGCTCGGTCGACCGCGCCACCGACCGAGCGTTCCTCGCCGACAAGCTGGCCAACGCCGACTTCGCCATCACCCAGTTCTTCTTCGAGCCCGAGCCGTACCTCACCATGGTCGCCGAGCTCGCCGAGCTTGGCTGCACCAAGCCGATCCTGCCCGGCATCATGCCGGTCACCAACATCGGTCAGGTCACCCGCTTCGCCGAGCTGAGCGGCGCCGAGTTCCCGCCCGCGCTCGCCTCGCGCCTGTCGGCGGTGGCCGACGACCCGGTCGGGGTGCGAGCGGTCGGTGTCGAGCTGGCCACCGAGCTGTGCGCCGCCCTGCTCGATGCGGGCGTTCCCGGTCTGCACTTCTACACGCTCAACCGCTCCACCGCGACCCGCGAGATCGCCGCCAACCTCGGTCTCGCCTAGCGGCCTCGCCTCGCGGTTCGCCGGGTTCGCCCCGGTTCACCCTGGTCCGCCCGGCCAGAACCGCCACCTGGCCCGATAGCGTCGAGCCGTCGCGTGTCGGCTCCGGTGCCCAGGATCAACCGGGCAACCACACGCTCGCCCGGCCGCGATCGACACCCATGACCGCAACCACCTCCCGTCCTGACGACCGCGCCGGCCTGTTCCGGCGGGGCATGCGCGTGGTGCTGCGCTACGCCCGCCAGCAGCCGCTCACCTTCACCCTCAGCCTCGTCGGCGCCACGCTGTACGCCGCGCTCGCCGTGGGCACCACGGTGCTGCTCGGTCGCATCACCGACGAGCTCATCACCCCGGCGTTCACCGACGGAGAGGTGACGGGGCGAGCGACGGTCGGGGCGGGTCTGGCCCTGATCTGCGTCGGCGTCCTCCGGGCCGTCGCCATCATCGGCCGGCGCTACTTCGCGGCGCTCACCACCTACCGCACCCAGGCGTCGCTGCGTCGCCAGGTCACCGACCGCTACCTGGAGGTGCCCCTCAGCTACCACCGCAGCCGCCCCACGGGCGAGCTGCTGGCCAACGCCGACAACGACGTCCTCGCCGCCACCGAGGTGCTCAACGCGCTGCCGTTCAGCATGGGTGTCATCGCCCTCATCGTGTTCGCCGTCATCAGCCTGCTGCTCGTCGATCCTGCGCTGGCGGTCATCGCGCTGGTGCTGTTCCCCGCCCTGGCCATCATCAACCGGATCTACACCAGCCTCATGGCCACCCCGGTGCGCGAGGTCCAAGAGCGCGTCGGTGCGGTGTCCGGCGTCGCCCACGAGAGCTTCGACGGCGCCCTCATCGTCAAGTCCCTGGGTGTCGAGCGATCCGAGACCGAGCGCCTCGACCGCGCCGCGGAGAGCCTCCAGGAGGCACGTCTGCGGGTGGGTGGCATAAGGGCGGTCTTCGAACCGATCATCGACGCGCTGCCCAACGTCGGCATCATCGCCCTCCTGGTGGTCGGCGCGTGGCAGATCTCCGAGGGAAACCTCGCCACGGGCGACATCGTGCAGGCGGTCGCCCTGTTCAGCCTGCTGGCCATGCCGATGCGGGTCGTCGGGTACTTCCTCCAGGAGCTACCCCGGTCGGTCGCGGCCACCGACCGCATCGACGCGGTGCTCGCCGCGGAGGACGCACCCCGGCCCGACGTCGACGTCGCGGCCCACCTGCCCGACGGTCCGCTCGGCGTGGGCTTCGACGGCGTCACGTTCGGGCACGCCGCGCCGGGGGGACAGGTCACCGCTCCGGTGCTCGCCGGAATCGACCTGCAGGTCGTCCCCGGCGAGGTGCTCGCCATCGTCGGGTCCACCGGTGCGGGGAAGACCTCGCTGTGCGACCTGCTGGTGCGCATGGCAGACCCGGACTCGGGTGCGGTCACCGTCGGCGGCGTCGACGTGCGCGAGCTGCCGCCCGACGAGCTGCACCAGGCGGTGGCGCTGGTGTTCCAGGAGACGTTCCTGTTCGCCGACACGCTGCGCGAGAACGTGACGCTCGGCCAGCAGATGTCGAGCGACGACCTCCAAGGTGCGCTCGACGTGGCCCGTGCCGCGTCCTTCATCGGTGCGCTGCCGAAAGGCCTCGACACCGTCGTCGGCGAACGCGGCGTCACCCTGTCGGGCGGGCAACGCCAGCGCGTGGCGCTGGCCCGGGCGCTGGTGCGTCGCCCCCGCGTGCTGATCCTCGACGACGCGACGTCCGCGGTCGACCCGGTGATCGAGGCCGAGATCCTCCAAGGACTCCGCGGCACCTTCCAGACCACCACCCTCGTCGTCGCCCACCGCGTGTCCACCATCGAGCTGGCCGACCGGGTCGCCTTCTTGCACCGCGGTCGACTGGCCGGTCTCGGACGTCACGACGACCTCCTCGTCAACCCCGACTACGAAGCCATCGTCCGGGCCTACGAGGACGAGGAGCCCGGTGGGGCCGGCGGCGTCGGCGAGGTCGAGTCGTGACCGCCTCCGACGAGCACTCATCCGGGCCGGCCGAGATCGGCGGCCCCGGCGTCGCCCAGCCCGGCTACTTCGACGATCCCGTCGAGCACACGCTCGATCACACGCTCGATCACACGCTCGATCACACGCACGAGCACACGGCCGGCCAACTCGACGGAGAGCCGGCTCGTCAGGTGGGCGGCGACGACCCCCTCGCCCAACTCGACCAGCCTCCCGCTCCCGCCGAACCGCCCGGCGTGGGTGGCGCGATCTCGC
>CAZALT010000289.1:1894-2841 GCA_964485515.1 uncultured Rhabdothermincola sp. | reverse complement strand
GCGCAGACTACTTGCCGACCGACGACAGCGAGCCGTGGCCCCGGCGGTCTGACCGGGCTCGGCTCGGCTCCGGCCTCCGGTGCAGCGGCGGTGTCAGAGGTGGGGGGTGGTCATCCCGCTGGGTTCCACGGACGGTCGGGTCGGCCGACCCGGTAGAGCTCAGCCGCGTTGTCGAACAGGATCCGCTGGGCGATGGCCGGGTCGAGGTTGCCGTAGGCGGCGTCGATCTTGTCTCGGACGTTGCCGTAGAGGCACGTGGGGTGGGGGAAGTCGGTCTCGAACAGGATGTTGTTCGCACCGATGACGTCGAGGTTGTGCTGCGGGGCGTATTCCTCGAAGAAGGCGCAGGCGTAGACCTGGCGGCGGAAGTACTCGCTGGGGAGCAGCTCGTACTCGGGCCGTTCGCTGCGGACGTTGGCGTACTCGAAGCAGTAGTCGGCGGCCTCGAGCACGAACGGCACCCAGCCGATCCCGCTCTCGACCGACACGAACTTGGTGTCGGGGTGCCGAGGGAGCACCCCGGAGAGCAGGAGGTCGTTGACCTGGATGGCGTTGCCGAGGAACAGGTCGATGCTGCTGGCGGCGAGCGTCGAGGTGATGCCGTGGGTCATGGCTCGCTCGATCGCGAGGGAGCGGTCGATGTCGCCGCCGCCGATGTGGAAGTTGAGCGTCATCTGGCTCTCAGCGGCGAGCCGGTAGACCGGGTCCCAGTGCTTGTCACCGAGCAGCGGCTGCCCGAGGGCTTGGGGCTCCCCGGAGAACAAGATGCCGGTGAAGCCCAGGTCGATGCAGCGTTCTATCTCGGCAAGGGTCGCCGGGATGTCCCAGAACGGGATCGCTGCGATCTTGATGAACCGCTCCGGGGCGACCGACGCCCACTCGGCGAGCCAGTCGTTGTAGGCGCGGACACATGCGAGGCGCAGCCCGTTGTCGTCCATGTCGAGGAA
>CAZALT010000289.1:0-1884 GCA_964485515.1 uncultured Rhabdothermincola sp. | reverse complement strand
CCCGAAGCCACCGAGGTTCGGGTACAGCGCCATGGCCCAGATGCCGATCTCGTCCATGTAGGCGAGGCGGGCCTTGGCGTCGTAGGCGGCGGCGGGGATCTCGTCGAAGTTCTTCGGTGCGGACGGGAACGGCTCGGGCCATCCGGCGATCGCCGTGAGCCCCATGGGGATCATCTGCTCGACGTCGCCGATGCGCCACACGTCGCGGCCGTCGTCGAGGCGGACGAGGTTGGGGCCCTGGTCGACGTACTTCCTCGGGAGCCGTGACGACCAGACGTCGCCCGGTTCGGTGATGTGCGTGTCTGCGTCGATGACCCAGTCGGTGATCTTCATGCGAGTGCCTCCACCCCGGGAACGAGGTAGCGACCCGGCCGCTCGGTCGTTGTCGTCGCGACGCTCACGCCGTCGCGCTGGATGGGGAACCCGTTGACGAAGATGTGGGCCACACCGGTCGGCTCGTCGCAGGTCAGGCGCTCACCGCCGGCGGGGAAGTCCTGCACCCGCCGGACGGGTCCGGGGGCGACGGTGTCGGGGTCGAGCACCACGATGTCCGCGAAGCCGCCGACCTTGATGCGGCCCCGGCCCTCGAGTTGCCACACGTCGGCGAGCTCCGAGGTCATCTTCTGCACGGCCCGTTCCAGGGTGAACAGGCCGTCTCGGCGGACCCGCTGCTCGAGGACCTCCAGGTGCATCGGCGCGTCGCACACCATGCCGACGTGGGCGCCGGAGTCCGTGAACGACAGGGCGGTGTTGTCGGCCTGGATGATGGCCTCGATGCCTTCGGGGTCGTCGTTGAGCAGCACCGTCGTGAACCGGGTGGCGAGGTCCTCCTCGACCGCGAGGCCGAGCACGAGGTCGAGCGGGTTCTGCGCCGTCTCCTCCGCGAGGTCGGCGACGGTGCGGCCGATCCAGTCAGGGCGCAGGTCGGTCTCGGCGACGACGAGCTTCTCCCACCTCGGTGGCAGCGTGAGGGTCTGCAGCTCAGCGAACGCAGCGGCACGCCAGGCGGCGTCTCGGAACGCCGCCAAGCGCAAGATCCGCGGCTGGTCGATGAGCGCACGAAACAGCGGTGCCTGGTTGAACTGGAACGGCGAGTCCATCCGCATCTGGAACGTGATCGGCCGGGCGGTGACCTGCGGCCACACGTTGGCGCCGGTGGCGAGGCCCTTCTCGTGGATCTCGAGCAGTGCCTCCCAGAACCCCGGGATGGCCAGGAGCCCGCCGCCGATCGACAGCGGGACCCCGAGCTCCAGCTGGAACTCGTAGAGCGCATCCATCGGGAAGTCCCCGCCGAGGGTCGCCTCCACAACTCCCGACCCGCGCTCGCCGACGAGCGCGGCCAGGTGCTTGAACTCGTCAGACCCGGCCACCCGAGACGGCACCGGCTTGCCACGCCACCCCTGGTGGGTCGGGGCCCAGCTCGTAGCGAACCCCATGGCCCCCGCGGCCAGGGAGTCCTCGACCATCGACACCATCGCCGACAGCTCCTCGTCGGTCGCCACGGACCGCTCGAACGCGTCGGGCCCCATCGCAGCAATGCGCACGGCGGTGTGGCCGACGTAGGCGGTGTAGTTCAAGACGCTGCCGCCTGCCTCCGTTGCCGCCCGCCACTCAGCGAAGGTCGAGAACGAGCCCCAGGGAACCCCTGCTTCGAGCGACCGGGGGTCCATGTCCTCGACGTTCTCCATCGTCCCGATCACCATCTCCGCGGACTCGGCGAGGCTGCCGACTGGGGCGATCGAGTAGCCGCAGTTGCCCATGACCACGCTGGTGACACCGAGGAAGCACGAAGGGGTGAGCGCCGGGTCCCAGAAGACCTGGGCGTCGTAGTGGGTGTGGCCGTCGATGAGCCCTGGCATGACGACGAGACCGGTCGCGTCGAAC
>CAZALT010000288.1:0-2870 GCA_964485515.1 uncultured Rhabdothermincola sp. | reverse complement strand
GCCGGCTCCCACTGATCACCCCCCAACCCCAGCCTGATCTTCCCCCAACCACAGCGGTCACCTCGACCTCTATCCCCCCGGAGAGCAACCAATGAGAAACCATCCCATCCGACTCCTCGCCGTCCTGGCGGTCGCGCTGTTCGGCCTGTTGGCCGGCGCATGCGGCGGCACCAGCGACACGTCGACCGATGCGAATGCCGCCAGCCCGTCAGACACCTCGGGCTCGAGCGATGCCGCCGGTGCAGGAGGATCGACCGACCTCACCGGCCAGTCCCTCAACATCGACTTCGCCACGTACAACCCGCTGAGCCTCATCATCAAGGACCAGGGCTGGCTCGAGGCCGAGGGCCTCAACGTGAACTGGGTGCAGTCCGCAGGTTCCAACAAGGCCAACGAGGCGCTGCGCTCCGGGGCGATCGACGTGGGCTCGACCGCCGGGTCCGCCGCGCTGCTCGCCCGGTCGAACGGCTCGCCCATCCAGGTGATCGGCATCTACTCGCAACCCGAGTGGGCCGCGCTCGTCGTGCCGGAAGGTTCGGACATCGAAGGCGTCGCCGACCTGAAGGGCAAGCAGGTCGCCGCCACGCTGGGCACCGACCCGTACTTCTTCCTGCTCCAGTCCCTCGAGGCCGCCGGTCTGACCGCCGACGACATCACGGTGCAGAACCTCCAGCACGCCGACGGCTGGGCCGCGCTGCAGAACGACTCGGTCGACGCCTGGGCGGGCCTGGACCCGATCATGGCCGGTGCCGAGGAGCAGGGCGCCGAGCTCGTCTACCGCAACGTCGACTTCAACACCTACGGGTTCCTCAACGCCACGGAGTCCTTCATCGAGGACAAGCCCGAGGTGGCCCAGGCCGTGATCGACGCCTACGAGCGGGCCCGTCAGTGGGCGACCGAGAACCCGGACGAGACGGCGCAGATCCTCGCGGACGTCGCCGGCCTGGAGCTTCCCGTCGCCCAGAAGGTGATCGACGAGCGGTCGAACCTCGACGTGAGCATCGTCCCCGGCGATGCCCAGGTGGTGGTGCTCGAGGCCGTGGCGCCGATCTTCGTGGAGCTCGGCGACGTGGCCTCGCAGGACCAGGTCGACGAGGCGCTCGCCACGATCATCGACGACCAGTTCGCCGTGAAGGCCGACCCGAGCCGGTTCGGCTAGCCGGCCGGTTCGGACCCCTGACCATCGACGAGGCCGAGGAGCCCCGATGAACCACAACGAGACCATCGATCGGTCCGATGCCGTGACCGACCTCGCGCCAGGCGGCGAACCGAGCGGCTCTCCGCGAGCAGGAGGACCGTCGATCGTGATCGAGGGGGCGACCGAGGCCGAGGGCGTTGTCGTCCTCGACCCCGACCCCATCGGGTCGAAGGCCTCGGACGCCGCGGGTCCGCGGGGTGTGGGCCTCACCTCCCGACGGTGGTTCGTGGCGCTCGGTGGAGCCCTCCTCCCCACGGTCCTGCTGGTGGTGTGGCAGGTGGTGTCCACCAGCGGGACCATCCCCACCTCGCGGCTTCCCTCGCCCGAGATGGTGTGGGACGCGGCGGTCGACCTCGTCGATCGCGGCCTCCTCGGCGACTACGTCTGGATCTCGACCAAGCGGGTGCTCACCGGTTTCGCCCTCGGCGCGCTGATCGGCCTGGCACTCGGAGCGATCGTGGGTCTGTCGCGGCTGGGCAGCATCTTGCTGTCGCCGATCCTCGGGGCGCTGCGTGCGGTGCCGTCGCTCGCCTGGGTGCCGTTGCTGATCCTGTGGTTCAAGATCGGCGAGGAGTCGAAGCTCATCCTCATCACGATCGGTGCGTTCTTCCCCGTGTACACCGTGGTGTCCTCCGCGCTGCACCACGTCGATCGCCACCTGCTCGAGGCAGGACGCGCCTTCGGTCTGCGCGGCCCGACCCTGTTCGCCCGGGTGCAGCTTCCCGCGGTGATCCCGTCGGTCATCTCGGGGTTCCGGCTGGCGTTGGCCCAGGCGTGGCTCTTCCTCGTGGCCGCCGAGCTCATCGCCGCCTCGGAAGGGCTGGGCTTCCTGCTGTCGGAGTCGGGCAACAACGGTCGCATCGACCGCCTGTTCCTGGCCATCATCCTGCTGGCGCTGCTGGGCAAGCTCACCGACTCGGTCGTGAGCCTGTTCGAGCGTTGGGCCGTCAAACGCTGGGCCTGAGCTCTACCCCGGACGGCGGCTGGGTCGTCCGGGGTGGAGCTCAGAGGGCTGCTCCCGGTGCGTGCGGTCAGCCGGCGCTGGCGAGCGCGTGGGCGACGTGGCGGGCCTCGGTCGTGGCGGACGCGAGCTGCTCCTGGATCCTCTCCGCGATGACGCCGTCGACGATGTCGGCGTTGGTGGCGTAGATGCCCGTCGCCGTGGCCCAGCCACCGAGGCTGGCGATGAGCGGGCGCAGGCCGTGGTCGATCGCGAGCTGGTGGTGCGGCCCGTAGCCGGTGGCGATGGGGACGACCACGGTGCCGACGAGCGAATCCTGGGGCTGGAGGTCGAAGATCGTCTTGAGCAGCGCCGTGTAGGTGGCCCGGTAGATCGGGGTGGCGACGACGAGGATGTCGGACGCGGCGATGGCGTCGCGGGCCTGGTCCACCGCGGCATCAGAGCCCAGGTAGAGGAGCGCGGCGGGATCGAGGGTGGCGAGGTCGATCAGCTGCCCGCCGCCCAGAAGCTCGAGCGCCCTCTGGGCCAGCTGTCGGGACCGGGACGGATCGGTCGGGCTGCCGTTCACGGCCACCACTCGCAGGTTCGGGGCTTCGCTGGTCATGTCCATCCTGTCGTGGCTCGTGGGTCGACGGAGCTCGTCGCCCGCTCAGTATGGGGGCTTGTCGTACACCCGGACGTAGTCGACGGTCATGGTGTCGCTGTTCTTGT
>CAZALT010000287.1:0-2898 GCA_964485515.1 uncultured Rhabdothermincola sp. | reverse complement strand
TGGCCAAGCTCAAGAGCTACCTGGACTACGGCGCGTTCCAGCCGATCCAGATCGCGGCCACGGTCACGCTCAACGAGGTGCCGGACTACCCCGACATCGTGCAACCCATCTATCAGAGCCGGCGCGACACGCTCATCAGCGGCCTCCATCGGATCGGGTGGGACGTCGAGCCACCCAAGGGAACCATGTTCGTGTGGGCGCCGATCCCTGAGCCGTACAAGGAGATGGGGTCCATCGAGTTCGCGTCGTACCTCGTGCGCGAGGCCCACGTGGCCACGTCACCCGGCGTCGGCTTCGGCCCCGGAGGTGACGGCCACGTCCGCTTCGCCCTCATCGAGAACGAGCAGCGCACGGGCCAAGCCATGCGCAACCTCCGCAAGGCCCTCGACAAGCTCGAAGCCCCCTGACTTCAGGTCCTCGATCGGCGTTGTCCGCGACCTCGGCGGCATCGAGGTCCCGCCCCAAGACCCGAAATTGCGTCGATCTCGTTCGGGAACCGAACGAGATCAACGCCAGAAGGCCAGGGAATCGTGCCGAGAGGAGTTTCGGGCGGTTCTCTCCCCGTTCCGGTGATCGAAACACCGTGTTCATAGGTCGTCCGTACCGTGTTCGGCATGGCTATGACCTACATCCTGCGTGTGTGGCTCCCCGACCGTCCCGGTGCGCTCGGCTCGGTCGCGAGCCGTGTCGGCGCCGTCGGTGGCGATGTGGTCGGCATCGACATCCTCGAACGAGGCGCGGGCAAGGCCATCGACGAGTTGGTCATCGAGCTGCCCGACGAGGACCTCGTCCCCCTGCTGCTCCAGGAGCTGCGCGAGATCGACGACGTCGCGGTCGAGAACATCCGCCCGGCGGCCGACGCTCTCTACGATCCGCGCCTCGATGCGCTCGAGACGGCCGCCATCCTCGTGGGTGCCGCGACCGCGTTCGAGGCGACCGACGCCTTGTGCGCTCACGCCGCCCGGTCGATCGGGGCTGAGTGGGCCGCGGTCGTGGCGCTCGACGGAACCGAGATCGTCGCGGCGAAGGGCACACCTCCCGCCATGGGGTGGCTGCTGGCCTTCGTGGAGGGAAGCCAGAGCTCGGCCCGACTGAGCAACGGCGACGGCACTCGCGAGGTGGAGAACGGCGGCCCCGACGACGTCGTGTGGTCTCCACTTCCCGCCGCCGGCATGGCGCTCGTGTTGGGTCGGACCGGTCAACCGTTCCGTGCTCGGGAGCGGCGCCAGGCGGCAGCGCTGGCGCGGATCGTGGACACTCGGTTTCGCGAGTTGAAGGCAACCGAGGCTCGCCGGCTCCACCCATCGGTCAATCGCTTCGCCTGACCCAGCCAGTTCGGTTCGGTGGCGCGGTCGGTCAGTCCGAGGCCCAGTTGCGGGAGCGGTCGACGGCGGTGAGCCAGCGTCGGTAGCCGGCTGCTGTTTCCTCCGCGCCGACCTCGGGTGGCACTTCGACGTCGAGGTCCCAGTTGGCCGAGAGGTCCTCTAGCGAGCGCCACACGCCCTCCGCGAGCCCCGCCAGGTAGGCGGCGCCGAGGGCGGTGGTCTCCTGGACCACGGGGCGCGAAACCGGCACCTGGAGCTGGTCGGCCTGGAGCTGCAGGAGCAGCGGCATGGCTGACGCCCCGCCGTCGGCGCGCAGCCCGCGCACCGTCCGACTCGACGACGACGCCATCGCCTCGATCACATCGCGGGTCTGGAACGCCATGGCCTCGATGACCGCCCGTGCGATGTGGGCCCGCCCGGTTCCTCGTGTGATCCCCAGGATGGTGCCTCGGGCGTAGGGGTCCCACCACGGACTGCCGAGCCCGGTGAACGCGGGGACCACCACGACGCCTTCGGTGTCGTCGATCGACTCGGCGAGCGGGCCGATCTCCTCGGAGGACCCGATGATGCCCAACTCGTCGCGCAGCCACTGCACCGCGGCGCCCGTCACGAAGATCGCACCCTCGTAGGCGTAGGTGATCTCGGGAGGGCCGCCCCCATCAGGGCCAACCCCACCAGGGCCACCCCCACCAGGGGCGGGAAGGGCCCAGGCGATCGTGGTCAGCAACCCGTCGACGGGCCTGGGGTGGTCGGTCCCGACGTTCATCAGGACGAAGGACCCGGTGCCGTAGGTGTTCTTGGTCATGCCCGGCTCGAAGCACGCCTGGCCGAAGAGCGAAGCCTGTTGGTCGCCGGCGATGCCGCTGATCGGGATTCCCGCCGGGATGCCCGCATCTCCGGTCGTCACACCGAAGCGTCCTGAGGACGGGCGCACCTCGGGAAGCACGTGAGGTGGGATCTCCAGCAGCGCGCCCAGATCGGGTGACCACGCCCCGGTTCGGATGTCGAGCAGCATCGTGCGGCTCGCGTTGGTCAGGTCGGTGGCATGGACGGTGCCGCCGGTGAGCTTCCACAGGATCCAGCTGTCGACCGTGCCGAACGCCGTGTCGGGTCCGGCGGTGACCCCGCCCGGCCCGAAGATCCAGGCGAGCTTCGTGCCCGAGAAGTACGGGTCGAGGACGAGCCCGGTGGTCTCGCGGACGAGCGGGAGGTGCCCGTCGGCGGCGAGCTGGTCGCACATCGCCGCGGTCCGGCGGTCCTGCCAGACGATGGCTGGATGCAGGGGCTCACCGGTGGAGCGGTCCCACACGACGGTGGTCTCCCGCTGGTTCGTGATGCCGATGGCGGCGATCTCGCCGTCGACCCGGCCGCACACGGCGGCGAGGACCGTCTGCACTCCGGCCCAGATCTCGGCCGCGTCGTGCTCGACCCAGCCGGGCTGCGGGTAGTGCTGCGTGAGCTCCTGGTGCTCCGAGTCGAGGGCATGGCCGTGCCCGTCGAAGGAGATGGCACGGATGCCGGTCGTACCGGCGTCGACGGCGATCACGACGGGAGCCATGGCGGCTGAGGTTAG
>CAZALT010000286.1:0-2932 GCA_964485515.1 uncultured Rhabdothermincola sp. | reverse complement strand
GCGGCGAGGTGGTAGGCAGGGGCCCATGGCCATCGACCCCGAGCTCGAACCCGTCATCGCCCTCATCCCCGAGACCGACGTCACCGACGCGCCCGCGGTGCGCGCCGTCGTGAACGACCTGCTGGCGTCGCTCGCCCCGGAGATCCCCGGGATCGAAACCCTCGAGATCGACGACCTCGCCATCCCGGGGCCGCCCGACTCGCCCGACGTGCAGGTGCGGGTCTACCGACCGAAGGGGCTCGACGGCCCCACCGCAGCGGTGCTCTACCTCCACGGCGGCGGGTTCGTCCTCGGCTCGGTCGACACCGAGCACGCGGGGGCGGCCGCCATCGCCCGAGACCTCGGCGTGGTCGTCGTGTCAGCCGACTACCGCCTCGCCCCGGAAGACCCCTATCCCGCCGGGCTCGAGGACTGCTACTTCGCGCTCGTGTGGCTCGCCGACCTGGCCGACCAGCTCGGCGTCGACCTCGACCGGGTGGCGGTGGTCGGGTCGAGCGCCGGTGGCGGGCTGGCGGCGGGCCTGGCGCTGCTCACCCGCGACCGCCAGGGCCCCAAGCTGTGCTTCCAGCTGCTGGGCATCCCCGAGCTCGACGATCGCCTCGACACCCCCTCGATGCGGGCCTTCGTCGACACCCCGATGTGGAACCGGCCGGCGGCCATCGCCAGCTGGGACCACTACCTCGGCGAGGCCCCCGCCGGGGGCGAGCGGGTCGACGTCCCGATCTACGCGGCGCCGGCCCGGGCCACGGTCGACCAGCTCGTGGGCCTGCCGCCGACCTACATCTCGACCGCCGAGAACGATCCGCTGCGCGACGAGGGCATCCGCTACGCGCTGGCCCTGCTCGAGGCCGGCGTATCGGTCGAGCTGCACCAGTTCCCCGGCACCTTCCACGGCTCGGCGATGGTGACCACCGCCGCGGTCAGCCGCCGCGCCGGAGCCGAGTTCAACACCGTGCTGGCCAAGGCCCTCGGCGTGGCCACGCCCTGATCCCGACACGAATCCCCTCGGGTGTGCAACCCGAGCGACCACACCCACCCTGATACGCATACGACCTGATGCGCACACGGCCTGATGCGCACACGACCGTCGATGGGTTCTGCTTGACAGGTGTCCAGATCCGGCGTTGAATCGGACAGGTGTCCAGTAACCATGTCCAGTCGCCGCCGAGCCGTGGACCGAGCGAGGCGACCGCAGCCACGTCGCCCGCCCTGGCCACCCGCCGGCACCTGTCCGAACGGCAGGTCCAGACCGTCCAGCGATTGCTCGACGCCGCCTTCGGAGAGCTCGTCGAGCACGGCTACGACCAGCTCACCGTCCGCCGCGTCGCCCGGCGCGCCGGGGTGACTCCGGCCACGGCCTACACCTACTTCGACTCGAAGGAGCACGTGGTCGCCGAGCTCTTCTGGCGTCGCTACGCGCACGGCGCCGGCGCCGGCGGCGAGGACCACACCTCGGGGCCGCTCCCGGCCCGGCTCGCCGGCGTGCTCGGCGACTTCACCATGACCGTCGCCAACGAGACCGAGCTCTCGGCCGCCTGCACCGTCGCCATCCTGGCCCGCTCGCCCGAGGTCCAGGCGCTGCGCTCGCGCATCGGCGGCGAGCTCCATCGCCGACTGGTGGCCGCGAGCGACGGCGCGCTCAGCCGGGCGCAGGTCCAGACGCTCGAGCTCGCCACCGCCGGAGCGCTCCTCCAGGTCGGCACCGGCCACCTCAGCTACGAGGGCCTGCCCGCCGTCCTGCACGACCTGATCGCCACCGTGCTCGGATCCACGCAGGAACCCAGTGCCTCGTCCGAACCCGCGTCCGAACCCGCGTTCGAATCCACGCCCCCACCCGCCCCGTCTCACCAGCATCGAGGAGCCACCCGATGACCATCACCAGCGAACCCACCACCCACGAACCGCTCGTCTACGACCCCTACGCCTACGAGATCCACGAAGATCCGTACCCCACCTACGCCCGCCTGCGGGCCGAGGCCCGGTGCTACCACAACCCGGAGCGAGACTTCTGGGCGCTGTCGCGCCACGACGACGTGCTCAAGGGGTTCGGCGACTCGGACCTGTTCTCCAACGCCGAGGGCGTCACCATCGACCCCACCGGCAAGGGCAAGGCGGCGCGGGACACCGCATCCTTCCTGGCCATGGACCCGCCCGAGCACGGTCGCATGCGTGGCCTGGTGTCCCGGGGCTTCACCCCTCGTCGTGTCGCGGCGATGGAGGACCACATCCGCGACATCACCTTGGAGCACCTCGGGCCCGCACTCGAGCAGGGTTCGTTCGACTTCGTGAGCGACCTCGCCGGACTGGTGCCGATGGACGTCGTATCCGAGATGCTCGGCGTACCCAAGGCCGACCGGGCCGACCTTCGCCGCAAGGCCGACCTGGTCCTGCACCGCGAAGAGGGGGTCACCGACGTCCCACCCGCCGGCGTCGAAGCCGCGCTCGACCTCGCCGTCTACTACCTGGCCCTGATCGAGGACCGCAGGGATCACCCCGGCGACGACCTCGTCTCCGCTCTGCTCACCGCCGAGCTCGACGGCGACCGCCTCTCGGACCACGAGATCGCCAGCTTCATGTTCCTCATGGTGATCGCCGGGAACGAGACCACCACCAAGCTGCTCGCCCACTGCTGGTACTGGGCCGCCATGAACCCGAGCGAGCAGGCCAAGGTGCTCACCGACATCGAGCGCACCCCCCAGTGGGTCGAGGAGACCCTCCGCTACGACACGTCCAGCCAGCTCCTCGCTCGGGTCACGACGCGCGACGTCGAGCTGTTCGGCCAGCGCATCCCCAAGGGAGGTCGTGTCGCGCTGCTCGCCGGCTCGGCCAACCGCGACGGCGACTACTTCGCCGACCCGGACCGCTACGACCTCGACCGCGACACCACGGGCATCGCCAGCTTCGGCTTCGGCCGGCACTTCTGCCTCGGCGC
>CAZALT010000285.1:0-2933 GCA_964485515.1 uncultured Rhabdothermincola sp. | reverse complement strand
TCGACGTTGGACAGGTCGATGCCGGCGTTGGCGCACACGAAGCCGTGCCTGGTCTCGCTGATGATCAGGTCGCCGCGGCGGCGCAGGATCCGGACCGATTCGCGCTCGACGAGCGGCTTGTGTGAAAGGGGATCGGCCGGATCGATGGCGACGAGCTGGTTCTCGGCTTTCGACACGATCTTCTGGGTGACGACGACCACGTCGCCGTCGACGAGCGCGGTGGACGGGTCGGCCTGCGCCGCGCTCGCGATGATCCCTGCGAGGTCGTCGCGCGGGACGATCTCACCGATGCCGGTGATGGCGAAGATCCGGAGCTCGGTCACAGGGCGTCGCCTCGGGTGAGCACGGCGTCGAGTGTCGCTCGGGCCAGGTCGGCGGCCAGACCCGGCGTCTTCATCACGGTGGGAGTGACCA
This sequence comes from uncultured Rhabdothermincola sp., assembly GCA_964485515.1. Taxonomy (GTDB): domain Bacteria; phylum Actinomycetota; class Acidimicrobiia; order Acidimicrobiales; family Acidimicrobilacustridaceae; genus CAZALT01. Next base: position 2,519 of record CAZALT010000285.1, on the reverse strand, counting down.
CGCAGCGCATCCCCCCGTCCGGTCGCCGTGCGGTCGTTGCCTCGATCTCGGGGGCGAGGGCGGCGTCGGCCTCGTCGATCACCAGGGTCGCCGCCAGCGGCGAGTACAGGACGGCGACGCCGATCGCACTCGACTGGTGGCCGAGCTCGTGCATCATCCGGTCGGCCGGACCCTTGAGCGCCGCGCCCGCCACGATCGGCGAGATCGCCACCACGTCGTCGCGACGGGCCACGACCGCGTGGCGGATGGCAGGGAGCAGCACCGGACCGATCGACACGAGCGGGTTCGAGGGCGCGATGACGACGACATCAGCCTCCGCGATGGCGTCCACGACGCCAGGTGCGGGCTGAGCCGAGTCGGCGCCGATGAAGCGGGTCCCCGAGATCGGTACGCCGTGCCGGCGCTGCACGAAGTACTCCTGGAAGCTGACCTCGATGCCGCCCTCGTCGGGCAGGGTGACCATGGTGCGCAGGCGATCGTTCGTCGCGGGGAGCACGGTGAGGTCAAGACCCCACCCCCGAGCGATCTCGCCGGTCACCTCGCTGAGCGTGGCGCCTTCGGCGAGACGTCGGGTGCGATGCAGGTGCGTGCCGAGGTCGCGATCGCCGAGGTTGAACCACGGCCGGTCACCGAACCGCGCGAGCGTGTCCATCGCCTGCCACGTCTCCTCCGCGAGGCCCCAGCCGCGGTCCGGGTCGATGGCATCGGCGACGGTGTAGACGACGGTGTCGATGTCGGGGGAGATGGACAGCCCATGGAGCTCGAGGTCGTCGCCGACGTTGACGATCGCCGTGATGTCGCGCGGATCGACCACCTGGACGAGCCCACGGAGGAACCGCGCTGCGCCCACGCCACCGCACAGCACGGCAACCGAGGTCACAGGACGTCCCGGGAGGTCAGCGGAGCCTTCAGTGGAGGCCGTCGAGTCGGCCAGAGAGGAGGGCCAGGTCGGCGTCGACCATCATGGTCACCAGCTCCGGGAAGGTGGTCTTGGGCTTCCATCCCAGGTCGGCTGCGGCCTTGGCGGGGCTCCCCACCAGCAGGTCGACCTCGGCGGGGCGGAAGAACTTCTCGTCGACCACCACGTAGTCGCGGTAGTCGAGGTCGACCCGGGCGAAGGCGAGCTCGCAGAACTCGCGCACCGAGTGGGTCTCGCCCGTGGACACGACGTAGTCCTCGGCCGTGTCCTGCTGGAGCATCAGCCACATGGCTTCGACGTAGTCGCCGGCGTAGCCCCAGTCCCGCTGGGCCTCGAGGTTGCCGAGGCGGAGCTCGTCGGTGAGGCCGAGCTTGATGCTGGCGGCGGAGTTCGTGATCTTGCGGGTGACGAACTCGAGTCCTCGGCGTGGACCCTCGTGGTTGAAGAGGATGCCGCTCGTGGCGTGGAGGTCGTAGCTCTCCCGGTAGTTCACGGTGATCCAGTGGCCGTAGAGCTTGGCCACCCCGTACGGGCTGCGCGGGTAGAACGGCGTCGACTCGGTCTGGGGGACCTCGACGACCTTGCCGAACATCTCGCTGCTGCTCGCCTGGTAGAAGCGGATGCCGGGATCGACGATGCGGATGGCGTCGAGCAGTCGGGTCACGCCGAGAGCTGTGGTCTCGCCGGTGAGGACCGGCTGGCTGAACGAGGTCTGCACGAACGACTGCGCCGCGAGGTTGTAGACCTCGTGCGGGCGGTGCTCTTGGAGCATCTCGATCATCGACATCTGATCGAGCAGGTCGCCAGGAGCGAAGGTGATGTCGCCTTGGATGTGGGCGATGCGCTCGTAGTTGACCGTGCTCGACCGGCGGACCATGCCGATGATCTCGTAGTCCTTGTCCAGGAGGAACTCCGCGAGGTGGGAGCCGTCCTGGCCGGTGATTCCGGTGATCAACGCGCGTCTGGCCATGGAGGGTGTCTACGCTGATCTGGTCCGCCTGTCTGCCAAGTGAGTTGGCACATGCCTCATTTCTCCGGGTCGCCTCGGGTGACCGAAGACGACCACCCCGATTCCGAGAACCTCGGCCGGCGCATCGCCGCGCACCGAGCCAAGCTCGGGCTCACCCAGCAGGAGCTGGCCGATCGGCTTGCCGTGTCGCGCGTCACGGTCTCGCACCTCGAAGCGGGCATGTCGACGCCGGGCGAGCGCACGGTGACCTTGCTCGCCGGACTGTTCAAGGTCGAACCGCACGAGCTCGTGGTCGGCACGAGCTACCCCGTGGCGAAGATGGACCGGCTGCCGCTCGTCGCCACCCGCTACACCGAGGTCGAGCACCAGCTCGGTGTGCTCGACGCCGAGCTGGAGCTGGTCCGGAACCTGCGTGACGCGGGGGAGCTCTCCATCGTCGGCCCCCTGGTCGCCGAGCTCGTGAACCGGTGGGATGCGCGCCTCGTGTTCCTCGCGTCGGGCAGCCACGAGTTCCGCGAGCACGAGGAGCTCGCCGCGGCGAGGGCACGCCTGCGCCGGTTGCGCCACGAGGACGGCGTCACCGAGAGCTGAGACGTTCGAGTCGAACCACCGAGTCACCCTCGGTGCTCG
>CAZALT010000284.1:0-2959 GCA_964485515.1 uncultured Rhabdothermincola sp. | reverse complement strand
GTGGTGGAGACGAACGGTGGTGGAGACGAACCGTTCTGGAGACGGTGGGTCAGCGCTCGGATTCGCCCGGGTCGAGCGCGATGGTGTCGGGCTCGGGAACACCGAGGTGCGAGACGTCCGGGGTCTCCACGCTGCGGTGCACGGCAGGGGAGTGGCGGAAGAACTGCTCGACGTCGCGCTCGTAGCGGTAGGTCGGCTCGGTCGTGCCCACCGTGTTGCGCAGGCGCTGCGCCTCGACGAATGCCTCGACCGCGCCCGCCGAGGTGTACTCGTAGCGGAAGCCCGCCTCCTTGAGTCGACGGTTGTCCATGCCACGGCCGTAGCGCATGAGCGACAGCAGCTCGTCGGGCAGCGGCACGCCGATGCGGCGCAGCGGCTCGCTGGCGAGCTTGGTGCCGATCGGCGGCATCGGCATGGTGCGCTTGCCGCAGATCTTGGCCACCTCGCTCCACGGGATGAGCCCGTCGCCCGCCACGTTGAAGATGCCAGGAAGGCGGTTGTCGACGACGAAGAGGATCGAACGGATCACATCCTCCTCGTGCACGAACTGGACTCGGGGGTCGAACCCGAACAGCGACGGCACCACCGGCAGCTCGAGGGCGCGGGTGATCGGCGTCTCGAGGTCGGCGCCTATCACGTTGGTGAAGCGCAGCAGCGTGACGTTGACGTGCGGGTTGTCCTGGGCGAAGTCGCGCACGTAGCCCTCGACGGCTTCGAGGCTCCGCTCGATCCTCGACCTCGGCGTGGTGCTCCGCGGCGTCTCCTCGGTGAACCACACGGGATCGAGGTGCGACGCGCCGTACACGTAGCCCGACGACTTCACGAGCACGTCGCGCACGGTCGACCCGTCGGCCGATGCCGCCGCGAACAGGTTCATGGTGCCGATGACGTTGATCTCGTGCATCGTGCGCGGGGTCATCGATGTCGAGTCGACGACGAGGAACGTGTGGACGATCGTGTCGATGCGGGCTGCCCGCACGATGCGGGCGAGGATCGAGTAGTTCTCGTCGGTGCGGACGTACTCGGTGCGTTCGAGCTCGACGCTGGGTGCCCGGGTGTCGAGGCCGATGATGACGTCGACGGTGGGGTCCGATTCGAGGCGCTGCGCCACGAGCCCTCCCCAGAAGGTGGCGAGGCCCGTGATGAGGACGCGTCTACCCATCGGTGCACCTGGCCATCAGCGTGCTCCCGAGATCTGCCGGCCCCGGGTCATCCGTCGAGCGGCCCCGGCCATCGGTCGAGCGGCCCCGGCCACCCGTCGTGCACCTCGGTCGGCCCGGCCCGGCCACCCGTCGTGCACCTCGGTCACCCAGAAGCCCTTCACCCGAAATCCGTTCACCCGAACCACACCGACTGGCGGTGGCGCAGCATGTCGTAGAGCGCGTCCTGGAGCTTCTGCCGGATGTTCTCGCTCTCGTCCATGATCAGGCTCTTCGAGTAGCGATCGCGGTCAGGGGAGACGTCGAAGTGGACAGGATCGAGGACCCGGAGCTTGAACTTGGCCGGGAGGTACGTCATCGTCCCGAGGACCGGCCCCATCAGGAGCTGGTTCATCGTGAACGGGAAGTAGGGGAGCCCGAGCGCCTTGGCGATGGTGTTCGACTTCCAGATGATCGGCATCGACTCCTCGGCGCCGACCACGGCGATGGGGATGACCGGGACACCGGCGCGCATCGCGATCTCGATGAAGCCGCCCCGTCCGAAGCGGCGCAGCTGATATCGGTTGGTGTAGTGCTTGCCGGTGCCCTTCGTCCCCTCGGGGAACACCAGCACGAGCTGGTTCTGCTCGCGCAGCAGGCGGTAGGCGTTGTCGGGATGGGCGACGACGCCGCCGAGGCGCGACCAGTACACGCCGACCACGGGGATCGAGCGGAACAGCTGATCGGCGAGGCCGTAGACGGGTCGACCCAGCTCCTTTTCGATGCCGTGCATGATCGCCGGGGCATCGGAGGGGATCGCTCCTGCGTGGTTCGACACGAGGAGGGCGCCGCCCTCGGTGGGGATCTTGTCGAGGCCATCCCACTCGACCCGGAACCACTTCTCGTAGATCGGGTCGTAGAGCTTGGCGAGGATCTCGCGCATGTGCTCGGAGCGCCCCCACTCGTCGACGTCGGAGCGGCGGGGGTCGTCCAAGGCCGACAACACCTCGTCGGGGACGACGGCGTCGAGGTCGGCGTCGGCCTGGGGGCCGACATGGACGAGGGCGTTGCTCTGGGTGCTCTCGGCGAACTCGTCGAGGGGGATGGAGATCGGGGCTGGGTCGTAGTTGTCGATAGGTGCCCCCGCGGTGGTCGGGTTCTCCGCAGGCTCCGGACCGGACATGGTTCGTAGCGTAATCCCGCGCACCTGCCCCCGAACACGGGCGGTTTCGCCCGACGTGTGCCTCAGGCGTCCTGGCCGGTGAGGTACTCCTTGCCTTCGGTGCAGCCGTCGGCCAGCGAGCACCAGCGGCACGGCGGCCCGGCCCGGCGCTCGGGCGCGGCTTTGCCGGTGTGCAGCGCCAAGAGGCGGGTGACGCCGTCGGCGGTGCGGTGCACCGCGGTCCACAGCAGATCTTCGCTCACCTGCTCGGTGCGCAGCTCGCCGCTCTCCAGGTAGACGTTGGCGAGCAGGCGTGGCGGGGTGCCGAGGCGGAGCGCGTCGAGCAGGGCGTAGAGGCGCAGGTCGTCGGTGTGGACCGCGTTGAAACCTCCGGTCTTGAAGTCGACGACGACCTTGCCTGCGGTCGTGCCGTCAGCTCGGCCGAGGGTGAGATCGGCCCGGCCGGCGACGATGACGCGCTGCTCGGCGAGCTCGGCGCGCATCTTGGCCTCGGGCACGGGGATCCAGTTGCGCTGCAGGGGCGGGAAGAGCTCGAGGAAGGCGGCGACGCGGACGTTCGCGACGGCGCGCAGCTCGGCACCATCGGACTCGGACATGGTCTGGAGCCAGTCGGCCAGGCCGTCGGTGCCGTTCTCGA
>CAZALT010000283.1:0-2988 GCA_964485515.1 uncultured Rhabdothermincola sp. | reverse complement strand
ATCCACTCGGGCGGCATGGTGCTGTGCGACCGGCCGATCATCGAGGTGTGCCCGGTGGAGTGGGCCACCATGGCCGACCGCAGCGTGCTGCAGTGGGACAAGGACGACTGCGCCGCGGCCGGGCTGGTGAAGTTCGACCTGTTGGGTCTCGGCATGCTCTCGGCGCTGCACTACGCCGTCGACTTCATCGGCGAGGTCCACGGGCTGGCCGTCGATCTGGCCGAGATCCCCCAGGACGATGCCGTCTACGACATGTTGTGCGAGGCCGACTCCATCGGCGTGTTCCAGGTGGAGAGCCGGGCCCAGATGGCCACGTTGCCCCGGCTGCGACCCCGCAGCTTCTACGACCTGGTGGTGGAGGTGGCGCTCATCCGGCCGGGCCCCATCCAGGGCGGATCGGTGCACCCCTACATCCGGCGCCGCAACGGTACTGAGCCGGTTACCTACCTGCACCCGTTGCTCGAACCGTCGTTGAAGAAGACGCTGGGCATCCCGCTGTTCCAAGAGCAGCTCATGCAGATGGCCATCGACGTGGCGGGCTTCAGTCCGGGCGAGGCCGATCAGCTCCGCCAGGCCATGGGCTCCAAGCGCAGTCGGGAGCGCATGGAGCGGCTGCGCGAGCGGTTCTTCTCGGGGATGGCCGAGCGGGGCATCGGCCCCGACGTGGGCGAGCAGATCTTCGACAAGCTGTCGGCGTTCGCCAACTTCGGGTTCCCCGAGAGCCACTCGGTGAGCTTCGCCTACCTCGTGTACTCGAGCTCGTGGATCAAGCGGTACTTCCCGGCCGCGTTCTGCGCCGCGCTGCTCGACGCCCAGCCCATGGGGTTCTACTCGCCGCACACGCTGGCGCAGGACGCGAGGCGTCACGGGGTCGAGGTGCGCACCCCCGACGTGTCGGTGTCCGCCGCGGGGTCGTCGCTCACGTTCTCTTCTGCAAATTGCGTCGATCTTGCGCGCCTGCCGCACAAGATCGACGCCAGAAGCTCGAAATTGCCCACCGGCGGGGTCATCCCGGCGCAGCCCGCGGTCCGGCTCGGGCTCTCGTCGGTGCGGGGTGTCGGCGACGAGCTGGCCCAAGCCATCGTCGCCGAGCGCGAGGCCCACGGTCCGTTCACCTCGATGGAAGACCTCCGGCGTCGGGTCCGCACCAGCGAGGGCAAGGGCCTCGAGCTCGACACGCTCGAGGCGTTGGCCACCGCGGGGGCCTTCGCCTGCTTCGACGATCAGGGTGGTCGCCCCCTCGATCGCCGTCGGGCGCTGTGGGGAGCTGGTGCCGTGGCGCAGTCCCGCACCGACCGCCTGGAGGGCATCGTCACCGGAGTCGAGGCACCGACCCTGCCCGGCATGGCGCCGCACGAGGAGGCGGCCGCCGACCTGTGGGCCACCGGCGTCGCCCCCGAAGGTCACCCCACCCGGTTCATCCGGGCCGAGCTCGATCGCCGGGGGGTGATCCCCGCTCGTGAGCTCCGCGAGGTCGAACCGGGCACGCGGGTGGTGGTGGGAGGCGTGGTCACCCATCGCCAGCGACCCGCCACCGCGAGCGGCACCACGTTCATCAACCTCGAGGACGAGACCGGGCTCGTCAACGTCATCTGCTCCAAGGGGTGCTGGGCCCGCTACCGAAGCGTGGCCCGATCATCGCCCGCCCTGCTCGTCCGCGGCCACCTCGAAGCGTCCGAGGGGGTCATCAACGTCATCGCCGACAAGATCGAGCCGCTGCCCGTCCACGCCCCCCAAAGCCAAATTGGCGGAGAGGACCGCCATGTGATCCGGGACCTCCGCCAATTTGGGGAGATGGGTCAGGCCCGTACCATCGGGAGCGCTTTGCGATCTCGTGACTTCCGGTGATCTGCCCCTGACACAACCGAGCACCGAGCTCTCAAGCGAAATCGGCGGAGGCTTCTGTGATCGTGCTCGGTTCCTCCGCCAATTTCGGTCACCGCGGTTGGGTTCCGGCCGCGCCCGGTCTACGGCGTAGGGTGAACCAATGCTGACGATTGCATCTCTCAGCGCGGATCAGAACGCGGTCAACTTCGTGCTCCTGCTCCTGCGCGTCTCGGTCGGGGCCATGATCATCGCCCACGGCTACAACCACATCTACGGCGGTGGCAAGATCGAGGGCACGGCTGGCTGGTTCGCCAGCATGGGACTCAAGCCCGGCATCCTCCACGCCTGGCTGGCATCGATCACCGAGATCGTCTCCGGCGTGCTGCTCATCCTCGGACTGCTCACGCCCTTCGGTGCCGCGGGAGTGTGCGCCATCATGATCGTGGCGTGGCTCACGGCTCACCGCACCAACGGCTTCTTCATCTTCAAGCCTGGTCAGGGCTGGGAGTACGTCGCCATCGTCTCGGTCGTCGCCCTCGCCATCGGCACGCTCGGTGCGGGCGAGTGGTCGCTCGACGATGCCCTCGATCTCAACTTCGTGGGCCTCGACGGCCTCCTCATCACGGCCATCCTCGGCATCGGTGGTGCGCTCGGTCTGCTCGCCGTGTTCTGGCGTCCCGAGAAAGAGGGGACGGCGTGATGTCGGTGGACGACGATCTCGCCCGGTTCAACTCCTTCCTGGCCGACGAAGCCGAGCAGGAGAGGCAGGGTCGCCGCGTCAAGCGCGCCGAGCAGGCCAAGGAGAAGGCGGCTGCCGAGGTGCGGCGGGTCGATGGCGACAGCCGGGCCACGGCCGAGCAGAAGGCCGAGGCCAAGCAGGCCTACCTCGACGCCACGGAGGCGTGGCGCCGGGAGGTCGCCGGCGAAGGTGCCGACGATCCCACTCCCGCCGACGCCGAGACCACGGGTGACGCCGACCCCGACGCCGAGGTCACCGAGGCCGAAGCCGTCGACGATGCGACCTCAGACACCGATGCGACCTCCGGCGAAGCTGTCGCCGAGGAGCAGGCGGCCGAGGCCGCGGGTGTCACCGCCGACTGATCGGTCACTTCTGGCGTGGATCTTGCCCGGTTGGCGGTGGAGATCGACGCAATTTGGGGC
>CAZALT010000282.1:0-3022 GCA_964485515.1 uncultured Rhabdothermincola sp. | reverse complement strand
TCGTGCAGGTCGTCGGCAACGACGCCTTCTGCATCGCCGCGTTCCAGGGGCTCAAAGCCGTCGGCTTCGAGGGAGGCATCACCGCGGTGAACCAATGCGTCACCGACGCGACCCGCGAAGCCATGCCCGGCGAGCTCGAGGGGATCAACGTCCTGTCGTCGCTCGCGCTCGGAGCGGTCGACGACCCCAGCTACGAGCTCTACAAGGCCGTGATGACCGAGTACGGCCCCGATGTTCGTGACGTCGACAACTTCATCGCGATGGGCGGCTATGCCGCGGTCGGGTCCTTGCTGGCCGCCCTCCAGGATCTCACCGGCGACGTCAGCCCCGAGACGGTGGCGACGGCGATCAAAGCCATGCCCGAATCCCCGTACCCCGGGGGCGGAGGCATCCTCTTCAAGTGTGGCGGGTCAGCCGTTCCGACCTCGCCGGCGATCTGCACCAACCAGTGGTTGCGTGCCGAGCTCGACGCCAACGGCGATGCGACGACCTACGAGGTCGAGGACTCCGTAGCCCTGTTCGGGACGTGACTGGGCGGCGCCCAGCGCCCAGCACGCACGTCACCAGATCCCCTTCGGGTCGAGGTCGGATCCAAGTCTGAACGCTGCTGGCCGCGGTGGGCGTCATGCCGACGCGTTGAGCCGGTCGGTCACGCAGCGAAGCTGGCACCGCTCCAGGTGTCGGTCAACGCGCCCGCATGTCGGGGCGCAGTCGAGCGCCGCCGTCGATGCGGATCACCTCACCGTTCAGATACGGGTTGCGGATGATCGTCTCGACGAGCGACGCGTACTCGTCGGGATGCCCGACTCGCTTGGGAAACGCGACATCCTGGACGAGGAGCTCCTGGACCTTGGGCGACGACAGTCGGGGTGTGGCAAAGGCTCCTGGAGCGATCGCGCAGACTCGAACGCCGAGGGGCGCCAGGTCTCGCGCCATCGGCAGCGTCATCGACACGATTGCCCCCTTCGCCGCGGCGTACGGAACCATCGTCACCTGCCCGTCGTACGCACTGATCGAAGCGGTCTGCACGATGACCCCGCGCTGCCCATCACCGTCGGGCTCGTTGCCAGCGAAAGCAGCGGCGGCCAGGCGCGCCAGGTTGAAGGGTCCGACGACGTGAAGTTCGAGGTTCGCCAGGAGGGCGTCCTTCTCGAGCACGGCGCCGTCACGGGCCACCAGCGGCTGACTCGGGATCACGACGCCGGTCGCACTCACCGCAATCGAAAAGGTGCCCAGCCCACCGGCGGTGACGATTGCCGTCGCGACGGTTTCGTCGTCGGTGCTCACGCCATCGACCACCGCCACGGTGGCCCCGAGCTCATCGGCGAGCTCGGCCGATCGGCTGCCATCGGGGTCCAGCACGACAACACCGACACCGGCGGCCACCAGCCGGCGCACGGTCGCAGCACCGAGCCCACCCGCTCCCCCGGCAACGATGGCCGAACGTCCTTGGAGTTCCATCAGGCCCCGCTCCCCGGGCAAGGACGCCCAGCAGCGTCCGTTCCCCGCGTCGTTTCAGCCGTCGTAATGGTCATGCCGAGCGCTCCCAACGAATTTTTATCGACCGTTCTAACTTTGAAGGTCGGTTTCGTCAAGGGTGAGCGCGCCGGGCTTCGAGCCCGTCGATGAGACGAAGCATCGCTTGGGCAGCCTCGGCAGGGTGCGTGTCGTATCCCGCGGACTCATCGGTGACGATGGCGAAGGCCAGTCCCTGGATCGCGGCGGCGATGAGCACCGGCGGGAACGAGTCGGGATCGAGGTCGTACTGGCCGATGAGCGTGGCGAGTCGTTCCATCTGGAGCGCCCGTACGTCACGAGCCATGGTCGCGATCTCGGCCTTCAGCGCGGGTCGGTGGTTCGCCGCGGCGAGGAGCTCGACGAACAACGCGGTTCCCCGCTGGTCCGAGGCCAGGTGCCACCACGCTCGCAGCGGTTCGTCGGCGTCGAGCGCGGCGGCCATGTGTTCCACGCTCTGACTCGCCCGACGCCGCAGCACTGCGACGAACAGGTCGTCGATGGTCGAGAAGTAGTAGTGGATGTGCGGCGCGTGCATGTCCATCCGGCCGGCAACGCGCCGCGAACTGACCGCGGCATAGCCGTTCTCGAGGATGATCTCCTCGGTCGCGTCGAGGATCCCGAGTCGTTTCGCATCGGTCGTTGCGCGCGATCGACGCTCGGTGGCCATGCCCGATTCTCACCCACTGAGCCTCCGAACAAAAGAGATACTTGTAACGGTCGTTAAAACTCGATACAACGGTCGTCATGAGAGAACTCGAGGGAAAGATCGCGGTCATCACGGGCGCGGGATCGGGCATGGGGCGCGCGGCCGCCGAGGTGTTCGTCCGCGAGGGGGCAAAGGTCTTGGCGGCCGACATCAGCGGCCAGCAGGAAGACACCGCAGCCGCCCTCGGCGACGACGCCGTGGCGTTTCAGGTCGACGTCTCCGACGAGGCCTCGGTGGAAGCGATGTTCGCCGCCGCGCTCAAGGCGTTCGGCAAAGTCGACGCGGTGCTCAACGTGGCCGGCATCGCCGGATCGACCCCGCTCGCCGAGCTCACCGTCGAGGAATTCGACCGGTTCCTGGCGGTGAACCTCACCGGGGTCATGCTGGGCACCAAGCATGGGATCCGCACGATGCTGCCGACCGGCGGCGGCGCCATCCTCAACTGGTCGTCCACCGGCGGCATGAACGGCTCCCGTATCCCAACCGCGGCGTACTCATCGGCGAAGGCGGGCGTCATCCCCCTGACCAAGGCCGCAGCGATCGAGTACGGCACGGAGGGCATCCGGGCCAACACCATCTGCCCGGGTTTCGTCGAGACCGCCATGTCAGGCGGCAAGGGCGCCGGTGAGCGATTCCCCGCACTCGTGGGCGGCAGCGCACTCAAGCGCGCCGGCCAGCCCGAAGAGGTCGGCGAACTGGCTTCGTTCCTCGCTTCCGACCGAGCCACCTACATCACCGGTGCCGTGATCGCCATCGATGGCGGCAGCACCTGCATGCTCCCGAGCTGACAAAGGAACC
>CAZALT010000281.1:0-3024 GCA_964485515.1 uncultured Rhabdothermincola sp. | reverse complement strand
TGGACCTGCGGTCATTTCCGCTTGCCGTGAGACGACCGACGAACCCGGTGCGACTGCTCCCGATGTGCCCTGGAGATGGTCACCGTCGCTCCGGTGAGAGGTGCCAGCGGCCGAGCGACCATTCGCCGAGGGTCGCGTGGCCGATGGATTGGACGGCGGGCCAGAGGTCCTCGCCCCGGAGGTCGGAGCTCGGCGGGTCGATCCCGAGCTCGTCGAGATCCTCTTCGATCTCGTCGATCGCGTTGCGGACCTTCACGGCGAGCGTCCGCGTCGTCCCCGTTCCTGCTGCGGATTCGAGGGTCACGAGCTGTCGGGCGACGTCGAACATGGCGACCCAGCTCGGTCTGATGGCCGGCGTCGACCCGACAAAGGCCTCGAGCTCTGTCCGCTTCGCCAGGGAGTAGTAGAAGCGGTTGCCCTGCGGCCTGACGTTCAGGACGCCGGCCTGCGCGAGCGTCTCGCACTCCTCAGAGACGTTTCGCTTTGTGTAGTTGGTCGCGGCGCTGATGAGCGCGGTGCTCGACCGGCCGTCCTCCTGGGAGAGGAAGTAACGCAGGATCTCGGTGCGGGCTCCGAGGCCGAACATCGCCCGGAGCCGGAGCCAGACCATCGATGACTTGTCGAGCTGAGGTGGCGAAGATCGTCCCGTCACCGTGAACCGCCGGGGCTCGGAGGCGTACGGCCACACGACGCCGGCGTGCTCGCCCACGGTCGCGGCGAACTCTCCGAACGCGCTTCGCACTCCTGCTTGCTGATCACGGACGACGTTCTTGAGCCGCGCCTTGGAGACGTAGCGCCAGTTGCGCACGCACCAGTCGGTGGCCTCATCGCGGAGGCGCGCGTCCTCGTCGCCCAGCAAGGCGGTGAACACGATCAACGGTTCGGGGTCGATCGCCCAGTCGCCGTGGGTCTCGGTCCAGCCCGACACACCGAGCTCGACCCACGCACCCCAGGCCAACGCGGTCGCCTGCTCGGCGAACGTGGCGGCAGGACGGCGGCCGACGCGCCTAGAGGTCGCCATCGTCGACCTCCACGCCGAAGAGCGCCAGGGCCTCGCGCAGCTCGCCGAGGAACGGCACGGACCGATCGTGGGTGCGGGTCCATCGGGCCTCGGCGAAGCCGACGACGTCCACGTCAGCGGTTGGTCGCTCGATGTAGCCGAGCAGCAGGAGACTGCTGCCCCCCGATCATGAGGAGCCCGGCGCTCTGGTTTCGCTCGGCGAGGAGATCGCCGAGAGTCGCCAGCGCCTCCTCCAATCGGTCCCGTTCCATTTACGAGAGTCTAACTCGCTCGAAACGCGCAATCTACCTACTCGATACGCTGGCCCGATACCCTTGCGTCATCCCACCAACAGACCAGATTGCCGGGAGATCGACCAGGCCCGCTGTTGCCCGCCACGCTTGATGAGCAGACATCAAGGCGTGCCTCGTCTACGCCGCCGCGCAAGCTGACCACGCCGTCGTGATCGCATCCTGAGCATGTGCGCTTCCTGATCGACGCCCAGCTACCACCGGCGCTCGCCCGCGTCTTGGCCGAACACGATCACGTGGCAGAACACGTCACCGACATCGGCCCTGGCGACGCGCCGGACCGAGACCTGTGGCAGTACGCGCTCGACCATGCCGCCGTGATCGTGAATGTCGATCTCGGGGCGAATCGGCGGCTCGAGCTGGTCGGCGCATGCTGATGCCCGGCGATCCACAGGCGTGCAGACGCTCGTCGCCGAGCGTGCCCAGATCGGGGAGAGCCTTCCCGCCCAAGACGTCTGGTCCTTCCGGATCTCGCCTGCGACCAGGAGGGCCTCCCGATTCGAGGGCAGGATCCGTCAAGTCTTCCGCTCCCGTACTCTCTGCCAAGCGGAACCATCGTCGACGGCGGGACGAGAGGGATGATCGAGCACGTGAAGAGCGAAGACCTGACTGAGGTTCGGCGGACGTTGTGGAAGGCGGCCGACGAGCTGCGGGCGAACTCGACTCTGACGCCGGCGGACTACCGGGGGCCGGTGCTCGGCCTCATCTTCCTGGCCTACGCCGAGCACCGCTTCGAGGAGCTCCGGCCCGAGCTCGAGGCCAAGGCCACCGCCCGCAACCCGGTCACGCCCGACGACTACCGGGCCCGCTCCGTGCTGTTCGTCCCCGACGAGGCCCGCCTGTCCGGGCTGGTCGACCTGCCCGAGGGAAACGACCTGGGCAAGGCGGTCGACGACGCCATGAAAGCCGTCGAGGCGGCCAACCCCGAGCTGCGCGACGTTCTGCCCCGTGGCTACCAGCGCCTCGAGCGCGGCACGCTCACCGAGCTGCTCCGGTTGTTCTCGCCGCTGCCCCGCAAGCTGTCGGGCGATGCCTTCGGGCTGATCTACGAGGACTTCCTCTCCAACTTCGCCATGGCCGAGGGGCGACTCGGCGGTGAGTTCTTCACGCCGTACTCCATCGTCCGACTCATCGTGGAGATCATCGAGCCGTTCCACGGCAAGGTCTACGACCCGGCGTGCGGGTCGGGCGGCATGTTCGTGCAGTGCGCCAAGTTCGTCGAGCGTCACAACCAGTCCGCCACCCGCGAGCTCTCGGTGTACGGCCAGGAGCAGAAGGAGGTCACCGTCCCGATCGCCAAGATGAACCTCGCCCTCCACGGCCTGTCCGGCGACATCAAGCTCGGCAACAGCTACTACGACGACCTCCACCACGCCGAAGGCACGTTCGACTTCGTCATGGCCAACCCGCCGTTCAACGTCAACGGCGTCGACAAGGACAAGCTGGCCGGCGACAAGCGCTTCCCCTTCGGCCTCCCCAGGACCGACAACGGCAACTACCTGTGGATCCAGCAGTTCTACGCCGCCCTGAACGACAGCGGTCGGGCCGGTTTCGTCATGGCCAACTCTGCGGGCGACGCCGGCCACTCCGAGAAGGAGATCCGCCGCCAGCTCGTCGAGTCCGGCGCTGTCGACGTGATGGTGGCCATCGGGACCAACTTCTTCTACACCGTGACCCTGCCGGTGACGCTGTGGTTCCTCGACAAGGGCAAGG
>CAZALT010000280.1:0-3025 GCA_964485515.1 uncultured Rhabdothermincola sp. | reverse complement strand
CACACCCTTCTGGCGTCGATCCTGTTCGGGTTCCGGGCAAGATCGACGCCAGAAGCGCAGGGGTCAGTACTCGCGCCACGCGACGAAATCGGCCAGGGCCGCCAACGCGTCGGTGGCCTCGGGTGTGACGCCGAGCGCTGCGATCTCGGTCTGGGCCGCCGCCGCGAGCTTCGTGATGCGCTCCTCGACCGCTCGGCGTGCTCCGGTCGACTCGATGATCGAGCGCATCTCGGCCAGGTCGGTCGGTCCGAGATCCACATCGCCGGCCCGCTCGAGGATGGCCCGCTCCCGATCGTCGGCCTCGGCCCGGGCGATGGCGAGGAGCTCGGTGGCCTTGCCCTCCCGGAGGTCGTCGCCCACCGGCTTGCCCAGCACGGTGGCGTCACCGAACACGCCGAGCAGGTCGTCACGGAGCTGGAACGCCTGGCCCAGGACGGTCCCCAGCTGCGACAGCGCAGGTTCGAGGCGGGCACGGCCGCCGCTGCTGAGCGTGGCGCCGAGCTGGAGGGGGCGCTCGACGGTGTACTTGCCCGACTTGTGGATGGCGATCCGCCGGACCCGATCGAGGTCGGTGTCGCCCCGTGCCGCGCTCTCGAGGTCGAGGTACTGGCCGACGACGAGCTCGAGCCGCAGGTCGGTGTAGAGGCGCAGGACCTCGACGGGGAGGCCGTCGGTCAGGTGATCGGCGTAGGTGAAGGCGAGGTCGCCGACGAGGATGGCGACGCCCTCTCCGAAGCGGCGAGGTTCGCCGTGCCAGCCGAGCTCGACGTGGTGGGCCTCGGCGCTGCGGTGCACGGTCGGAAGGCCGCGGCGGGTGTCGGAACCGTCCATGACGTCGTCGTGGAGCAGGGCGAACATGTGGAGCAGTTCGAGCGCCGTGCACAGATCGGCCAGCCGCGGGTCGTTCGGGTCGCCCCCGGACCCGACGAACGTCCAGTAGGCGAACGCGGGTCGTATCCGCTTGCCGCCGCTCGCCGCGAAGTCGTCCAGCAGGGCGAGCGGCGTGCCGACGTCGTCGTCGACCTCCTGCCACCGGGTCTGCTCGGCGTCGAGCAGTGCACGGAGTCGGGCGTCGACGAGCCCGCCGGCGACGGCGAGGGCGCGAGACGCAGCGTCTCCGGGTTCGGGGCGGTCGGGCATCGTGGCGTTGACGTCCCGAGGATCTCCGGGAGGGAGGGGCAAGGGTCGGGGGGTCGTCGCCCACCGTATTCGGTACAGCGGTTCGACCGTCCCAGCGGGTTTCCGTAGTACAATAACGGCGGGTGGAGATCCACTCGTCCGCTCGTCGCCATGGCATCGCCGACGCGGACGCGCTCCATGCCGTCAAGCACTCGATGGCCGTCGAGGACGTCGGGGAGGATCCAGATCGGTGGTTCGTCGTCGGACCTGATCGCTCTGCCAACCTCCTTGAGGTCATCGTGATGCAGACTGAGGAGGGCGACGAGATGATCATCCACGCCATGCCGCTGCGGACCACCTACCGAGGGCTGCTGGGACGATGAGCGAACGTATCTACGGACACACGAAGTCGGGCAAGCCGATCACCGACGAGCTGATCGAGGAGCTGGCTGACGAGGCTGAGCGGGGCTACGACGTCGAGGCGCTCATCGCTCGGCGTGGCAAGCGCGGTCGTCCCCGTCTGGGTGCGAAGCCCTCGACGGTCGAGTCTGTTCGCCTCGATCCCGAGATGAAGGACCTTCTCATACGCCGAGCGACGGACGAGGGAGTGTCGGTGTCCGAGGTCATCCGAGAGGCGCTCCGCCACCACCTCAAGGCGAGCTGAATACCTCACCCGAGCGCCGTACCCCGCGTTGTTCCCGTCTCGTGTACGCAGCCTTCCATCGGGGTTTCGGCACGCGCTTGTCGACCACGTAGCCCCCGTGAGGCCCTTGGAGCTCGCGCCAGTCCCCGAGGAATCTCGGATGCGGACCTCTGTGGGGGCGGTCAGGATGCTGGCCGTGACGTTGACGCCGGTGGTGTTGGAGGGCTCGGTAGTCCGACTGGAGGCGATGTCGGCCGACCACGTGGACGCCCTGGTCGCCGCTGCGACCGAGTGGGGTTATGCTGCCCGTCCCCGCCCGGGTAGCTCAGTCGGCAGAGCGGCTCACTCGTAATGAGCAGGTCAGGAGTTCGATTCTCCTCTCGGGCTCCACTTCTCTTGGGTAGCGGGAGCGAGCGCCGTTCCCGGGTTGCTGCCTTGTCGGTGGCGTAGCATCGCAGCCGATGATCGAACTGCCACTCGACGAGGTGGAACGGCTCTGCCGTCGCTTCGGCGTGGCGCGCTTGGCTGTCTTCGGCTCTGCCGTGACTGAACGCTTCGATCCCGATCGCAGCGACCTCGATGTGCTGGTGGAGTTCTCCGACGACGTCGAGGACCTCTTCGATGCCTACTTCGGGCTTCGAGAGGGACTGGAGGACCTCGTCGGGCGGCCCGTCGACCTAGTCATGCCAGGGGCGGTGACGAACCCGTTCGTGGCTCGCAGCATCGCCGAGACCGGTCAAGATCTCTATGCCGCGTGACTCCCGGGCCTTCGTTGGGACGCGCAGCAGGCCATCGGACACATCCAGTCGTTTCTCGACGGCAAGTCCTGGGACGACTACGAGGCCGATGTACTTCTGCGGTCGGCGGTCGAGCGGCAGCTCGAGATCGTCGGCGAGGCGCTGAACCGACTGTCGCGAAAGGATCCGGTAGCGGCGGAGCGGATTCCAGACCTCGTTCGAATCGTCGACTTTCGCAACATCCTCATCCACGGCTACGCGGTGGTCGACGACCAGATCGTCTGGCAGGTCGTCACGACCCGATTGGATGACCTCGGGGGCGCGTTGCGTGCACTGGACGAGGAGCTCGGTTCGGCCGATGGCGGCTGAGACCGTTGCGACCGATGACGGAGAGTCAGCGGAGCGGCGGTCCAGACGCGGACGCTGGGCTGGACGACTCGGCGTGGCGTTCGTCGCCCTTGGCGTCCTTGCTTGCATGGCTCTGTGGTACGGCAAACACCGACAGCCTGTCCTTCGAATGGGAGTC
>CAZALT010000279.1:0-3082 GCA_964485515.1 uncultured Rhabdothermincola sp. | reverse complement strand
CCGGGTCGAACACGGATGGTCTCGGCCGCTACGTTCTGGCGCCATGACGTACAACCTCGTCCTCCTCCGCCACGGCGAAAGCGTGTGGAACGAAGCCGGCCTGTTCACCGGCTGGTACGACGCCGACCTCACCGAGAAGGGCCAGGCGCAGGCTCGCCAGGCCGGCATCGAGCTGGCCGACGCCGGTGTGCTGCCCACCGTGCTGCACACCTCGCTGCAGACGCGGGCCATCCGCACCGCCAACCTCGCGCTCGACGAGCTCGACCGGCTGTGGATCCCGGTGCGTCGATCGTGGCGCCTCAACGAGCGCCACTATGGCGGTCTCCAGGGCAAGAACAAGAAGGAGACCACCGACAAGTACGGGCTCGACCAGGTCAAGATCTGGCGACGCAGCTACGACGTGCCGCCGCCCAAGCTCGCGAAGTCCAGCAAGCACCACCCGGCGAACGATGCCCGCTACGCGCACCTGCCGCCCGATGTCCTGCCGGCCACCGAATGCCTCAAGGACGTCGTCGAGCGCATGCTCCCCTACTGGTACGACGGGGTCATCCCCGATCTCGCCGCGGGCAACACCGTGCTCATCACCGCCCATGGCAACAGCCTGCGGGCGCTCGTGAAGCACCTCGACAAGATCTCCGATGCCAAGATCGCGGGTCTCGACCTGCCCACGGGCGTGCCCTTCCTGTTCGAGTTGGGTGACGACTTCCTTCCGCTCGAGAAGAAGCCGGTGCTCGACCGAGTGGTCGGCGACCCCGAGGCGGCCAAGGCCGCGGCCGCCGCCGTGGCCAAGCAGGCCGGCTGAGCCACCCGGACAGGCACTCGAGAGCACGCCGCCGACGCGACAGCGGCGCGACGGTCAGCCGACCGGGGATCAGCGACCGACGATCAGCCGATCAGCGATCAGCCGCGGGTTCCGTGGAGCGAGATCACGCCGATGTCGGGGTGCTCGCCACCGAGGCGTCGCCCTCGAGCAGGTAGCCGCGCGACCTGATGGTCTTGATGGCCACACCGAGCGGCGCGATGCGACGACGAAGGCGCAGCACGTGCACATCGAGCGCGTTGCGGCCCGGCGCACCGTCGGGCCAACCGGCTCGCGCCAGCTGATCGCGGCTCACCACCGCGCCGAAGCGGTTGATCATCGCCGACATCAGACGAGCTTCGACAGGGGGCAGCGACACCCACGCACCGGCGTAGCGCAGTACTCCGTCGGGATCGAGCGAGGGCAGGTCCTGGAGGTGCGATTGCGCACGGCGCACCAACCCCTCCATGCGCGAGCGGATGTCGCGCTCGTCGGCCGGTGCCCGGATCCAGTCCTCGAGGCAGTCGATCGACACGGGGGGCTCGGCATCGGTGTCGAGCAGGAGCAGACGAAGCTGACCGTCACGCTCGAGAGCGGTCCGGCGATCTTGTTCGAGCGGCCAGCGCAGCAGGACGACCTCCACGCCGGGCAACGTAGGGAGTCGACGTTTCGATCGCGTTTCGTCGCGGTGAATCCGATGTTCCGCCCGGCCAACGACGCCCGACCGGCACCGAATCCGGCCCGGACGCTCGCCGAACCTGCTGTCGATCACCTTGGATCGCCATCGTGCGTAAGCTCGTCGCATGGCTCGGACCTCTCCCATCGATCACCTCGCCGCCGTGCCGCTCTTCGCGGCCCTCTCCAAGCGCGACCTCCAGAAGATCGCCAAGGCCTCCACCCAGCTCAGCGTCGAGGCGGGGCGCACCCTCGTCGAGCAGGGCTCCACCGGACACGAAGGCTTCGTGATCCTCGACGGAGAGGCCACCGTCAAGCGCAACGGTCGCAAGGTCGCCACCCTCGGCCCAGGTGACGTCTTCGGTGAGCTGTCCCTCTTCGACGGCGGACCACGCTCGGCGACGGTCACCGCGTCGACGGCACTCGACGTGCTCGTCATCGGCCAACGCGAGTTCACCGGCGTCCTCGATGAGGTGCCCGGCGTCGCCCACAAGATCCTGGCGAACCTCGCTGGTCGGGTGCGCGAGCTCGACACCAAGATCTACGGCTGATCCCACCGACCACGGCCTGGTGGTCGCCGCGGCACGCCCAGAGTCGTGGATTCCGTGATGGCCAGGCGGCCCGAGTAACTTCGGGGCCGTATGACCGCCTCAGTCGCAGAGCGAGACACCGAAGCCCCCGCAAAGCCGCGCGCCAAGTTCAAGGCGAACTACATCGCGCTCATCATCGGCATCGGCTTCGCTGTCGTCACCGTCATCTCGGGCATCGCCGCCACCGTCAACCAGTGGCACGACGACTCCCTCGAGACCCGCCAGACCTTCGGTGGTCTACCCGGGGTCTTCATCCTCGCCTTCTACATCGTGGTGCCTGTGGCCCTCGTGTACGGCGCCGTCCTGTTCTCGTTCCGCATGCGCAACTGGGAGCGCGGCCGCCCCGACAACCGGGCCACCACCACCAAGAACGTCAAGACCCGCATGAAGGACTTCCGGGCCGGCGTCTACATGCAGACGCTCCTGCGCGACCCCGCGGCCGGCATCATGCACTCGCTGATCTACTTCAGCTTCCTCATCCTGCTGGCGGTCACCACGATCCTCGAGATCAACCACCAGCTGCCCGAGGGCCTCAAGTTCCTCAACGGCGACGTGTACATGGCCTACTCGTTCGTGGGCGACGCCGCCGGCCTGGCGCTCACCATCGGCGTGCTGTGGGCCATCTTCCGCCGCTACGTGCAGAAGCCCTACCGCATCCGCATCAAGTCCAAGCCCGAGCACGCCGTGATCCTCGGCATCCTGCTGCTGCTGCCGGTCACGGGATTCCTGGCCGAGGGCTGGCGCATCGCCGAGGAGGGCATGCCGAGCTTCGAGAAGTGGTCGTTCGTCGGCTATCCGATCGCTCTGCTGGTCGAGGACACCTCGCACATCGCCGGCTGGCACCAGTTCTGGTGGATCGCCCACGTGCTCACCTTCGTTGCCTTCCTCGCCATCCTCCCAGTGACGATGCTGCGCCACATGTTCACGTCACCGATGAACATGTACCTCAAGGACCGCGATCGGCCCAAGGGCGCCATGAAGCCCATGCCGAACCTCATGGAGACCGAGCTCGAGAGCT
>CAZALT010000278.1:0-3091 GCA_964485515.1 uncultured Rhabdothermincola sp. | reverse complement strand
CTCCGACGAGAGGTCGTGGGAGTAGATCGGGCTCGGGGGCTCACGTGCGGGAGCAGACGCGTCGCCCGGACCGCCCGAGACCAACCTCGCGGTCGTCGCTCCCGCTCGGAGCGTGAGCGCGTCCCCGCGCAGCTCGATTCCGGGCTCAGCCCGGAGTAGCGCGGTCATCTGCTCGTCGCCTCGGTCCAACTCCGTCTGCGCCAATCCCCCGCCTCTCCGTTCGGCCAACAGGCTCGCGCCTCCCATACCCCTCCAGGGTGCGCGAAGGCGCGAAGTGTGAACACCGACAGGTGATTCTGTTCAGTCAACTCGTCGACGTGAGCTCCGCCGCCGACGCTCCTCACGATCAAAGTCGGGCGCGAGCCGGTGTCACCGTCGATCCGCTTGCATCTGGCGAATCGGTGACCTTGATCGTGCCCCTGTATATTCGGGTTCAGTTGCTCGAACGGGGACTCAGGGGAACCGGGCAGCCACGTCACCGATGTGGCCTCCGACTTCACACCAGACAGCCGTCGAGACGACCCACAAACCTCTTCTCACCTGGAGCACCCCAATGTCTGATGCCGTGATCGTCGCTGGCGCCCGTACCCCCATCGGTCGGGCCATGAAGGGCACGCTGCGCGATGTCGATGCCTTCGAGCTGGCCAAGGTGTCCCTCGGCGCCACCATCGAGCGGGCGGGCATCCCCATTTCCGACATCGAGGACATCTACCTCGCCGAGCAGCTCCAGGGCGGAGGCGTCATCGGTCGCTACGTGGCTGTCGAGATGGGCCTCGACAACGTGCCCGCCATGTCGGGCAGCCGTCAGTGCGCCGGTGGCCTGTCCACCATCCAGACCGCGTCGGCCCACATCCGTGCCGGCATGAACGAGGTCGTCCTCGCCGGCGGCACCGAGTCGCTCAGCTCGATGCCGTCGGTCCTCAAGTCGGTCCCGGCCTCGGCCATGGACCCCCAGCCGTGGATGTCGCTGGCCAACCCGCCCACGCCCGAGGCCCCGCCGTGGGACATGGCGCTCACCGTCGGCGAGAACACCGCCCGCATCGCCGGCCTCACCCGCACCGACGTCGACGAGTGGACCGTCATCAGCCAGACCAACGCCGTCAACTCGATCGACAACGGCTACTTCGAAGCCGAGATCACGCCCGTCGAGGTCACCGACGCCGACGGCGGCAAGCTCCTCTTCACCGTCGACGAGCACCCGCGCCGCGGCACCACGCTCGAGAAGCTCGCCGCCCTGCCGCTGCTGCACCCCGAGCTGGAGAACCCCACGGTCACCGCAGGCAACGCGGCCGGCCTCAACGACTGCGCCGCCACCGTCATGGTCACCAGCGCCGACTATGCCAAGGCCAACGGCCTCACCGCACAGGGACGCCTGCACTCGTGGGCCAACGTCGGCCTCGAGCCCGAGCGCACCGGCTTCGGCCCCATCTACGCCATCCAGAAGGCGCTCAAGCTCGGCAAGCTCACCCTCGACGACATCGCCATCTTCGAGATCAACGAGGCGTTCTGCTCCGTGCCGGTCGCCGCCGCTCGCGAGTTGAACATCGACTACTCGATCCTCAACGTCAACGGCTCGGGCGCCTCGCTCGGTCACCCCATCGCCGCGACCGGCGCCCGCATGGTGCTCACCATGCTGGGCGAGCTGGAGCGTCGTGACGCCCAGTTCGGCGTCGTCGCCATGTGCGCCGGCGGCGGCATGGGTTCCGCGGCGGTCATCGAGCGCCTGTAGTGCCCGACACCAACGACGCCACTCGTGCGCTCGTCGAGGGGTTCTGGGCCGCGCTCTACGAGCGCGACTGGGACGCCATCGGGTCGTTCTTCGGCCCGGATTCGATCTACTACGACGTCCCCGTGGGCGCCTTCGCTGCGGCGAAGGGCCCCGAGGACATCGTGAAGCGCCTCAAGATCGGGCTCGAACCGTTGGTCGGCTACGAGCACGGCGCCGAGATGACGATCATCGTCGACGGCGAGAACGTGGCCACCGAGCACCTCGAGCTGTGGGAGTGGCCCACCGGCGAGAAGGCGGCGCTGCCGTTCACGTCGGTCATGAAGGTCCAAGACGGCGTCATCGCTCGGTGGAAGGACTACTGGGACTACAAGACGTTGATCGACGACGGACCCCCGGACTGGCTGGACTACCTGGCCACCCAGGACATGTCCTGGATCTACGACGCCACCGGACAGGCCTGAATCCCGTTCTGGCTGGGAAGACCCGGGCTATCCGGCGTATCTGTCCAGCCAGAACGGTTCACTTCGAATCATTGGGGGAACAGTGAGCACGGACACCGAAGCACCCGCGCCCGGGACGGTCGATCTCGAGATCGACGGACCAGTCGCCACCATCACGAACAACAACCCGGAGAAGCGCAACGCCTTCGGCGATCCGATGGACGTCCAGCTCTTCGACATCCTCACCGAGCTGAAGGGGCGCACGGACGTCCGTGCCGTCATCTGGCGCGGTGAAGGGCACTCGTGGAGCTCGGGACGTGACGTCTCGACGATCGGCAACAGCAAGGAGCCGCTCAGCCACCACGAGCTGATGAGCCGGGGCCACTGGGGCATCCAGCAGGTGTGGGACATCCCGGCGCCGATCATCGTCGCTATCCAGGGCTGGGCCATCGGCGGCAGCTTCCAACGCGCACTGCTGTGCGACATCCGCATCGCGGCCGACGACGCCCGGTTCATGCTCCCCGAGGCTGGCCACGGCGTCATCCCCGACACCGGTGGCATGGGTGCGCTGTACGAGATCTGCGGGCCCGGCGTCGTGAGCGACCTCGTGCTCACCGGTCGCAAGATGGACGCCACCGAGGCGCTCGGCCACGGCATCGTGTCGCGCGTCGTGCCCCGCGACGAGCTCGACGCCACGGCCCGCGAGATGGCCGACAAGATCGCGTCGGCTCCCGCCGTCACCATCAAGATGGCCCGCCGGGTCATCAGCCACCTCAGCCAGCCCGCGCTTCGCAGCTCCATGGCCGACGAGCTCATCTACCAGACCTTCATCAACAAGTCCGACGACTACGCCGAGCTCCGTGCCGCGCGCGCCGAGCAGCGCGAGCCGCGCTACACCGGGAGCTGACATGTCCGACCCCAC
>CAZALT010000277.1:0-3117 GCA_964485515.1 uncultured Rhabdothermincola sp. | reverse complement strand
CTGTTCGGCGAGCAGGTCGTGCTGTGCGGCGGCACCACCGCCCTCGTGCAGGCCGGCTTCGAGACGCTGGTGAACGCCGGCTACCAGCCCGAGATCGCCTACTTCGAGTGCCTCCACGAGCTGAAGCTCATCGTCGACCTCATGTACGAAGAGGGCATCTCGGGCATGCGCTACTCGGTGAGCGACACCGCCGAGTACGGCGACCTGAGCCGTGGGCCGCGCATCATCGACGGTCTGGTCAAGGCCGAGATGGAGAAGGTCCTCACCGAGATCCAGGACGGCACCTTCGCCAAGGAGTGGGTGGCCGAGTCCGAGGCCGGCCGCCAGAACTTCCATGCGCTCGAAGCGGCGGGCAAGGAGCACCAGATCGAGTCGGTCGGCACCAAGCTGCGCTCGATGATGCCGTGGATCGGCGCGGGCAAGACCAAGGTCACCGAAGCCAGCGGCGGCCAGGGCTGACTCAGCCTCGGTGAGCCCGGTTGAGCTTCTGCGTCAGGGTTCGCCAACACGTCTACGACAGCTACTGGGACGACGGCCACAGCGTCTACCGCACCGCGGGCTGAGTCGACCCCACCGACGAGCTGCCGTCCGCGCCGCCCCCCCCGGCTGACGGGTGAAGTGCCCGGAAATGCCGGGCTGGGCGGACGGAGTGCGCGAAGGTCGGGGTTTCACCTTCTGATCGGAGCACTGCCACATGGGACACCTCAAGATGCGCGCTGGGCGCGCCGCGATCATCGGCCTCGCACTCACCTTCGCCGTCGGGGCGAGTGCCTGCGGCAGCGACTCGGACGACGACGCGTCGTCGTCCACCACGGTCGAGGCTCCCGGGACCACCGTTGCGCTCGTCACCACCGACGTCACGGCCACCTTCGACAGCCCGATCACCGCCGAAGAAGCGGAACAGGCCGCGGCCACCATGGAACGGCGCATCACCAAGTACCTCGAGCTCACGGGTGAGTCGCCCGAGGGCAGCGCCGTCGTCGTCGACGAGGCGGGCACTGGCCTCGTCGTCACGGTTCCGGGCACCGAGGATCCCGCCGAGGCAGCGGAGCTCGTCGAAGCGCTGTCGTTCCGGGGCGATCTGTACTTCCGGCCCGGTCTCGTGCAGTACCCGCCCGCTCCCGGTGAAGCGCTCGTCTCACCCGACCCGACGCCTGAGGTCACCGACTCCGGAACGGTCGAGTCGCCGGGGACGACGACCGAGGCCGCTGACCCGACGACCACGACGACGGCCACGCCGCCGGTCACGATCCCGGTCCCGGTCGCCCCGGCCGACGACGACCCGACCGGTACGTCGGTGCTCGAGTGGCGCGACATCGAGACCCCGCAGCAGCTCCTGGATCCGTCCACGGCCGCGGTGCTCGCCATCTGGGACGTCGGACCGTCGGTCCTGTCGGGCTCTGCCGTGCAGGACTCCACGCTCACGACGCTCGGCGGCGACCCGGCCGTGAAGGTCGTCCTGGCCGACGATGCCGAGGGTCTCGGGGCGTTCAACTCGCTCGCCGAGTCCTGCTTCACCCGCGACGACTCCTGTGCGTCGGGTGCCTTCACGGTCACCTTCGACGGCACGATCGTCGTGGCGTCGATCCCGCGCCCCAACGACGCCAGCTTCCGGCCCTTCACCCAGAACGACCTCATCATCTACTCGTCGGAGTGGTCCGAAGAGGTGGCGCTGTCGCTGGCCGTGGCCTTCGAGGCGGGTGCCCTGCCGGTGGGGCTCACCGTCACGAGCAGCTGACCTGACCCGGTCCTTCGTGTGTTGCGCTTCTGGCGTGGATCTTGTGCGGAAACCGCACAAGATCCACGCCAGAACGGGTTTTTGGGGCTGGATGGCGGGGCCGTGAGCGCGCTCGCCGCGGCCTCACCGAAAATGCTACTGGATTGGTCGGAAATACCGCTCTAGCTTCGGCATCGTCCATCAGCGTCGATGAAGGAGACCGAGATGTCCGATGCCACGAGTCCTGAGACCGGTTGGGGTTTCGACACCCGCCAGATCCATGCCGGAGCCAGCTCCGATCCCACCACCGGGGCGCGGGCCACGCCGATCTACCAGACCACCGCCTACCAGTTCCGCGACGCCGAGCACGCCGCCAACCTCTTCGCGCTGGCCGAGATCGGCAACATCTACACGCGGATCATGAACCCCACCCAGCTCGTGCTGGAGTCGCGCATCGCCAGCCTCGAAGGCGCGCCCGATACCGCGGTGGGCCTGCCCGGCGCCCTCGCCCTGTCCAGCGGTCAGTCGGCGTCGACCTTCGCCATCTTGAACCTGGCCGAGACCGGCAGCCACATCGTGTCATCGGCGGCGCTCTACGGCGGCACCTACAACCTGTTCCACTACACGCTGCCCAAGCTGGGCATCGAGACGACGTTCATCGACGACTCCGACGACCTCGACGCGTGGCGGGCCGCGGTGCGCCCCAACACCAAGGCCTTCTTCGGTGAGACCATCGGCAACCCCCGCAACGACATCCTCGACATCGAGGGCGTCGCCGGCGTCGCCCATGCCAACGGCGTGCCGCTCATCGTGGACAACACGGTCGCGTCCCCCTGGCTGATCCGGCCGCTGGAGTGGGGGGCCGACATCGTCGTGCACTCCGCCACCAAGTTCATCGGCGGCCACGGCACCTCCATCGGCGGCGTCATCGTCGACGGGGGCAGCTTCGACTTCTCCCAGAACGACAAGTTCCCCGGCTTCACCGAACCCGACGGCAGCTACCACGGCCTTCAGTACTGGCCGGCGCTCGGCCCCGGCAGCTACATCATCAAGGCCCGCGTGCAGCTGCTGCGCGACATCGGCGCGGCCATCTCGCCGTTCAACGCCTTCCAGTTCATCCAGGGCGTCGAGACCCTCAGCCTCCGTCTCGAGCGGCACAACACCAACGCGCAGAAGGTCGCCGAGTACCTCGAGGCCCATGACCAGGTCGACTTCGTGCAGTTCGCCGGGCTGCCCAGCTCGCGCTGGCACGCCGCGGCGCAGAAGTACACGGGTGGTCGGGGCGCGGGATCGGTGCCGGCCTTCATCATCGCCGGCGGTCAGGAAGCCGGACGGAAGTTCGTCGAGGCGTTGGAGCTGCACAGCCACCTGGCCAACATCGGTGACGTGCGCAGCCTGGT
>CAZALT010000276.1:0-3162 GCA_964485515.1 uncultured Rhabdothermincola sp. | reverse complement strand
GGGAGCTCGGTGCTCATGCGGATGCCGGGGGTGGCCGCGCACACCGCCGGCACGGCGTTGACGGCCCGGTTGGCCGTGTAGCCGGGGGAGCGGGCGGCCATCTCGTCGAGGTCGAAGGGGAAGCGGAGGGTGACGTCGAGGGGTGCATCGCCCTCGGTCGTGACCCGCCAACCCGTGGAGCGCAGCTCCCAGTCCTCGGCGATGTCGGTGCTGCAATACCAGTTGGACCGGAACTGGATGACCGGTCGCCCAGCGTGCGTGCCGACCACGGAGGTGCGTTGGGCCACGACGGTGCCCGCCTCGATCGTGCCGGCGGCGATCTCCACGTCTCGGGGTGCCACCGCGACCTCGCCGCTCGCCGTGATGTCGTCGAGGGGGAGCCCGATGGCGTCGCCGAACACCCGCAGGGAGGGCCCGAAGCTCCACCGGCCGTGTTCGAGGCGTCCGGCCGGGATCTCCGAGGGGGCCTGACCGAACCCCATGATGTTGAACAGCAGATCGGGCGAGTCACGTCGGGAGAGGTCGGCGTACTCGTCGATGGTCACGCCCTCGAAGCGGCGCTGGACCGAGGTGAGCACCAGCGGGACGGCTTCGGTGATGAAGCCGGGGCTGCTGCCCGTGCTGTGGATCGAGGTCCCGCCCGCGGCGCACGCGGCCTCGATGCGGTCGCGGGTCCCCGCGTCCATGCTCGGCGGGTGGTGCAGCTCGCCGCGGGTGGTGACGATGTCGGCGCCGGCCTCGAGGAGACGGCACACCTCGTCGACGTCGAGGGAGCGCGGCATGTAGAGCACGCAGTCGGCGCCGAGGGCGACGATCTCGTCGATGTCGTTCGTGCCCACGATGCCGGTCGCCGGACGGTCGGCGAGGTCGCCCGCGTCGCGGCCGGCCTTGTCGGGCGAGTGCACCCAGAGCCCGACGAGGTCGAGGTCGGGATGGTCGATCACCCCCTGGAGCGACCGGGTCCCGATGTTGCCCGTCGCCCACTGGACGATCCGAAGTTGGCTCATGATCGGCACCTCGATCCACTGCACCTGAACGTGGGTGTGGCATGGGGAGACCGCATGACCGACAACGTAGACAATCACGTCCGGTCGACACATCGACACATCGACACATCGACACATCGACACATCGACACATCGGGCCGATTCCTCAGGTCGTCGAGGATTGTGGCCGATAGTCACGTGCAGCGTGACGGTTCAGGACCCTGGGGGATCGGGGCCCGGCACCGGGAGACCGAACGGCGGCGAGGGCACGGCTGCCGGCGGGGACCGATCACGAGACCGACGAACGCGAAAGATCGATGTGGGGGCACGGATGAGAAGTCAGAGGAGGACGTCGACGGTCAGGGCGATCGGGGCCGTGGTGGCCGTGGCGCTGGTGGCCGTGGGCTGTTCGAGCAGCAGCTCGGACCAGGACGCGGATGTCGATGCGGCCGAACCCACCGAGACGTCCAACGTCGACGGGATCACCTCGGAAGGGGTCCCGGTCGAGGGCGGCAAGATCACCGTGGCCGTGGGGAGCGAGACCGATGGCTGGAACCCGGCGACCAACGTGTGGGCGCATGAAGGTCAGGTCGTGGGCTCGTCGTTCATGGAGCCGTTGATGGTCTTCAACGGCGACGGCGAGGTCGTTCCGTGGCTCGCCGAGAGCGTGACGCCCAACGAGGACGCTTCCTTGTGGACCATCACCTTGCGGGAGGGCATCACGTTCCACGACGGCACCGAGATGAAGGCTGACGATGTCGTGGAGAGCCTCAAGTTCCAGGGCACGCCGGGCGCGCTCGCCTCGGTGGTGTCCGGTCCGTTGATCGGCGAACCGGTCGTGACGGGCGAGTACAGCTTGGAGATCCCGCTCAACATCCGATGGGGTGCCTTCAGCACCACCCTCGCCGCCAACTACGGCTACGTCATGGCCCCGTCGATGCTCGCCCAGCCCGACAACGGTTCCACCGCACCAGTCGGCACCGGGGCCTTCAGGTTCGAGAAGGCCGAGAAGGATCGCTACGTCCGCGTCGTCCGGTTCGACGACTACTGGGGTGGGCCCTGCGCGGTGGCCGAACCAAGCGCTGACGTCGTCGAGATGTGCGAAGACGTGGGCGTCCCGCTAGGGCAGCGCAACGGGCCGTTCCTCGACAGCATGGAGTTCCGTCCCATCACCGACTCGCTCCAACGGATGCAGGCCCTCCAGGCCGGCGATGTCGACGTGATCGAGACGACGTCGGCGGCCAACATCGCCTCGCTCCGAGCGGACTACCAGGTGGTCACCGACTACGCCACCGGCCAGACCTTCGTCATGCTCTCCGCCAGCAAGGCCCCCTTCGACAACGTGCACGCCCGTCGGGCCCTGGCCTTCGCCACCGACCGCCAGGCGCTGGTGGACACCTTCGGCGCCGACGAGCCGATCGGGTTGAGCACATCGCCGTTCGAGGAGGACTCGTTCTGGGGCGGCCTCGCCCCCGACGAGACCAACTACCCGCAGTACGACCCGGAGCAGGCGAAGGTAGAGATCGAGGAGTACAAGAAGGCGACGGAAGCCACCGAGCTCTCGTTCACGCTGTTGGGCGTGGCCACCACCGACGACCTCCAGCTCATGCAGGCGATCGCCGAGCAGTGGAGCGAGGTCGGGATCACGGCGAACATCGAGACGCTCCTGCAGAACGAGGTGATCACCACGCTGGTCGGCGGCACCTCGCAGGCGATCCTCTACCCCAACTACGCCTATCCGGATCCCGACGGGAACTACGTGTTCTGGTCCAAGACCTTCGCCGAGCCGCCGATCATCATCAACTTCTCGCAGTTCTACAACCAGGTCACCCAGGACGCGCTCGACCTGGGTCGCCAGGCCACCGACCGGGACTTCCGCAAGCAGGCGTACGACGAGCTGGTCAAGGAGCGCAACGCCAACGCCATCGACGTCTGGCTGTACGACACACCGTGGGCGATGGTCGCCGACACCGACGTCCGCGGACTCAACTGGTTCCGGGCCATCCCTTTCGCCGGCTACATCGCCAAGCCCTACATCACGGGCATGTGGATCGAACCCGGAGCCTGACCCAGCCCGCGCTTCCAGCCCTTCTGGCGTAGATCGTCGTCGCTTTCCGACGACGATCTACGCAATTTGCGCAGGGAAGCCGACGATCTACGCAATTTGCGCAGGGAA
>CAZALT010000275.1:0-3190 GCA_964485515.1 uncultured Rhabdothermincola sp. | reverse complement strand
GTCCCAACACTTTAGCTACTACAGAGTTGGCCTCGACCTCGCGGGCCGGGCAAGCTCCATGTCCATCCCGTCCCATGAGGAAGGTGGGATAGGTCGATTTACTTTAGATGCTAACTTGTCGAGTCAAGAGCAGCGAGCCGAGCGGCTCCAGCGCCATGCCCACCATCTCCCCCGCTTCTCCCGCCCGAGCCGGGCCACCGCTGGCGATCATACACATATGGTGTGAGTTGTATGCTGGGAGATTGATCTGTAGGGGAAGGCAGGCCGGAGCCTGCCGGGTCGTCGCTCGATCAGGTGAGCGCGGGTGCGACCCACCGGCGCAGGTAGGCGCGCAGTGCACGCTGGCTGCGGGGAGGTTCCGGGGGCGAGATCACCATCGACTGCAGGACGCGCAGCATGAGCTCGATCAGCTCGTCGAGATCCCGAGCCCGGTAACCCCGTCCGGCCCAGTCGACGTTCGACCGTGCGGCCAGGTCGCGTCCGATCGCCATCGCACCGCTCGACGTGACACCAACCGTGAACGGCTCGGTGTGGCCGATGTCGAGCAGCAGGGTGAGGTAGCTGCGGTCCGGCACCCGCTCGATGGCCGTAGCCAGCGCCTCGACGACCCAGTCGGCCGGTTCGGTCCGTCGGCGGAGGTGCGCGGTGAGCTCGACGAGGAAGCTCTCGACGGCGTGCTGGCCGACCGCGGCGAAGAGGTCGTCGACGCTCGGGTAGTAGCGATAGACGGTTTGGCGGATCACGCCCAGCTCGGCCGCCACCTTCGCCAGACTGAAGTCGGCGGGACCATCGGCGTCGACACAGCGCATCGCGGCCTCGATGATCAACGTCCGCGCCTGGTCATCATCGGCCGGCGGCGAGCCACCCCATCCCCGCCTCACCGTGCTCCGCTCGCTCGAGACGTCATGGCGTCGTCCTACCACACGTCCATTGACTAACGATCCGACGCGAGGACATCTGGCCCGACCACAAGAACCGCGGAAAGCTCTCCATCGGTGCGCTGCCCGCGGACGCCTCGGGCGACGATCCACGCGCAGAAGGTGGTGCACCCAAAGGCGTAGAAGACACTGCCGGTGGGTGTCCCGTCGTTCGTGATCCCGTTCGTCGCATCGAGCAGGTCGGGCAGCGCGACCAGCCAGAGCACGGCGAAGGTCCCGAGGAACACGGCGCTGTGGATCAGGGGGTAGTGCTTGGCGAGACCGGTGAGTCCACTCCCCCGGGGTTCCGATCCGAGAATTGCCCACAACGCGATTGCCGCGAAGACCAGGAGATAGACCCAGTACAAGGAGGTCGCGAGGGTCTCGTTCGTGTCGGGATCGACGATCGACACCGGTGCGCTCGCCACGGGGATGACCACGGGTGTGAGCAAACCGACGGCGAAGGTGCGCCACACCCAGCTTCCTGCGGACCGGTCCTCGCCATCGCGGAACAGGAGCCATCGAGCGAGCGCCACGATCACGGCCGGTGCGATGGCCGCGAAGATCACCATGCTGGTGAGCGGAACGCTCGCGAAGAACGGCCCGGACGACGGTGCATCGGGGTTCCACGCCCACCAGCGGAGCTGCGGGCCGATGTGGTCGAAGATCTCGTAGAAGGCGTGGTGCACGACACCGACGGTGATCGCTCCGACGAGGGCGCCGTGGCGGCGGAAAACGCCGAGCCGGTCCACGAGCACGTAGGCGAGGTAGATGCCCGCGGGGTACAAAGCGACGATGTAGAGCGGCAGGCGATCGAAGAGGAACTCGACGCTGAACACGTTGTGGGCGAACACGGTGCCGACCCGCTCGCCCAGGCCGAAGCTGTCGGGGAAGTACAAGAAGGGTTCCAGCGCGAGCAGATAGATGATCGTTGCCACCCACAGACACAGCCATGCAGGCTGACGGTGCCGGCGCAGCATCACGATGGCGTGAGCGAGTCCGAGCGCCGCTCCGCCGACCATCAGGAGCTCGACGACGGGGAGCGTCCAGTTGTTGAGCTCCCACGGGGCGCGCACCGTCACGACCGGGTTCGCCGCCTCGCAGTCGATCCCACCGAGTTGATCCGCGAGCTGACGGAACGCCTCACTGCACGGCTTGCTCATGCCGAGGTCTGCGACGAGAACCAGTGGACCACGTCCTCGCCCCGGTCGTACCGGGCGATCCACTCGGCCGCGAACGGCGGGAGCGGCTGGTGCGCAGGGTCGTGGCTCGGGGTCTGGGAGGCCAGCAGCGCGAGGTTCGCAGCACGCTGCTCGTCAGCCGGGATCGGCGCGTTCGCCGGCGGATAGCTGAAGTCGACGCCCCGACCGAAGAAGGCGATCTTCTCGGCCAGTCCGCGGCGCGCCTGCCGACCCGGGCTGATGTTGCGGGCATCGACCTTGCGGTCCTCGAGCGGCACATGCTCGTTGATGCCATCCATCGTGATGCGCAGCATCTTGTTGATGTGGCGCGCCACCGACGGCAGCTGGCCGATCCGATACCAGGGCGCGGGCACGACCGCCCGGTAGATGATGAGCGCCGAGCTCCGATGCTCGATCTCTTCGGTGAAGTGCCACATGAACAAGGATCCGACCCGCTCGTCGCCCGGCCCGAACAGCTCGTCGGCATGATCGAGGATCTGCTTGAAGGCCGGCGTGAAGGTGGCCTCGAGGTTGGCGATGTAGGCGAGGTGGTACTGCAGCGGCTTCTCGGCGAAGAGCCGGTCGTACTCGGCCACCACGTCATCGAGCGTCTGCTTCAGCCCGGAGTACTGACGGAACAGCGCACGCATGTGCATGCGGTGCGCCCGGGCGTGCTGCGCTTCCTGGCGCAGGAAGGCGTCTGCCTCCTCGGCTGCGGCCGGGTCGGAGATGTACGGCATCGCGGCGCGCACCGCGTCGACGATGTACTTCTCGAACCCGATGATCATCAAGCTCGTCGCGTTCATCGACAGGGCGAACTCGGGGTTCTCTGGCTGCCAGCAGAACGGCACGTCCTCGCTGAAGTCGAACGCGATCCGTCGAACCTGAAGCGTCGTCATACCTGCCTCCTCGCCGCTGATCATACATGTATGACACTCGCTGTATGTTCGCGGACACATCTGGGCACAGATCAACGGATTCCGAGATCCGTACCAGCCCGTCCCGTGCGGTCCCAGCCCGTCCCGTGCGGTCCCAGGCCGTCCCGTGCGGTCCCAGGCCGTCCCTTCAGGTATCCCGATCCAGGTCGCCGGA
>CAZALT010000274.1:0-3231 GCA_964485515.1 uncultured Rhabdothermincola sp. | reverse complement strand
TGCTGCTCGACGACATCCAGTTCATCGAGAAGAGCGAACAGCTCCAAGAGGAGCTCTTCCACACCTTCAACGCCCTCTACCAGGCCAACCGCCAGATCGTGCTGTCATCAGATCGTCCTCCTGACGCCATCGCGACGCTCGAGGAACGCCTGCGCAGCCGCTTCAAGGCCGGTCTGATCACCGAGATCAACCCGCCCGAGCTCGAGACCCGCCTCGCCATCCTCCGCCGCAAGGCCGAGAGCGAGCCGATCGCGCCGCCTCCCGACGTGCTGGTCTTCATCGCCACCCACATCTCCAACAACATCCGAGAGCTCGAAGGTGCGCTCATCCGGGTCTGCGCCTATGCCAGCCTCACGAGCGAGACCATGTCGGTCGATCTGGCCGAGAAGGTGCTGGGCGACCTCATCACCGGCAACGAGCCCCGGCCCATCACCCCCGAGCTCATCTTGCAGAAGACCTGCGAGATGTTCGCGTTCCCCATCGACGAGATCACCGGCAAGAGCCGCCGCCGGCCGCTCGTCACCGCCCGTCAGATCTCCATGTACGTGTTCCGCGAGATGACCGACATGAGCTATCCCGCCATCGCCCGCGAGTTCGGCGGACGCGACCACACCACCGTCATCCACGCCGTCGAGAAGATCACCACGCTCATGAAGGAGCGTCGACAGATCTACGACCAGGTGACCGAGCTCACCCAAGCCATCCGCAACGCCTGAGCGGCCGGGAGGAGAACCACCGATGATCCACATCGAAAGACGTCGAGATGCTGTTCACAAGCCGGTGGACGACGCCGCGCCGCCGGGGGGACCGCCGGTGGACAACTCGCGTCCCATCCCCCGACCGTTCGACCCGGCGTGGAAACCTGTGAGCTCCTGGGGACGACACGCGAACAACTTTTGACGCCCTGAGCTGCGGATTGGCCGGTTCATCCACAATCCACAGCACCTACTACTACAACTACCAATTTCAATTTCTTAGAGAGATAGAGAAAGCGAGCAGGCCCCGTGAAGTTCCGATGCGAGCGTGACGTCCTCGTCGAGGCCCTCAGTGCCACCGGCCGTGCGGTCACCAGTCGCGGCAGTTCGCTTCCCGTGTTGTCCGGGCTGCGCCTCGAGCTCGCTGGTAGCCAGCTCCGCGTGACCGGCAGCGATCTCGACCTCACCATCTCGGTGATCCTCGAGGTCGCGGGTGAGTCCGACGGCGTCGGCGTGCTGCCCGCCAAGCTGGTGGGCGACATCGTGCGAGCACTCGAACCGGGTGCCGTCGAGGTCGACGTCAACGACGACGAGGCACAGATCCGCTCGGGCCGTTCCGAGTTCGCCGTGCGCACCATCCCCGCGCACGAGTTCCCGCAACTTCCCGAACCCGCCGAGCAGACCGTCGAGATCGACGCCGGCGCGTTCGTGGAGGCCCTCAAGCAGGTCGTGTCCGCCGCGAGCGTCGATGAGTCCCGTCCGATCCTCACCGGTGTGCTCATGGCCGCGGAGGCCGACGGACTGCGCCTGGTGGCCACCGATTCGTATCGCCTCGCCGTTCGTGACCTCCCCGGCGTATCGATCCTGGCCGAAGGTCA
This sequence comes from uncultured Rhabdothermincola sp., assembly GCA_964485515.1. Lineage (GTDB taxonomy): Bacteria > Actinomycetota > Acidimicrobiia > Acidimicrobiales > Acidimicrobilacustridaceae > CAZALT01. The sequence continues at coordinate 1,658 of CAZALT010000274.1, read as the reverse complement.
GACGGTGCTCGTGCCGTCGAACGCGCTCAAGGAGCTCAGCCGCCTCCTCGGCGACGCCGACACGATCGTCCTCCGACTGGGCGAGCGCGACGCGTCGTTCGAGGTGGGCCAGGTCGTGCTCATGACACGCCTCATCGACGGCGACTTCCCGAACTATCGCGGGCTCATCCCGCAGGCCCAGCCCAACCGGCTCACCGTCAGCCGCGAGGCGCTCCTCGACGCACTGCGCCGTGTTCGGCTGCTCGCCCGTGAGGCGACCCCGGTGCGTCTGGTGAGCACCGCCGACAGCCTCGAGCTGCTCGCCGTGACCCAGGACGTGGGGCAGGCCCACGAGGTCCTCGACGCCAAGTACGACGGGGCCGAGCTCACCGTGGCGTTCAACCCGGAGTACCTCATGGCTGGTCTCGAGGTCTCTCCCGGCGACGAGGTGACGCTCGAGACCATCGATGCCCTCAAGCCTGCTCTGCTGCGCTCCATCGACAGCGAGGACTTCCTCTACCTGCTGATGCCGGTGCGCGTCAGCTGACGCGTCGGACACGGTGGAGATCCGTCGGCTCTGGCTCACCGACTTCCGCAGCTACGGGTCGGCCGAGGTCGAGCTCGCGCCCGGGCTCACCGTCGTCACCGGATCCAACGGTGAGGGCAAGACGAACCTCATCGAGGCGATCGCCTACCTCGCCACGCTGACCTCGTTCCGGGGGGCTCCCAACGAGGCCCTGGTGCGTCGGGGAGCGTCGAGCGCGATCGTGCGGGCCGAGGGGCGGCGAGGTGACCGCGAGCTGCTCATCGAGGCGGAGATCACCGGGTCCGGTCCGGGCCGAGCGGGGCGCGGTCGGGTGCTCGTCAACAAGCAGCGCCTGAGCAGGGCCCGGGATCTACTCGGAGCGGTTCGCGTCTCGGTGTTCTCCCCGGACGATCTGGTGCTGGTCAAGGGTGGTCCGTCGGAACGACGGCGGTATCTGGACGACACGCTCGTCTCTCGGCACACGCCGTTCGACGCGACCCGGTCGGACCTCGACAAGGTGCTGCGTCAGCGCAACGCGCTGTTGAAGCAGTCGGGTGGGCGGCTGACCCCCGAGATCGAGGCCACGCTCGACGTGTGGGACACCAAGCTCACGTCGCTCGGCACCGAGGTGGGCGAGCAGCGCGCCGATCTGGTGGCCACGTTGAACCCGGCGCTGCAGCGGTCCTACGAGCTCCTCGCCGATCGGCCTGCCACCGTCACGTTGACCTACGAGTCGGCGTGGATGGACTCCGGTTTGACCGCCGCGTTGGAGGCCGCCCGCCGCGACGAGCTGCGCCGTGGGGTCAGCCTCGTCGGCCCACACCGTGACGAGCTGGCCATCACCCTCGACGGGCTGCCGGCGCGCACCCACGCGTCGCAGGGCGAGCAGCGCACGCTCGCGTTGGCCCTGCGGCTGACCGCCCACCTCCTGGTCACCGATGTGGTGGGGACCGCACCGGTGCTGCTGCTCGACGACGTGTTCTCCGAGCTCGATCCCTATCGGAGTGCGGCGCTGCTGGACAACCTGCCGCCCGGTCAGACGGTCCTGACCAGTGCGGCGGGCTATCCCGACGGCGCGCAACCCGAGCAGGTCCTCACGGTGGTCGACGGTTCGGTCTCCCCGCTGTCCTGATCCCGAACCTGATCCCGAACC
>CAZALT010000273.1:0-3238 GCA_964485515.1 uncultured Rhabdothermincola sp. | reverse complement strand
ACTCGCGGATCAGCTCAGATCAGACCCACACAAGGGTCAGGAGAGCCCAATTTGGAGAAGGGGGGCCGTCAGCTGTCGTGATCGCGACGGTTCTCGAGCTCGTCGACGGCGTCGACGCGACCCCTCGGGCCGACCGCCTGGTAGGTGGCCCGGGCGATGAGGTTGCTCCCCACCGGGAGGGTGAGCAACTGCAGGGACATGGCGAGGACGAGCGACGTGACGTCGTTGGCGTCGTCCATGCCGATGGCGGTGCCGCCGAGGATGAACAGCAGACCCAAGGTCGAGGCCTTGGTGAGCGCGTGCATGCGAGCCAGCGCATCGCGGAAGCGCAGGACCCCGACCGCCGAGAGCAGCATGAGCACCGCGCCCAACAGGGCAAGAGCCTCGGCGATCATGTCGCCACCTCTCCGGCCGTGCCCCGTCCGTCGACCTCTCCGTCGACCTCTCCGTCGTCCTGGGCCTCGATGAACCGTGCCGCGACCGCGGTGCTCACGAAGCCGATCAACGTGATGACCACGATGGTCGGCAGGTACTCGCCGTCGCCGCTGTGGAGGGCTTCGAGCGCGATGGCTCCGCAGCCGACGGCGAGCATGCCGTCGACCGCGATGATGCGGTCGGCGAGCGAAGGTCCGATCACGAGGCGGATGGCGAACCCCAGCGCGGCGAGCGCGAGCAGCAGAGCAGCGACGGTGATCACGGCGACCCGTCTCCCGATCGGCGCGACGCGGGGTTGCCAGGTTCGATCAGCCGGACGCAGTCCGCACGTGCCTGGGGCGCACCGAAGGCCCTGACGGCCAGATACCGGAGCTTGTCGATGTCGGCCCGGGTGTCGGCGGGATCGTCGAGCAGCAGGACGTGCACGGAGATCTCCGGCTGCTCCTGAGCGGTGTCGACCGCGATGACGCCAGGGGTCAAGGCGATCACGTTGGCGATGAAGGTGAGCATGGCCGGGGTGCAGTCGGGCATGGGCACGACGACGACCCCCGTGCGGATCCTCGAACGACGGCTGACGATCTCCCGGCTCAGCACGAGGTTCGACACCATCAGGTTCTTCAGGAAATGGCCGACGAAGCGCAGCGCGTGGACCGGATGGAAGAAGTGGCGGGGCCACAGCGGACCGTTGTTCGGGAAGACGATCATGAGCAGCACGGCGACGAGCACGCCGCTCAGCACGTTGCCCCGCGACACGTCGCCCCAGAGCAGGAGCCACACGACGAGCGAGACCGCTCCGAGGGTGACGGCGCTCATCGGCCGAGCACCGCCTGCACGTAGGACGACGGGTCCAACAGGTCCTGCGCGGTCCGTTCGCTGAGCGCGTAGATCGGCCCGGCGAACACGGCGACGGCGAGCGAGCACATCACCAGCGCGCCGGTGGCCCCGATCATCAACGCCGGTCCTCCGAGCGGGCCCACCTCGTGCGGGATCCCGTCGGGCTCCTTCTCGGCCGGGTTCCAGAACACTCCGGCCCAGATCTTCATCATCGAGAACAACGTGAGCAGACCCACGAGCAGGCTGACCCCGACGATGACCGCCGCGTGCGACTCGACTCCGGCGTCGACCAGGGAGAACTTGGCGACGAACCCGGACAGCGGGGGGATGCCGGCCAGGCTCAGCGCCGGGATCAGGAACAGCACGACGAGCACCGGCGCCGACCGCAACATGGCGCCGACGCGGTTGAGTCGGCTCGAACCCGCCACGTGCTCGATGAGCCCACCGGTGAGGAACAGCGACGTCTTCACGATGATGTGGTGGACGATGTAGAAGACGGCGCCGGCGATGCCCGCCACGGTGAACAGACCCAGCCCCATCACCATGTACCCGACCTGGCTGATGATGTGGAACGACAAGATTCGCTTCACGTCGGCCTGGGCGATGGCACCGAGCACACCGACGAACATGGTCGCCCCGGCGATGGCGAGGATGAGCGTCGACGGGCCATCTGACGGGAACAGCAGGGTCTGCGTGCGGATGATGGCGTAGATGCCGACCTTGGTCAGCAGGCCGGCGAAGATGGCCGTCACCGGCGACGGCGCGGTGGGGTAGCTGTCAGGCAGCCAGAAGAAGAGCGGGAACAGGCCCGCCTTGATGCCGAACACGACGAGCAGCAGCACCGAGAAGGCGGTGCGCAGCTCCGGCGATATCTCCTGCATGCGGATCGACAGGTCGGCCAGGTTCACCGTGCCCGTGGCCGAGTAGACGAAGGCCAACGCGGCCAGGAACAGGATCGAGGCGATGAGCCCGATGACCACGTAGGTCATGCCGGAGCGCACCTGGTCGGACCGTCCACCGAGGGTGATCAACACGTACGACGCCGTGAGCATCATCTCGAAGGCCACGAACAAGTTGAACAGGTCCCCGGTGAGGAACGAGGCCGCCACCCCAGCGGCGAGCACCATGTAGAGCGACTGGAAGCCCACGTGGTTGCGCTCGGCGCCAGGTTGGCCGATGGCGTAGACGAGCACCGCGAGCAGGACGACCGCGCCGATCGTGAGCATGATCGCCGACAGCCGGTCGGCCACCAACGAGATGCCGAGCGGTGCCGGCCAGCCACCAGCCTGCGTGCTCTGCGTGCCGTCCCGATCCACGATGACCAGCAAGGCCACCGCGTTGACGGACACCGCGGTGAGCACCGACAGGCCGATGACCCGCTGAGCAGCGCGTGAGCGACCGACGAGCACCGTGAGCGCAGCGCCGATGATGGGCAGGACGATCGGGGCGACGAGCAGCGTGTTCACGCGCGGCCTCCGCCATCGGGTCCGGAGGGCACGGCGACATCGCCCTCGTCCTCGTGTTCCGCCTCGTCTTCGATCTCTTCGTCGGTGACCTCGTCGTCGACGAAGCCACCGGCGGCGACGAGGCGGTCCTCGATGTCGTCCTCGACCTCGTCGTCGTGGGTGAGGAGGAAGCTGCGGAACGCCAGGGCCAGCAGGAACGCGGTGACGCCGAAGGTGATGACGATGGCGGTGAGCACCAGTGCCTGCGGCATCGGGTCGCTGAAGCCGCTCTCGTCACCGGATCCCAAGATGGCGGCGCCACCTCGGTTCCCCGAAACCAGGAACAAGATGTTGGTGCCGTGGCCGAGCAGGCCGATCCCGATGATGATCCGGCTCAGCTTCCGCTGGAGCACGAGGTAGGTGCCGATGCCGAACAGCGCGGCGGCGGCCGAAGCCATGACGAGGTTCACCGCGCCACCTCCCCCGCCCCGACGACGGACCCGGACACGTCGGACACGTCGGAC
>CAZALT010000272.1:1644-3254 GCA_964485515.1 uncultured Rhabdothermincola sp. | reverse complement strand
CGCGGCTCACGGTCGGGAAGGTGGCTACGCTTTCGTGTCACAGCGAAGACGTCGCTCCCGAGGGGCCGGCGTCGACAGGGAGGAAACCAATGAAGATCAGATCGAGATCGCTGGCGGCGGTCGTCGCCAGTGCAACCTTGGTGCTCGGCACCGTCGTGATGGCAGCTCCGGCGAGCGCGGCCACCACCAAGCTGTGGCTCGTCAACGTCTCCGCGTTCCCCCAGCCGTGGACGGTGTGCATCGACGAGGTCCTCGTGGCCTCCTTCGAGCCGAGCGATGTCGTCGGTCCCGTCGACACCGAGTCCGGCGACCACCTCGTCGAGGTGATGGATGGCGCTGATGCCGACTGCACCGAGGACATCCCCGGGTTCAGCGAGACCCTGACCATCCCCGACACCGCCTCGACGACGCTCATGGTCTATGCGCCCGTGGAGGGCTACGACGTCTCGGTGTTCGCCGACGACCTCAGCTGCACCCCCGCCGGGAGCGGTCGCCTGCTCGTGCGCAACGCCGCGTTGACCTACGACTCCGATGGGCCGGGTTGGCTCGCGCCGCTCGACCTCGACGGGTTCGACCCCGCCGGGGATCCGATCGCGCTGGCCACGGACCTGCCCACCGGCGAGGAGGAGGTCCAGGTGCTCGCGCCGGGCGTCTACACCGACCTCGTGGCCAGCCCACAGCAGTTCCCCCCGGAGCTGTTCGATCTGACCATCGAGGAGGGCGTCGTCACCGCGCTGTACCTCTACGGTGGCACCAACAGCGGCGTGAGCGACGCCATCACCTCCTTGGTGCTGACATCCGAGGTGGGGGTGTGCGGCGATACGACCACGACCTCGTCGTCCACCACCACGTCCACCTCCACCACGACGGCCGCCCCGGCGTCGCAGGCCGCGACCACCTCACCGCGCTACACCGGGTGATCGCGCTGCCGACGGGCGCGATCAGGGGCGGGCGCTCGCATTCCTGAGATCGGAGCGTCGCAGGGCTGGAGTAGCCTGACCGCCGTGCAACGCCTCTCCGTCGTCAGCTCTCCTTCCTGTCGGGCATCCGCTCGTTGCTACGAGTGGATGCCCGACGTGAAGCCGTCTGGTGCCCCCAGGGCCGGCGGTCGCCGGACCCAGGGGCTCGGCTGATGGCGCGGTTCGGGCGGGTCGTCACCGCCATGGTCACGCCCTTCGCCGACGACGGCGCGGTCGATCTCGCCGGCTGCGCCGCGCTCGCGTCCTGGCTGGTGGAGCAGGGCAACGATGCGCTGGTGCTCACCGGCACCACCGGCGAGGCGAGCGTGCTCACCGACGAAGAGCAGATCGCGGTGTGGCGCGCCGTGCGCGAGGCGGTCGACGTCCCGCTCATCGCCGGCAGCGGCACCAACGACACCGCGCATGCCGCGGGCCTCACGGCGGAGGCGAAGGGTGCCGGCATGGACGCCGTGCTCGTCGTGACGCCGTACTACATCCGTCCGCCGCAGACCGGCATCGAGGCCCACTTCCGGGCGCTCGCCGCCGCGGCGGACCTCCCCGTCATCGTCTACGACATCCCGGTTCGCACCGGCCGCAAGATCTCCACCGAGGTCCTCCTGCGCCTGGCGCACGAGGTGCCCAACGTCGTCG
>CAZALT010000272.1:0-1544 GCA_964485515.1 uncultured Rhabdothermincola sp. | reverse complement strand
CGCAACTGCGCCTGCGTCGAGGTCGGGGGCAAGATCATGCTCATCGACTGCGGGATCATGTTCCCGGATCTCGACATGCCGGGCATCGACCTCGTCCTGCCCGACTTCTCCTACCTCAAGGACAACGCGGATCGCATCGTGGGTTGTGTGGCCACCCACGGCCACGAGGACCACGTCGGCGGGCTCGCCTTCCTGCTGCGCGAGCTGAGCTTCCCCATCTTCGGCTCGGCGCTCACGCTCGGCCTGGCCAGGAACCGCATCGAAGAAGCCGGTCTGCTCGACCACACCGAGTTCGTGGTCGTCCAGGACGGCGAGCGGCGCAAGATCGGACCGTTCGACGTCGAGTTCATCCCCGTCACCCACTCGGTCCCGCACGGCTTCGCCACCGCGTTCCACACGCCCCAGGGCGTCATCTTGCACAGCGGCGACTGGAAGCTCGACCTCACGCCGGTCGACGGCCGCCTCACCGACCTGGCCCGCATCGGTGCCATCGCCCAGCAGGACGGCATCCGCCTCTTGCTGTCCGATTCCACCAACGCCGACCAGCACGGCCACAGCCGCAGCGAGACGTCGGTGGGCAAGGTCCTCTACGACCTGTTCCACCAGTTCGACGGCCAGCGCATCATCACGACGTGCTTCGCATCGCACATCCACCGGGTGCAGCAGATCGCGGATGCTGCCATCTCCTTCGATCGCACCATCGCCACCATGGGCATGTCGATGAAGAAGAACGTGAAGATGGCCCGGGAGATGGGCCTGCTCAACATCCCCGACCACCGCCTCATCGACATCGCCGATGTCGGCGACCACGACCCCAAGAAGCTGTGCATCATCAGCACCGGCTCGCAGGGCGAGCCCATGTCGGCGCTCGCGCTCATGGCGGCCAGCGAGAACCGCTGGCTCAAGCTGGGCGACGGCGACGTCGTCATCATGAGCTCGCACCCCATCCCGGGCAACGAGTCCAACGTCAGCAAGGTCATCGACGGGCTCGTCCGCATGGGCGCCGAGGTCGTGCACTCCGGCATCGACGACGTGCACGCCACGGGCCACGCCAAGGCCGAGGAGCTCAAGACCCTCCTGTCGATCACCCGTCCCGACTGGTTCATCCCCGTCCACGGCGAGTACCGCCACATGGTGGCCCACGCCAAGCTCGGCAAGAAGATGGGCATCAAAGGCGACCACATCGTGGTGTGCGAGGACGGCGACCAGGTCGAGCTCAACGACGGCGGCCTGCGTCCCATCGGTCGGGTGCCCGCGGGCTACCTGTATGTCGACGGCATCATCGGCGACGTCGACACCGGCGTGCTGCGCGACCGCAAGGTGCTCGCCGAGGAGGGTGTGGTCGTGGTCATCGTGGCGGTCGACCTCAAGAACAAGACCATCGTCACCGGTCCCGAGATCATCACCCGCGGCTGGGTCTACGCCCCCGAGGCCGAGGATCTCCTCGATGCCTGCGCCAAAGAGGTCCGCAACGCGGTCGAAGAGGCGCTCAAGAAGGACACCCCCAACCACGAGACCGTCGGACGCCTGGCCCGCAAGGCCGC
>CAZALT010000271.1:0-3302 GCA_964485515.1 uncultured Rhabdothermincola sp. | reverse complement strand
CTTCTGGCGTGTGCCGATGTCGGAAACCGACGCGGATCTACGCCAGAAGCGTCGAAGCGAGAGCCGGCCGGCCCGGGGACGGCGATCAGGCCTCCAGCGCGGCGGCCACCGCCGCGCCGGTGGCTTTGGCGTTCAGGTAGGGCTCGGGGTCGTGGGCTCGGTGACCGTTGTCGACCCGGCGGTCGATGACGTCTTGGCCGTCGGGACCCGGACCGTAGCGGCCGGCGAGCCGGCCGTCACCGACGGCGTGGTCGCCGACCGCGGCGATGTTGGTCCAGCGCACGACACCTCCCGGCCAGTGGCCGACGCCGTCGACGGGTGGCGGATCGAGCACGCCCCGGATCTGCTCCGACGCGAGCGGCGAACCCAGCGTCACCAGATCGGTTGCGACCTCGGCGCGCCGCGTGAGGTTGTTGTACGAGATGACCGTGCCCAGCGAGTGGGCGACGACGACCTTGGTGTCGGGGCCGACGACGGCGTCGAACCGTTCGGCGACGCGACCACGGAGATCGGGCTGGGTGACCATGGTCGTCACCATGTCGACCGTGCGGTCGAACGCCGCCGAGCTCGCCGCCTGACCGAGCGCCGCCAGGGGACCTGCATCGCCGAGCTTCGACAGCATCTCGGCGATCCCCGCCCGGCTCGCCTCGAAGTCCGCGTCCGTCGTGTCGGCATCGTGGCGGAAGAGGTCGCCGTAGAAGCAGACCCCGACGTCGGCGGGATCGACCGACACGTCCTGGTGCCACAGGCCGTCGCGCAGCGCGGGGAGCCATCGGGCGTGCATCTCGTTGGGGCCCCACAACTCGTTGAACGCTCCGTGCACCAGGACGATCTCTGCCATGCCGCATGGTACGGAACACGACCGCCGCGCACCGCGCGCATCGAAGCACCGGTCCGCCGCCGTTTCCCATGAACGTGTTCGGAAAAGGGAATGTTCGGCGGTCCCGGGGTATTGAACCCGGCATGACGAGCGACGCCTCCTCCACCCCCATCGACTTCTGGTTCGATCCCGGGTGCCCGTTCACCTGGCTGACCTACCGGTGGATCCGGGAGGTCGCGCCCCAACGCGACCTGGCCATCACGCTGCGTCCGTGGAGTTTGAAGTTCCAGAACGGCGACGACACGCCCGAGGAGTACCGCGAAGCGGTCGAGGCGAGCCACCGCGCGCTCCGGATCGTGGTGGCCATCGACGCCAAGGAGGGCACCGACAGCGTCGCCCGGTTCTACGACGAGCGCGACTTCCGGGCCTTCCCCGCGTTCGACACGCCCGACCTCGCCGAGGTGCTGGAGGCGGCCGGACTCGATGCCGTCTACCTCGATGCCGCCGATGACGAGTCGCTCGATGCGGTCATCCACGCGTCGATGGACGTGGCCCGGGGCCTTAACGGCGGCACGGGCGTCCCGATCATCCGCATCGCCGACCGCGACACCGCGTTCTTCGGTCCCGTCATCAACGAACTACCCAAGGGCGACGACGTCACCAAGCTGTGGGACCTGTTCGTGGCGATCACCGAGATCCCCGAGCTGTTCGAGATCAAGCGAGAGCGCGAGGCCGATCTCGTGTTCCCCGAACGAGCGAGCTGACGGCGCCCATCCACAATCCCCAGGCTGTGGGTGAACCTGTGGGTAATCACATCGATGTGATTTCGCCGATGTGATTCGCCGATCTTGTTTCCCCGACGTCGGTCGACGACGTCGGTCGACGACGTCGGTCGACGATGTCGGTCGACGTCAGCTCACCTCGTAGCGCTTGGGCACCCAGGTCTGGCTGTCGATCGGCGGGCGGATGTAGGCCCGCTTCTGTCGAGGCGGCAGCTCGATCTTGTCGCGCGGGACCTGCTCGTAGGGGATCAGCGACAAGAGGTGCGAGTAGACGTTGAGCCGGGCCGACTTCTTGTCCTCGGCGTCGACCACGTACCACGGGCACTCCTTCGTGTCCGTGAGCTCGAACATGCGGTCCTTGGCCTCGGCGTAGTCCACCCAGTGACGGCGGGCCTCGAGGTCCATGCCACTCAACTTCCACTGCTTGGCCGGGTCTTTGATGCGGGCTTTGAACCGGCGCTCCTGCTCCTCGTCGGAGATCGACAGCCAGTACTTCACGAGGATGATCCCGTTGCGCACGAAGGCGCGCTCCAGCTGGGGACAGGTGGCGAGGAACTCCTCGTACTCCCGCTCGGTGCAGAAGCCCATCACCTTCTCGACGCCGGCCCGGTTGTACCAGCTGCGATCGAACAGCACGATCTCGCCCGCGGAGGGAAGGTGCGAGATGTAGCGCTGGAAGTACCACTCGGTGCGCTCCCGGTCGCTCGGCACCCCGAGCGCCACCACCCGAGCATGGCGGGCGTTGATCTTCTCCATGAGCCGCTTGATGATCCCGCCTTTTCCTGCGGTGTCACGCCCCTCGAAGATCACGACGACGCGCAGGCCCTTGTGGACCACCCACTCCTGCATCCGCACGAGCTCGGTCTGGAGCCGGCTCAGCTCCTTCTCGTACTCCGCCTTGGTGAGCTCGATGGGGTCGATGCCGTCGTGGTCGGGAGGCTCGACGCTCCCGTCGAGGTCATCGATCGAGGACGAGCGATCAGCCTTGGCCATGCGAGGACGGTACTGCGCGACCCGCGTGGCTGCGCGACACACCTGCCTGGTCGATCTCCACCGGCGCTCGTCGTGTCGCCCGACCGGGCACGATGACGGGATGGCTCACATCAGCGACCCGATCGAGCGGCTCTTGGCCTACGAGGAGATCCGGCAGCTCGCCGCGCACTACGCCGTGGCGTTGGACTCCCGGGATCTCGACGCGCTCGTCGAGCTCTTCGTCGACGACGTCCGGGTCGGCAAGGACATCACCGGACGTGACGCCTTGCGCGCCGCGTTCGCCGACTCTCTGGCCGAGGTGGGCGTCACCATCTTGAACGTCGGGACCCACGCCATCGACCTGATCGACGACGACCATGCGACCGGTGTCGTCTACTGCAAGGGCGAGATCGAGGAGCCGCCCGGCTCCGGCGCATGGATCCACCAGGCGATCCTGTACCGCGACACCTACGAGCGGCGCGACGGCAGCTGGCACTTCGTCCGGCGCGTCCACGAGCTCTGGTACGGCCAACAGGTGCCGAGCCCCCTCGACCAACCACCGGCCGATTGGCCTGAGCGGTCGTGGGGTCGCGGCACCGTCCCCGAATCGTGGGAGACGTGGTCGCGGTTCTGGGTCGATCGCACGTAGCTCCAGCGAACCGCGGGTGACGCGGGGGTTGTCCCTACCTCGGAGATGCCGGCGGGCTCCATGTTCGACCCGGCCCACG
>CAZALT010000270.1:0-3331 GCA_964485515.1 uncultured Rhabdothermincola sp. | reverse complement strand
CTTCATCGGCGGCATCAAGCACATGCCGGTCAAGTACTGAGGGGTCTGCTCACTCCAGCCATGGCCTGAGCACGTCGAGGAACCGCGGGTCGTCGGTCCTCGTCGCGATGATCGCCGCGGCGAGGCGCAGCACGGTGCCCCCGGGATCGTCCAGCACCTCCTTCGTGCCATCAGGCGAGTAGACGACGACGTGATCGCCTCGGATGAACACCCCGTGCCCATCCGCTTCGTCCTCGGCTGCGTAGGTGATCCCGGCCCCGCGGAATCCGAGGCCATCGCGGAGCACGGTCCCCGCTGGTCGCTCCTCCAGGTCAGCGATGGCTTCGTTCAGGGTTCGCAATTCGTCGTCGGCGAGCGGCCACTCCGGGTTCGGAAGCCCCGAGAAGATGTCGAGGAAGATCGACGGATCGTCGGTCGTTTCCACCGGAGTCGAGGTGCCGACCGACACCGCCGTCACGGCTTCGTCCGTGCTCGACGCGAAGAGCACGCCGGCGTCGAACAGGACCAGATCGAGGAGCGGGGCTCTCCACGTGTAGCGGGCCAACACCTGCCCGCCCCCGTCGATGACGGCCATCTCGGTACGACTGACCACCCCGACGTTGCGACCACCGAGATCGATCAACTGCTGCGGCGTATCGATCGGAGGGGCGAGCTCGCCGATGGTCTCCCCCGTGGCTGGATCGACCTGGACGAGCGACCGGTCGCTGGCGTCCGGTGCCTCACCACGGATCAGCCAGAGGCCGTCCTCCGAACGCAGAGGCGCATGACCCGGGGTGGACCAACGACGCGTCCCGTCACCCCGCTCAACGGTGACGACGTCGGTGGGTCCGGGGAGATGGACGACGTCGCCGTCGATGATCGCGGGATAGGAGTTGTACAACTGGCTGCCTCCCAGGCCGGCGGTCCAGACGAGGGTCCCGTCCGCGACGGTCACGAGGTGAGCGACGTTCTCCACAATCCGGTCGGCGGCGGCCGTACGCCGAGCTCAGCTGATGATCCAGCTGAGGACTTGTCGCACCTGCGACGGGTGACTACGACCTCGGCAGGCCCAAGACCCGCTCGGCCACGATGTTGCGCTGGATCTGGCTGGTGCCACCGGCGATGGTGCCGGCGAAGCTGCGCAGGTAGAGGTTGAACCAGCCTTGACCCCAGTGGTCGCCCACGAGGTGCGGCTGTTCGGAGCTGGGGGTTTCCGGATCGAGGCCGTAGGTGCCCAGCGCTTCGAGCACGTCGAGGGTGCCGCGCTGCACCGCCTCGGAGCCGAGCAGCTTGAGGATGGACTGCTCCGGGCCGATCTTGCCGCGGGCGGCTTGCAGCAGACCTCGGTAGCCCAGGAGGCGCAACGCGTAAGCGTCGACGATGACCTCGCCGAAGCGGTCCCGCACGAGCGGGTCGTACCACACACCCGCGGCGTCGAGGGCGGCGGGGGCGTTGGCGATGAGGTGGTCGAGCCGCGCCGCGAAGGACTGCCACAACATGGCGCGCTCGTGGCCGAGCGAGCCGGTGGCCACGGTCCAGCCTTGGTTCAGCGGTCCGATGAGGTTCTCGGCAGGGACGAGCACGTCGTCGAAGAAGACCTCGTTGAAGTCGAGGTCCTCGGGTTCGACGACCGAACCGAACGGCCGGCGGGTGACCCCCGGCAGGTCGGTCGGGATCATCAGGACGCTGAGCCCCTTGTGCTTGGCCGCGTCCGGATCGGTTCGGACGAAGGTGAGGATGACATCCGCGTCGTGCGCTCCCGAGGTCCACACCTTCTGCCCGTTGACCCGGAAGTGGTCGCCTTCGAGGGTGGCCTTGGTGCGCAGCCCGGCGAGGTCGGAGCCGGCGTCCGGCTCGCTCATGCCCAACGCGGCGGTGATCTCGGTGCGCAGGATCGGGACGGCCCACTTCTGCTTCTGCTCGTCGGTGCCGAACGCCAGGATCGACGGGACGATGATCGACAGGCCCTGCGGGTTGAACGAGTTGGTGATGCCCTGACGGTCGAGCTCTTCGAGGTGGGCGAACTGCTGGAGCAGCGTGGCGTTGCGACCACCGAACTCGGGGGCGTTGCCCGGCACGAGCCAGCCGGCGTCGAACATCTCACGCTGCCACTCGCGGGCCCAGGGTGGGACGTGCGCGCTCGACCCTGGACGTTCGGTGGTCTCCTCGGGCGAGGGTTTGTGCTCGTCGAGCCAGGCCACGAGCTCGGCGAGGAACGCGGTCGTCGCTTCGTCGTCGGCGGGGCCGGATCCACCCAGGCCGTCGCGAGCCGACTCGTCGACGGCAACCCGCGCACGGTGCGACGCGGCGGAGCCGAACAGCAGCTCGCCGACCTTGGCGTGGCGCACGAAGATCTGGAGGTCGTTCTCCCACGTGAAGCCGAGGCCGCCGAAGAGCTGGATGCCGTGGCGGGCGGTGAGCTTCTGGCACTCCCCCGCCGCCGCCTTGGCCATCGAGGCAGCGACCACGCGGTGCTCCTCGCCTTCGGCGATGGCCCGGGCCGCGAAGTGCACGAGGGCACGGGCCCGTTCGATGGCGACGTAGACGTCGACGGCCATGTGCTTGACGGCCTGGAACGATCCGATCGGCACGCCGAACTGCTTGCGCTCGCGGATGTGGCCGGTGGCCAGCTCGAAGATCTTCTGGGAGGCACCCACCATCGTGGCGGCGATGCCCACGAGTGCGGCGAGCTCGGCGTCACGGATGCCCTCAGCCGCGGCGGGACCGGTCAGCGCACGAGCAGCGGGCACGACGGCGCCGTCGACCTGGACCTGGGCGACGTGGAGCGTGCCGTCGAAGGTGTTCGTCCGAGTAGCGGTCACCTGGTCGGCGTCGAGGATGAAGACCGCGGGTCCGCCATCGGCGATCGCCGCCAGCGCGAGGCGGTCGGCTCGGTCGCCGTCGACCACGAGGGGCACGATTCCGGTCACCCGCCAGTCGTCGCCGACCCGTTCGGCACTGACCGTCGACGCATCGAACGACGCGGCGCCCGACAGACCGGCGAGGATCTCGCCCACCAACGCCCCACGCTGCTCGTCAGATGCACACGACTGCACCAGCGGCAGGTACTGGCTGGTCGTGGCGAGAAGGGGCGTCGGGTCGGCGAGCCGACCGAGCTCTTCGAGTGCGAGCGCCAGCTCGAGCAGCGTCAGCCCGACGCCACCGTCGCCTTCGGCGACGGCGAGACCCGGCCAGTCGAGGCCGACGTAGGACTTCCACAGCGTGTCGACCACGGCGTCGTCGCCACCGATGACGGCCCGCACCACCGTGGTGGGGCACTCGGCCTCGGCCACGCCGCGCACGACGTCGCGCAGCGACACCTGGTCTTCGTCGAGATCGAACTCCACGGGTA
>CAZALT010000269.1:0-3335 GCA_964485515.1 uncultured Rhabdothermincola sp. | reverse complement strand
CGGTTGAACTGATGGGCCGGTTGAACTGATGGGCGAGCCCGAGGCCTTCGACGCTCCGACCCACGCGGCGGGCGACCTCGTGGTCGAGCCGGTGGTCACCCCCCGCCACGGGAGGCGCGGGCACCGTCGCACCCGCCCCGACGACGATCGTGGACCGCGCGGTTCGGGTCATCGGGCCAAGGAGGCCGTGACGGCTCTTGCCCTGCTCCTGCCGTCGGCGCTGATCTTCGTCACGTTCTGCTTCGTGCCCCTCGTCCGGTTGGTGGAGACGGGACTGCACCGCCAGAACCGGTTCGGCACCGCCGAGCGCTACGTCGGCTGGTCGCAGTACCGCGACGTGCTCACCGGCGACAGCTTCCTCGACGGCCTGCGCATCACCGGCACCTTCGTGCTCTTCACCGTGCCGTTGGGTCTGGTGCTGGGCACGTTGCTCGCCGTCGCCGTCAACCGCCGGCTGCGTGGCATCAAGGTGTTCCAGACGATCTTCTCGTCGACGGTGGCCAGTTCGGTTGCGGTCACCTCCGTGGTGTTCCTGGTGCTGTTGAACCCCCAGGTGGGCTACTTCAAGGACATCTCGTTCTTCAGCCTCGCCGATCCCGACACCGCGCTCCGAGGGGTGGCCGTCTCGTCGGTGTGGCAGAACCTCGGTTTGAGCTTCATCATCGTGCTCGCCGGGCTCCAGGCCATCCCCGACGAGATCTACGAGGCCGCCGACCTCGACGGCTACGGCCCCGTCCGACGGTTCTTCCGCATCACCGTGCCGCTCATCTCACCCACCTTGATGTTCCTCGCCGTCGTGCTCGTCATCTTCGGCTTCCAGGCCTTCGCCCAGGTCGACATCCTCACCAACGGCGGACCCCAGCGCTCCACCGAGACCCTGGTGTTCAAGATCTTCAGCAGCCAGCAACCCATCGACCAGGGCCGGGGTGCGGTGATGGCCGTCGGGCTCTTCGTGGTCACGATGTTCGTGACGCTCGGCCAGTTCCTGATCCTCGACCGGCGGGTGCACTATGGCGACTGAGGTGAACCGGCCCGCCGGCAAGACCGTGGCGTGGTACCTGCTGCTCACCGGGCTCTCCCTGGTGGTGCTGTTCCCCGTGTGGATGGCTTTCGTGCGGGCGCTGTCGAACCCGGCGGTCTACGTGCGGCGGGGACTGCCCCTCTACCCCGTGAGCATCGAGAGCGACGTGTTCCGACGGGCGTGGGAGGTCGGCGATCTCGGCCCCAAGGTCACGACCAGCATCATCGTCACGGCGGTCATCGTCATCGGCCAGCTCGTCACGTCGGTCCTCGCCGCCTATGCCTTCGCCTTCCTGCGCTTCCCCCTCAAGAAGCTGGCCTTCGCCGTGTTCATGGCCACGCTCATGTTGCCCATCGAGGTGACCCTCCTCCCGAACCTCGACACCATCCGTGAGCTCGACCTGTACAACTCCTACGCCGGTCTGGCGGTCCCGTTCCTCGCCACGGCGCTCGGCACGTTCCTCATCCGGCAGGGCTTCCTCGGCATCCCGCGCGAGCTGCGTGACGCCGCCCAGCTCGACGGCTACGGCCACCTGCGGTTCCTGTGGCGGGTGGCCATCCCCGTGACGCGTCCGGTGATCGCGTCGTTCGCCGTCATCTCGTTCCTGTACGCGTGGAACCAGTACACCTGGCCGCGTGCCGCCATCTCCGAGTCCCGCTGGGAGACCCTCCAGGTCGGCCTCAAGACCTTGAGCCTCACCTCGCCGGAGCTGCAGAACGTCCCCGCGGCCGCCGCGCTCATCGCCGCGGTGCCCGTGCTGATCCTGCTCATCGTGCTCCAGCGGCACCTCATCCGCGGCCTCACCGCCGGCGCGGTGAAGGGATGAGCGCGTGGCCCTCCGACCCACCACCGACGGCTCCACCGACCGACGGCTCCACCCACCGACCGCCGACCAACGTGCCCGTCGCCGCCCCGCCGGGCACGCCCGACCGAATCGGACAAGGATGACCCCATGAGCACGACGCACACCACCGACCACGCCGATCCGCTCGACGCACCGCGACCATCTCGCCGCAGCCGCAGCCGGAGCCGAGGCCGATGGCTCGCCGTCCCCGTGGTCTCGGTCCTGCTGCTCGCCGCGGCGTGCGGTGGAAGCTCGAGCGACGATGGCACGGCCGACGGTGACAGCGGCGGCGGGGCCGAGAGCGGGTTCGCCGCCACCATGGCCGAGTGCCCCGTCGACGCCCTCGACGGCGCCTCGGGACCGGTCGAGATCACCATGTGGGAGCCCCTCACGGCCAAGCCGAAGGAAGGGTTCGCCGAGCTGGTCGCCGAGTTCAACGCCAGCCAGGACGAGGTGATCCTCAAGTCGGAGAACCAGGGCACCTACGGCGAGATGTGGGACAAGTACCAGCAGGCCGCCGGAGCGAACGCCCTTCCCAACATCGCCATGGTCGAAGACGTCAACGCCCGGGAGGTGGCCGAGAGCGGCCTGGTCATCCCGGCCCAGTCCTGCATCGACGCCGACGACACCGACACGTCGAGCTGGATGGCCTCGGCCGTGAGCTACTACTCGATCGACGGGGCGCTCGTGCCCGGCACGGCGAGCCTGTCGTCACCGGTCCTCTACTACAACAAGAACCACTTCCGCGCCGCCGGCCTCGATCCCGAGGTGGCGCCCACGAACCTCGACGAGCTGCGCGACTACGCACAGGAGCTCAAGGATGCGGGGGTCACCGACAAGCCCCTCAGCCTCTACCTCCACCCGTGGTTCATCGACAACTGGCTGACCGGGGTCGACACGCCCGTGGTCAACAACGACAACGGGCACGGCGACGGAGAGACGACCGAGTCCACCTTCGACAACCCGCAGAGCCTCGAGATCTACACGTGGATCAAGGGCATGGCTGACGACGGACTGGCCAACGTCATCCCCTATGACGGCAAGTCGGTCGACCACTACCTGGCCGTGCAGAGCCAGGCATCGTCGATGCTCATCGAGACCTCGACCGCGTCGGTGTCGGTCAAGGCCCTGCTCGTCGGTGACACGGTGCAGACCCCCGACGGCGAGGTGGCGCTGAACACCGACGCCCTCGACGTCGGCGTGGGACCGTTCCCGGGCCTCACCGAGCCCGGCAAGGTGATGATCGGCGGCAACGCCACCTTCATGACGCTCACCGGTACCCCCGAGCAGCAGGCGGCCTCGTGGGCCTTCATCAAGTGGTTCAACAGCGCACCGGTGCAAGCCAGGTGGAACCACCTCAGCTCCTACATCCCGTTCAACCAGGATGCCGTCGAGGATCCCGAGATCCAGAACTACTGGGACACCGACATGATCGGCCCGTGGCTGCGCATCTCCTACGACCAGCTGTCG
>CAZALT010000268.1:0-3343 GCA_964485515.1 uncultured Rhabdothermincola sp. | reverse complement strand
GCGCCTCGCTTGCATCGCCCGACTCGAGGGTGAGACCGATGACGGTCAGGGGCGGGACCAGGGAGATCGCGATGGCGACGCCCGGCAGGGTGTCGGAGATGTCCGAACGGCAGAGCGCGATCGCGCCGACCGCGCCGGTCGCGAGCGCGGCGACCAGGTCGATGAGGCGCGGGCTCACCCGGGTCGCCACCTGCGTGTTGGTCGCGGCGGTGACGGGGTTCGTGGTCAACAGGCCCATGGAGTAGCTGATCGCGATCACGGCGACAGCTCCGAGGACGACCAGCAGGATGCAGCGCGCCAGGTTCTTCCCGTGCCTGGGCCGACCCGCACCGTCGATCGGCCTCCTCTCGGACGCCTCGTTCTACCGGGCTGATCGACGGCCATGCGCCGTTCGGCGCCGGTCTGGCGACCTTCGCCAGGCGGGCAGTTGGTGGGCAACCTGCCGCACCACGTCTGACCTTTGGGTCCGGAGCCACCCGCACCGAGGATTCAACAAGACGGCGAGGGTCCAGTACTCGAGGTCAGGCGGAGTGGGCAAGAGAGTCGATGCAGCGGGTGAGCACGGTGCGGCCGGCTGGGTCGTCGCCGGAGGCCAGTTCCCGTCGTGCTTGGGTGAGTACGGCGTTCCAGATCAGATCCGCGGTGGCGGTCAGTTCGGCACCGGTGAGGCCAGCTTCGGTGAGGGCGGCGTGGAAGGGTGCCATGAGCTGCTGGTGGCTGGCGGTGAGTTCGTTGCGGGCGTCGGCGCTGAGGTCTGCTGAGGCTTCGCCCAATGCGGCGATGAGGCGGTGCTCGGGGCGGTGGGCGTAGTCGATCTGTGCGGTGGCCCACCTGTTGATCCGGTCAGCGGGAGGGTCGTCTCCGTCGAGGAGGTCGGCGGAGCGCTGGATCTGGGTGGGCATCTCGTTGGCGTACCAGCGCATCAGGATCGACGCCTTGGTGGGAAAGTACCGGTAGAGCGAGTTGCGGGCCAGGCCGACTTCTGTCGCGATGTCGGTCAGGGTGACGTGGCTGTAGCCGTGTTCGGCGAACAGGGCAATGGCGGCGTCGAAGACGGCCTGCTCTTGGTGGGCGACGTGTTCGGCGACGCTGCCAGCGGAGATGCGGGGCACCGGATCAGCTTCGCACGCCGGTCACACGCCGGCGGGTTCCGACGTGTGGATCGTGCCGTCTGCGAGCAGCAGGTGCTCGGTGCCGTCGGGGAGCTGGCCAGGGTTGTGGGTGACGATGAGCGCAGCGACGTCGCGACGGGCGGCTTCGGCGACGAGCATCGACATGATGTCTCGGCCGTGGGTGTCGTCGAGCGCCGCGGTGGGCTCATCGGCAAGGAGGATGGCGGGCTCGTTCATGAGCGCCCGGGCGATCCCGACCCGCTGGCGCTCACCTCCGGACAGCTGGGCAGGACGGTTGCCGCTGCGGTGCTCTAGCCCGACGGCGGCAAGGAGCCCAGCGGCTCTCTTCCGCGCGGCCCGGTCGAGGTGTCCGTCGAGGTGGGCGATGAACTCGATCTGCTCGAGCGCGGTGAGCGAGGGGAAGAGACTGGCTGACTGGAACACGAACCCGATGTGGTCTCGGCGCAGCCGGGTGAGCTGCTTGCGGCTCATGCCGGTGGTCTTGGTGCCGGCGATGGTCACCGTTCCGGTATCGGGCCGGCGCAGGAGGCCGGCGACGGCGAGCAGGGTGGACTTGCCCGAGCCGGAGGGGCCGGTGAGAGCCACGACCTGTCCGGCGTCGACGGTCAGGTCGAGGTCGTCGAGGATGGTGAGGGTGTCGGGGCCGTCGGTGACGGTGACGGTGATGTGGTCGAGAGTGAGGCTCATGAGGTGGTCCGTTCTCAGTGGTCGGCGCCGAGGGCGATGATCGGGTCGACGGTGGTGACCTTGCGGATGGCGACGAGGCTGCCGACGAGCCCGAGGACGATGAGGATCGCGGCGGAGGTGAGGACCGGTCCGGCTTGGAGGCTGAACGGGACGCCGCCGCCGACGAGCTGGCCGACCCCCACCGCAACCGCCGCTCCGGCCGCGGTGGCGGCGACGAGGACGATGGCGAGCTGGCCGAGCGCGTCTCGCAGCACGTAGCCGTTCGACGCGCCAAGGGCCTTCATGAGCCCGATCTGGCGGGTGCGCTGGATGGTCCACACGGTGAAGAAGGCTCCGACGATCAGCGCCGAGATCGCCAGCAGGAACACCCGGATGAGCGTCATCGTCGCGGTCTCTGCCGCGTACCCAGGCGACCCTGCGTACGCGGCAGTCTTGGTCTCGGTGACAGTGCCTGCGACGCGGTCCGCCTCGGCGTAGGTGGCCGTGTCGCCGCCGCGGATGGCGATCGCCGAGAACCTCCCTGCAGCGCTGTCGCCGTAGACGAGGTCCTGCCACACCTCGAGCGACGTGAACGCGATGTCGACGTGCCCGTACGAGCCCGTATAGGTGAACCCGAGGACCTGGAGCTCCACGTCGGGTCCGACGATGGTCAGCACATCGCCGACCTCGACGCCCTCCTTCTCGAACTCTTCGCTCAGCACCACCCCCGGCTTACCGGCGAGCGCGGCGCGGGCCTCAGCGTTCGGTGCGAGGAAGCTGTCGGGCGGAGTGCCGAACAGCGCGAGATCGAGTGTGTCACCGCTCACGGTCTTGGCGTTGAAGAACGACACCCCCAACGGCGCCACCTCCACGCCCTTGGCAGCCGTCCACGGCTCGAGGTCCTTGGGGTGGAGGGTGGATCGGCTGAAGCTCGACTCCGCCCCCGGCTGCAACGCCAGATGGGTGAGCGGCAATCCCCGCAACCCCGAGATGCCGTCGTCGACCAGCCCGGTGGCCAACCCCGACAGCAGGGTCGTCAACAAGGCGACCAACCCGATCACCACACCGACCAGGACGAACCTCGCCCGCCCAACACGCAGGTCTCGCAACGCCAGGAACACCGTGACCTCCAGCCACCCAGCACGTTGCCGACGTAGCGTCGCCATCATACCGACATGGCGTCGGCAACACGCGATCGGGGCCCCGTGCAGGCTCGGGATCACCCGCCGCGGAGACGAGCGATCGGCTGCGTAGTACCTCAGTGGCGGTCGATCCGGGGCTCCGCACCTTCGATCCGACCGATCCGGGCTGCGAGCACGGCCGACAGTTGGCTGCGCAGTTCCGATGTGGCCGGGTCGTCGACGAGGTTGACCTGCTGGGCGGGATCCTCGTCGTTGTCGTAGAGGTGCGACTCGACATAGCGCCCCGCGCTGGGCTGGCGATGGCCGGCAAGCGGGTTGCGGGTGGGAGCAACGACCGCGTAGGTGTGGGTGCGGGTGCGGATCGCCCGACCGATCTGCGACTCGCTGATCTGCACGAACACG
>CAZALT010000267.1:1838-3378 GCA_964485515.1 uncultured Rhabdothermincola sp. | reverse complement strand
GGCACACCCGACCCTGCCACACCCGATTCGGACGCACCGGACCCGCGGCGCTGGATCACGCTCGGGATCATCCTCACCGCCGTCGTGCTCGCCTCGATCGACGCCACCGTGCTCAACGTCGCCGTACCGACGATGCTCGTGGAGTTCGACACCACCCTGCCCACCCTCCAGTGGGTCATCGCCGGGTACACGCTCACCTTCGCCGCCCTGCTCATCATCGGTGGGCGCTTGGCCGACATCTTCGGCTCGCGCAAGATCTTCATCGTCGGCGCCGCCCTCTTCGGCGTCGGCTCCTTCGTCGCCTCGATCTCGCCCAACGTCGCCACCCTCGTCATCGGCGAGGCGGTCATCGAGGGCATGGGCGCGTCGATGATGATCCCGGCCACCATGGGCATCCTGTCGTCGACCTTCACCGGGCGCGAGCGCGGCATCGCCTTCGGCATCTGGGGCGGGGCGATGGGCGCGGCGGTCGCCTTCGGTCCGGTCTTCGGCGGATACCTCACCAGCTACCACTCGTGGCGCTGGGCCTTCCGCCTCAACGCGCTCGTCGTGCCGTTGGCCATCGTCGGAGCCCTGGCGTTCATGCCCAAGGTGATCCCCACGGGACGACGCCCCCGCATCGACATCCCGGGCGCCCTGCTCATCGCCACGGGCATGTTCCTGCTCGTGTTCAGCATCAGCGAGGGCGCCACCTACGGCTGGTGGGAGCCGCAGCAGACCTTGACGATCTTCGGCGTCGACCTGTGGCCGGCGTCGATGCCCATCTCCATCGTGCCCGTCACCTTCGCCCTCGCCGGACTCCAGCTGTTCGGGTTCTACCGGCTCGAGCGCATCAAGGAGCGCGAGGACCGCGACCCGCTGTTCGCGTTCAGCCAGCTCCAGATCCCGACGTTCCGTTGGGGCCTCTCCACGCTGGTGCTCATGGCCATGGGCCAGATCGCCTTCATGTTCGTGTGCTCGATGTTCCTCCAGTCCGAGCTCGGGCTCTCCCCCATCGACACCGGGCTGTGGCTCGTGCCGTCCGGCGTGTTCATCGTCGTCGGTTCCCAGGTCGGGGCCCGGCTCACCAACAGCATCGGCACGACCAAGGTGGTGCGCATCGGCCTGGTGCTCGAAGCCGCCGGGCTGGCCATCGCCGCATGGGCCGCCGCTGCCGATGCGACCTTCTGGCAGCTCCTCCCCGCCTTCGCCGCGTTCGGCACCGGCGTCGGGTTCGCGGCATCGCAGCTCACCAACGTGGTGCTGTCCGGCATCTCGCTCGACAAGGTGGGATCGGCGAGCGGGGCGAACACCACGGTGCGCATGATCGGATCGTCGCTCGGCATCGCCGTGATCAGCGCGGTCCTCACCTCGGCCAGCGCCCGACCTGCGCTGCTGTTCGCGTCGTCGATGGCCGCGCTCGGCGCCATCATGTCGCTGCGCATCCCCGACATCGACGGCGCGGCGAAAGCGGTCAGGTCCATCGACGTGACCGACAAGCGCCGGCACGACGTGACCCAGGAGTCCGAGGCCGTCGCCGAGACCTACGCCGTCCCGTAGC
>CAZALT010000267.1:0-1738 GCA_964485515.1 uncultured Rhabdothermincola sp. | reverse complement strand
ACATGGCAACGGTCCAGGCACGCGACGTCTCCCTCTCCTTCGGCGCGGCGCCCGTGCTGTCCCACATCGACCTCCAGGTCGCGCCCGGGCAGCGCATCGGCGTCGTGGGTCCCAACGGCACCGGCAAGTCCACCCTGCTGCGGGTGCTGGCCGGGCTGATCGAGCCCGACGCCGGCCGGGTCGTGCTCGCTCCCCCGTCGGCGACCATCGGGCTCCTGCCCCAGGAACCGGATCGCCACACCGACGAGGCGGTCGCCGACTTCATCGGACGACGCACCGGGGTGACGGCGGCGACCCGCGAGATGGAAGACGCCGCCGATGCCCTGGCCGACGGTGCGGGCACCCCGGGCAGCTCCAGCCTCTCGGTCGATCCCGGCGAGGTGTACGGCGACGCGCTCGAACGCTGGCTCGCGCTCGGTGGACCCGACCTCGACGCCCGCATCGGATCGACCCTGGCCCAGCTCGGACTCGGTGGAGACGTGGCGTCGCAGCCGACCGCCACGCTGTCGGGCGGCCAGGCCGCTCGGGTGTCGCTGGCGGCGACGCTGCTCTCGCGCTTCGATGTGTTCCTGCTCGATGAGCCGACGAACGACCTCGACTTCGCTGGACTCGAGCTCCTCGAACGGTTCCTGCTCGACCTCGACGCCGCCGTCGTCGTGGTGAGCCACGACCGGGTGTTCCTCGAACGGGTCGTCACCCACGTCCTCGAGCTCGACGAGCACTCGCACGAGGGCCGGCTGTTCGGTGGCGGGTGGAACGCCTACCTCGATGACCGGGCGACGGGGCGCCGCCACGCCGAGGAAGCCCACCGCGTCTACGAGACCAAGAAGTCCGAGCTCACCGACCGGGCCCGCACGCAGCGCGAGTGGTCGACCAAGGGCGTCCGCAAGGCCAAGACCTCGGGCGAGACCGACAAGTTCATCCGCTTCAAGAACACCGCCGACTCCGAGAAGGTCGCCCACAAGGCCAAGGCGACCGAGCGAGCCATCGAACGCCTCGACGTGGTCGACAAGCCCTGGGAGGCCTGGGAGCTGCGCTTCGAGATCGGCACCGCCGAGCGCAGCGGCGACGTCGTGTCATCGCTGCGAGGGGCCGTGGTCGATCGCGCCACCGCGGGCGAGGGCGGCTTCCGTCTGGGACCCGTCGACCTCGAGGTCGGTTGGGCCGAGCGCATCGCGATCCTCGGCGCCAACGGCGCGGGCAAGACCACCCTGATCGACGCCGTCCTCGGCCGGGCTCCGCTCACCGCTGGCACCCGTCACCTCGGGCCCGGGGTCGTCGTCGGCGAGCTCGGCCAGCGCCGTGACCGCTTCTCGACCGGTGAGCGACTCGTCGACGTGGTCGGGGCCATCACCGGCCAACCCATCAACGAGACGCGCTCGCTGCTCGCCAAGTTCGGCCTGTCGGCCGACCACGTCGAGCGCCCGGCCGAGCAGCTCTCCCCCGGCGAGCGCACCCGGGCCAACCTCGCGCTGTTCATGGCCGAAGGCGTCAACTGCCTCGTGCTCGATGAGCCGACCAACCACTTGGACCTCGTCGCCATCGAGCAGCTGGAGCAGGCCCTCGACCGCTTCGTCGGCACCGTCCTGCTCGTCACCCACGACCGCGAGTTCCTCGACCGGGTGCACCTCACCCGCCGCCTCGAGGTCGCCGGCGGCAAGGTCACCGAGCTCCCCGACCGCTGACCGCGCTCCGTGATACTGGAATCACACAACTTCTCGGGTTGTTCTCGTGGTTC
>CAZALT010000266.1:0-3422 GCA_964485515.1 uncultured Rhabdothermincola sp. | reverse complement strand
GGCGACACCCTGGCCCGCCTGCAGAAGGCCCGGGCCCGGCTCGAGCTCAAGTACGGCCGTCCGGCCACGCTCGCCGAGCTGTCGCTCGAGGTCGAGATGCCCGAGGACAAGGTCACCGAGGCGCTGCGCTTCGCGGCCGAGCCCCTCTCGCTGTCCGAGCCCCTGCGCGAGGACGGCGATGCCGAGCTGGGCGACGTCGTCGAGGACCGCTCGGCCGAGTCCCCCTTCGAGGTGGCCGCCACCGCGCTGCTCCCCGAGGAGATCTCCCGGTTGCTCAGCCCGCTCGACGAGCGCGAGCGCGAGATCCTCAAGCTGCGCTTCGGTCTCGACCGGGGCGAGCCCCGCACGCTCGAAGAGGTGGGCGAGCACTTCAACCTCACCCGCGAGCGCATCCGCCAGATCGAGGCGCGGGCCATGTCGAAGTTGCGCCACCCCTCGAGCGACACCGGCGCTCGGGACCTCCTCGCGGTCTGACCCTCCGAGGGTCGTGCGGGAAGCGGCGATGCGGGATTCCTCCGTCGGCCCGCTGGGCGCATCGCCTGGACGGGTGGGTAAGCTCCCGACATGAAGAAGCTCCTGGTCCTGGTCGTCGTCGTCGTGCTCGCCGCTTTCGCGGTCAAGAAGCTGCAGGACTCGTAGGAGCCGGTCCGTCGCGCCTAGGTGGCGCGGCGGAACGTCGCCCACGAACCAGCACGGCGGGGCTCGATCGGCCACGTCGACGCGACCCGGTCCCACGCTGAACGGCCCGATCCTCGACCGCGTGAAATCGAGCTCGAACCGCGGGAGACCGAACCGCTGCGGCGCAGCACCCACCAGGTGGTCCCCGCGGCCAGGCTGGCGGTAGCCAGCGCGCCGCCGATCAGCGCGAGGCGGCGCGGCGGCAGGCTGACCCGCTCCCGGAGCGGCACACCGGTGCGGAACTGCCGGATCTCCCAACCGCGCTCGCGTGCGGCGCGGGCGAGCTCACGGTCGGGGTTGACCGCCACGGGATGGCCGACGACCTCGAGCATCGGCAGGTCGGTCGCCGAATCCGAGTAGGCGTACGAGGCGTCGAGGTCGATGCCCTGGCGCTCGGCCAGCTCGAGGATCGCTTCGGCCTTGAACGGGCCGTACGAGTAGAAGTCGACCTCGCCCGTGTACTTGCCGTGCTCGTCGAGCTGCGGGCGTGTCGCGACGGCCTCGTCCACGCCCAGGTAGTGGGCGAGCGGCAGCACGATCTCTTCGGGTGAGGCCGAGATGATGAACACCCGGCGTCCGGCGTTCTGGTGGAACCGGATGAGGTCGAGGGCCTCGTCGTAGACGATGGGCTCGATGACCTCGATGAGGGTGTCCTGCACGAGGTTGGTGATGGTGGCCTGGTCCCAGCCCCGGGTGATCTTGAGGGCGGACTCGCGGACCTTCTTCATCCGCTCCTCGTCGGCGCCCAGGTAGTGGAACACCATCTGGCTCCACAGCGCCTTGGCCATGAGGCGACGCGAGATCATGCCCGCCTTCAGCAGTGGTGGGCCGAAGGCGACCATCGACGCCTTGGCGATGACGGTCTTGTCCAGGTCGAAGAAGGCCGCCTCCATGCCGGCGAGCATACGGCTGCACCGCAACAGAACCGGGACCCCTCTCGCAGCCCCGTCCGGTCGTCGGTCACGCGCCCCGCCCAAGTCCAGGCCTTGTCCCTGTCTGGAACCTGTCTGGAACCTGTCTGGCTGCGGCCTGGATGCGGCCCGCTCGTCGCTGGAACGGCCGAGATGCGGTCTGGATGCGGTCTGCTCGTCGCTGGAACGGTCGACCGTCGATCTACCCGCCAGTTCACCGGTCGTGAGCCCTTGCCCTTCGCGAACCCGCGTGGTTCGCTGCATGCGGTCCTTCCCCTGACCCTGATGAAGCGTTCGCCGGCGTTCACGCGCCGGTTGGGAGGACTCGTGCTCGTTGCGTGCTGGTCGGTGAAGGGCGGCGTGGGAACGTCGGTGGTGGCCGCGTCGTTGGCGTTGGTCTTGGCCCGTCGTCATGGTGCGGGGAGCCACGGGGACTCGACGGACCGGGTGCTCCTGGTCGATCTCGCCGGTGACCTCCCCGCTGTGCTCGGGCTGGCCGAGCCGACCGGACCCGGCGTCGCCGACTGGCTGCGCGCCGGCGACGACGTGCCAGACGACGGGTTGCACCGGATCGAGATCGATGTCGTCGACCACCTCGCGCTCGTCCCCCGAGGTCGGGGCGGGCTCGGCTCGGACGACCGGCGCGTCGAGGCGCTCGCCGCCGCGCTCGGTGGCGACGGGCGCTGCGTCGTGGTCGACTGCGGGCGCGTCGAGCCCGACCCGTCAGCCGGTTCGGCGGGTTCGGCACCTGGACGCGTCGTGGCGGCCGCCGCGACGCAGTCGGTGCTCGTGACCCGCCCGTGCTACCTCGCGCTGCGTCGGGCGGTCGCCGCGCCGATCACCCCGTCGTCGGTCGTGGTGGTCGACGAGCCCGGCCGCGCCCTCGGAGCCTCCGATGTGCACGACATCCTCGGGGTTCGCGTCGTGGCGACGGTCCCGGTCGACGCGGCGGTCGCACGGGCGGTCGACGCCGGCCTCCTCGCCAACCGGCTGCCCCGATCGCTCGAACGCGCCCTCCGGAGCGCAGCATGACCAGCGAAGCCGACACCACGCGCGACGACCTGCTCCGGGCGCAGCTCCTCGGGGAGGGGGCACCGGCGCGGCCGACGGTCATCCGCGACCTCGCCCGTCAGGGTGCCCCGCTGGCCCCGCTGCACGCCATCGACGCGCAGGTCGAACGGGTGACGTCGTGGATCGGTGGTCTCGGACCGCTCGAAGCGCTCGTGGGCGACCCGTCGGTCACCGAGGTGATGGTGAACAGCGACGGGTCCACCTGGGTCGAGCGCAACGGCGCCCTGTCGATCACCGACGTGCGGCTCGAACCGGTGCAGACGCTCTCGCTCATCGAGCGCACGATCGCCCCGCTCGGACTGCGCATCGACCCGGCGAGCCCGGTGGTCGACGCCCGCTTGGCCGACGGCTCCCGGGTGCACGCCGTCATCGCGCCCATCGCGGTCGACGGACCTTGCCTCACCATCCGCCGGTTCGGGTCCGGGCTCCTTCGTCTGGCCGACTTCGCCGACGGTGAGGTGTGCCGGCTGCTCCGGTGGGCCGTGCACGCACGGGCCAACGTGCTGGTGTGCGGCGGGACCGGATCGGGCAAGACCTCGTTGCTCAACGCGCTCGCGGCGGAGCTGCATCCCGACGAACGCGTCGTCACGATCGAGGACGCGGCCGAGCTTCGCCTGCCGGGGCGCCACGTGGTCCGGCTCGAATCTCGGCCCGCCAACGCGGAGGGCGTCGGCACCGTCAGCATCCGCGACCTGGTGCGGCACTCGCTGCGCATGCGCCCCGATCGGATCATCGTCGGAGAGGTACGTGGGGGTGAGGCGC
>CAZALT010000265.1:0-3490 GCA_964485515.1 uncultured Rhabdothermincola sp. | reverse complement strand
ATGCCGAACTACCGCTCGATCCGTCCGTTCGCACCGGACTACGAGCCGATGGAGTTCTACTCGTCCGACGACGGCGAGGAGCATCTCCAGTCGTTGCTGGCCAACCGGTCCGCATCGATCGACGGCGGTGCGGCCGAGGCCGACCTCGCCACCCCCGGTGACGAGGTCCCGACCGCCGAGGTCATCGACATCGCTTCGGGTACGGCCGGAGCATGAGCCTTGGCGTCCGGCTCCCGGGTTCCGTCGTGGATCCGGGAGCCGCGCCGCTCCTCACATCCGAGAGATCTCACCGCTAGGCAGTTTTTTCCCGTCGGTCTCTGTTTGCCTCACAGCAACGGAGACCTTTACCATGTTCCGTCGGCTCTGAGGGCGATCCGCGCCCCGAGACCACAGACGTTCGTCAGAGAGAGGTTCCTGCGTGCCCACCATCCAGCAGCTCGTCCGCAAGGGGCGCGAGTCGAAGCCCACGAAGGGCACGACTCCCGCACTCAAGGGTGCTCCCCAGCGTCGCGGGGTGTGCACGCGCGTCTACACGACGACGCCGAAGAAGCCGAACTCCGCGCTGCGCAAGGTGGCCCGTGTTCGTCTCTCCAGCGGTGTCGAGGTCACGGCCTACATCCCCGGTGAGGGCCACAACCTCCAGGAGCACTCCATCGTGCTCGTGCGCGGTGGCCGTGTGAAGGACCTGCCCGGCGTCCGCTACAAGATCATCCGCGGCACCCTCGACACCTCGGGTGTGCGCGACCGCAAGCAGGCACGTAGCCGCTACGGCGCCAAGAAGGAAAGCTGACATGCCCCGCAAAGGTCCCGCCCCTCGCCGCGAGCTCATGCCCGACCCGATCTACAAGTCGATCCTGGTCACCCAGATCGTCAACAAGATCCTCCAGGACGGCAAGCGCTCAACCGCCGAGCGCATCGTGTACGACGCGCTGTCGCAGATCGAGGCCAAGTCCGGCACCGATCCCCTCACCGTGCTCAAGCGTGCCGTCGACAACGTGCGGCCGCAGCTCGAGGTCCGCAGCCGTCGCGTCGGTGGCGCCACCTACCAGGTGCCCGTCGAGGTCCGCTCGACGCGTGCCACCACGCTGTCGATCCGCTGGATCATCGGCTACTCCCGGCAGCGTCGCGAGCGCACCATGGCCGAGCGCCTCGCCAACGAGCTGCTCGATGCCTCCAACGGCATCGGCGCCTCGATGAAGCGCAAGGAAGATCTCCACAAGATGGCCGACTCCAACAAGGCCTTCGCCCACTACCGCTGGTAGTCCCGCCCCCGGGGGTTGGTCCCCGGAGGCCCGGGTCCACACCGGTCCCGCTCAGTCCTGCCTGTCTCACCTCCGTCGGTGCCCGCTTCGGCGAGCCCGCCCGGCATCCCGCAATCTCGCACGCTCCGAACCGCACCGAACCGATCAGGATCTCGAAACGATGGCCAACCGCTCAGCTCCCCTGGAGCGCACCCGCAACATCGGCATCATGGCGCACATCGACGCCGGCAAGACCACCACGACCGAGCGGATCCTCTACTACACCGGCAAGAGCTACAAGATCGGTGAGGTCCACGACGGCGGCGCCACCATGGACTGGATGGTGCAGGAGCAAGAGCGCGGCATCACGATCACGTCGGCCGCCACGACCTGCTTCTGGGACGACCACCTGATCAACATCATCGACACCCCCGGCCACGTCGACTTCACGGTCGAGGTGGAGCGCTCGCTGCGCGTGCTCGACGGCGCGGTGGCGGTGTTCGACGGTGTGGCCGGCGTGGAGCCGCAGACCGAGACGGTGTGGCGCCAGGCCAACAAGTACAACGTCCCGCGCATCTGCTTCGTCAACAAGATGGATCGCCTCGGTGCCGACTTCTACAACGCGGTCGACACCATCAAGGACCGCCTCGGCGCCACCGTTGCCGTGCTCCAGCTGCCGATCGGGGCCGAGGGCCACTACAAGGGCATCATCGATCTCGTCACCATGGACGCGCTGGTGTGGCTCGACGAGGAGCTCGGTGCCAAGTGGGAGGTCCAGGCCATCCCCGCCGACCTGGTCGACCAGGCCAACGAGTACCGCTCCGAGCTGCTCGAGACCGTGGCCGGCACCGACGACGACCTGCTCGAGAAGTTCCTCGGCGACGAGGAGATCACCGTCGACGAGCTGCGCCGCGCCATCCGCACCGCCACGATCCGCGGCGACTTCGTGCCGGTCCTCAACGGTTCAGCCTTCAAGAACAAGGGCGTGCAGCCCCTGCTCGACGCCGTGGTGGCCTACCTGCCGTCGCCGCTCGACCTCCCGCCCGTCGAGGGCACCAACGTCAAGGGCGACGAGAAGGTGGAGCGCAAGGCTTCCGACAACGAGCCGTTCGCCGCGCTGGCCTTCAAGATCATGACCGACCCGCACGTCGGCAAGCTCACGTACTTCCGGGTCTACAGCGGTTCGCTCGACAAGGGCGGCCAGGTGCTCAACACCCGCACCGGCTCCAAGGAGCGGCTGGGCCGCATCCTCGAGATGCACGCCAACGACCGCGTCGACCGCGACTTCGCCATGGCCGGTGACATCCTCGCCGGCGTCGGCTTCAAGAACACCCGCACGGGCGACACGCTGTGCGACCCGAGCGCACCGATCGTGCTCGAGCAGCTCGAGTTCCCCGAGCCGGTCATCCACGTCGCGGTCGAGCCCAAGACCAAGGCCGACCAGGACAAGATGGGCAAGGCGCTCTACGCCCTGTCCGAAGAAGACCCCACCTTCCAGGTGCGCACCGACGAGGAGACCGGCGAGACCGTCATCTCCGGCATGGGCGAGCTGCACCTCGAGGTCCTCGTCGATCGCATGCTGCGTGAGTACAAGGTCGACGCCACCGTCGGCAAGCCGCAGGTCGCGTACCGCGAGACCATCACCCAGACCATCGACAAGTCGACCTACACCCACAAGAAGCAGACGGGTGGTTCGGGTCAGTACGCCGAGGTCACCATCTCCCTCGAGTCCACCGGCCCCGGTGGCGGCTACGAGTTCGTCGACAAGATCTCCGGCGGCCGCATCCCCAAGGAGTACATCCCGTCGGTCGACGCCGGCATCCAGGACGCGATGACGGCGGGCGTTCTCGCCGGCTACCCCACGGTGGACATCCGGGCGACGCTGCTCGACGGCAAGTACCACGACGTGGACTCGTCCGAGATGGCGTTCAAGATCGCCGGAACCATGGCGTTCAAGGAAGCGGCACGCAAGGCCAAGCCGGCGCTCCTCGAGCCGATCATGTCGGTCGAGGTCAGCACGCCCGAGGACTACATGGGCGACGTCATGGGCGATCTCTCCTCCCGCCGCGGCAAGCTCGGCGGCATGGAGCAGCGCGGCAACAGCCAGATCATCCGGGCCACCGTGCCTCTCTCGGACATGTTCGGTTACGCTACCGACCTGCGTTCGCGCACCCAGGGTCGAGCCACCTACACCATGCAGTTCGATTCGTATCAGCAGATGCCGTCGAACGTGCAGGAAGAGATCGTCA
>CAZALT010000264.1:0-3503 GCA_964485515.1 uncultured Rhabdothermincola sp. | reverse complement strand
TCGAGAGAGCGGCGGAGTGGGCCTCGGCCTCGCGATCGTCAGGCGAATCGTCGAGGCTCACCATGGGCAGATCACCGTGAGTCACTCGCGCCTCGGAGGAGCGCGCTTCCACGTCGAGATGCCACGAGCCCAACGCCAGGACCGAGCCCCACTTGCTGCAATCGGGACGACGAACGTCGGTGAGTAGTAGTCGTGACCGCCGACTTTGAACCCGGCAACCGCTCACTCCGCCTCAGCGATCGCAGAACGCGAGGAGGCCATCGGTGCCCCGATGGTGCTCGCCCATGTTGGCCACGGGTCAACGCCGGCTCGCGCCGCTGTTGCATATGACCGTGTCCATTGGCCCGACTATTCACCCGGACCTTCTCGGTCGCTGTGCGGTGATCGGCGGACCCCTTCCGACACGCTCGGGTTGAGCTGCGACCGAACGTCGTTGCCGGTCTTGCTCCCCGCCGAGCGTCTCGTGAGGACCCGCGCTGCGATGGCGTAGATCCCTGCTGCGACGGCTACGCCGACGATGACGTCGCGCGTGACGACGGCGACGGCCGCGCCGAGGGTACCTGCGAGGCCGAGGACGAGCCCGGTCCTCGATCGCTTGGTCGACCTCGTGGTCGTTGTCGCGCTGGGTGGTTGGACCGCGTCGGTGGCAGGTGCTCGGGGCCAGATGAGGTGGGAGGTCTCGCTGCCTGGAGCCGTGGTGGTGCGTTGCCATGCCGCGCTCAGGGTGAGGGTCGGGCCGCTGTGGAGGACGCCGCCGGAGTAGACGCGGCCGCCGACCACGACGAGCCCGGCGATCGCTGCCAGGGTGACGGCGACGGCGAGCAGTGGTTCCCACCATGCGGCAGCGCCCATGGCGAGGCGGTTCGGCATGGCGAGTGGTGCGGTGGCGGGGAAGTAGGAGACGAGCTTGGCCCAGGTGGTGTCGGGGCTGCCGATGGCGGCGAACGACACGAAGTAGCCGGCGATGAGCACGACGGTGACCGGTCCTGCGGCACTCTGCGCGTCCTCGGTGCGCGAGGCGAGCGCGCCGAGGGCGCCGAAGACCGTGGCATAGAGGGCGTAGCCGAGCACGAACCAGACGACGATCCAAGCCAGCACCGTCCCGCGGGCGGCCGGGACGTCGACGGAGTCGGCCACGCTGAGGGCGACGAGCGCGACCAGCACGGTCACGGCGATCTGGCCCAGCCCGAGCAGCCCGATGCCGGCGATCTTGCCGGCCAGCAGATTGCGGGCGGGCATGCGGGCGAGCAGGACCTCGACGACCCGGCTGGACTTCTCCTCGACCACGCCTGACATCACCATCGCCCCATAGGTGCTGATCGCCATGAACAGCAGCACGGTCATGATGAACGCGGCTGTCTCGTCGTCGGGGCCGCGGCCTTCGACCTGGCCGATCTCCACGTTGGTGATCGCCACCGGGGCCATCAACGCCAGCAGGTCGTCGGGGTCGATCCCGGCTTCGGCCGCTCGCTCGTGCACGGCGACGAGTTGGATGGCGCCGGCGACGACGGCCTGGAGCTGCTCGTCGGCGTGGCCACGCCACTCGAGTCGTTCGGCGTCGACCACGAGCACGTCGATGTCCCCGTCACGCACCGCCTGCTGGCCGGCGGCGAGGTCGTCGTAGCCGTGGATGCTGATCTCGACGTCGACCGCGGCGCCGTGTGTCCCGATCGCGCTCGACAGCCCGTCAGGGACGGCACCGGCGAGACCGACGTCGTTGGCGTCGTCGCCGCCGCCGAGCATGGACGGAAGGGCTATGACGGCGACGACCACGAGGATCATGAGCACCAGCGACGCCTGGAAGGCGCGTGAGCGGCTGCGCTCGCGCAGCTCCCGTCGCGCCACCAGCCACGTCTGGTGCGCGCCGCTCACGCCGCCACCGCCCGAGCGAACAGCTCCGACAGCGTCGGCGGCTCGTACGCGAAGGAGACGATCTCCGACGCCTGCCGGGCGACCGCCACCACCGCCTCGAGATCGGTGTCGCCGTCGACGCGCAGCCGGGCCTCTCCAGGCTTGCTCTCGATCACGCTCACCGCGCGCGCGCTCGACCAGTTCGGCTCGGCGCCCCGGTAGCGGATGGTCACGGACCGCTGCGGTACGGCCGCCCGCAGTTCGTCCAGGTCACCGGCGACAACGACCCGACCGTGGTCGATGATGACGACGTCTTCGCAGAGGTCCTCCACCAGGTCGAGCTGGTGGCTCGAGAACAGCACCGTCGCACCCCCGGCCGCGACCTCGGCGAGCAGCTCGGACATGCTGGCGACCGCGATCGGATCGAGCCCGGAGAACGGCTCGTCGAGCACGAGCAGGTCCGGCTGGTTGACGAGCGCCGCGATGAGCTGGACGCGCTGCTGGTTCCCGTGCGACAAGGCGTCGAGGCGATCACCCGCTCGCCCCGAGAGACCGAAGCGCTCGAGCCAGGTATCCACGCTCCGCCTCGCTTCGGTGCTCGTCCCGCCACACAGCTCACCGAGGTAGGTGAGCTGATCACGGACTCGCATCCGCGGGTACAGACCCCGCTCCTCGGGCATGTAGCCGAACCGCGTCCGCTCGTCAGGCCCGATCGGTGCGCCCCGCCACCGCACCTCACCGGCATCCAGATCGACGAGTCCGAACACGGCGCGCATCGCCGTCGTCTTCCCCGCGCCGTTCGGGCCGAGGAACCCGGTCAGCCTCCCCGGCCGGGCCACGAACGTGCACGCGTCCAGCGCGGCCAGCGCGCCGAATCGCTTGCTCGCGGCGTCGAACTCGAGCACGACACACCTCCACGTCACAGCCTGCTCGCCGGTTGCATCGGACCGTAGAGGCGAACGACCCGACCAGTCGGCGGGCGTCAGCCATCGGCCGGTCGGGACCGTCCGGGGTCCGGGGCGACGTTGGGACCTCTGGCACTGGTTCGATCGTGCCCGGCGTCGTTTGCTGGTGTCGTAGGTCGAAGTCACGACCCACGGCTATGTGTCTGGACCGCGATCGGAGGTTCCGTGGGGATCGAGTACCTGCACGCCTCGAAGTTCGGCAACGGCGCCCTGGTCGCCGCCGAGTTCAAGAAGTTGATGGCCAACAACGGCGTCGGCGTCGAGGTCCATCACATCCGCGACGTGCGCCCGACCGAGTTGTCGCCGGCCGACCTGTACGTGGTCAGCTCGCCCGGCCGCATGGGCAAGCCCATCGGCCGCATGCGCCGCTTCCTGAAGAAGGTGCAGCTTCCGCCAGGCACCAGGTACGCCGTCTTGACCACCGAGCTTGCGCCGAAGCCGGACAAGAAGACCGGTCAGGTACCCAGCGACGAAGAACAGGCCAAGTGGCAGCGTGTCATCCCGATCATGAACGAGATCCTCGAAGGCAAGGACTTGGTCAAGGTCGCCGAGGACAAGATCTTCGTCACGGGTCTGAAGGGTCCGCTAGAACGTGGATGGCACAAGAAGGTGGAGGCGTTCGTGGCCACGATCACCACCATCGAGACAGCGACCTGACGCAGCACAGCTCGTAAGAGTCCCGCGGAG
>CAZALT010000263.1:0-3511 GCA_964485515.1 uncultured Rhabdothermincola sp. | reverse complement strand
CTCACCCACAACCTCGGCGGCTACCCCGGCGAGATGGTCAGCTTCGTCGCCATCGTCGGCACCGAGCTGGGGTAGTCGACGCCAGCCGTCGAGGCTTGCACCACCCCCGCTGGGCTGCCCGCCGGTGCCGAGCAGCGGGGGGCCTCGTCAGGCGCAGGCCACCTGGATCGCGTCGATCGCCAGCCCCACGACCACGATCTCGCGGGGGAGGTCCCTGGGATCGTGGCATTGCGGCGTGGTTCCATCCGCTCTCGGTTCGGCGCGGCCGATCAGCCGGTACCGGCCGTTGGGTAGCTCCAGTGCGAACCGGCCCTGCTCGTCGGTCGTCGCCGTCGTGACGACATCACCGGATGGGCCGAGCACCTCGACGCTGCCCCGCCAGGGGACCATGGTGCCGGTGTCGTTCCACGTCTCCATCCGTCCGGCCACCGGCACCCCATCCGGGCCGGCCGGCACCCACCGCACGTCGGAGCAGCGTTCGCAGGCGTTGCCGTCGACCAGGGCACGATCGCCGATGGGCTCGCCGAGGTCGACCTCCAGAGGGCGTCCTTCCAGCGACCCTGGGCATGAGTGCATCCCCGCAGTCGGTGGATCCATGCTGACCGAGATGGTGATCTGCTCCTCCCTGACCTTCACCTCGGGCTCGTGTGGTGGGTTGATGTTGCCGTCGTTGCAGGACACCTGGAACACGCGGATCGTGATGGCGGTCGAATCGACCGTCGGCAGGGCGGCGGGGTCGACCTCCCACCTCGCCGGCTCGCTCGAGCTGAAGAACGGGAGGCCCCGCGGGCCGTCGGTGACCACGAACAGCGCCAGGAGGAGGAGCAGCAGGACGACCACAGCGAGCGCCGCGGTGCGCACTGCTCCCCGGCGTCGCTGCCGCACGGCGGCCCCGCGGTAGGCGCGGTCGAGCGCCACCTCGGTGTCCATCGGTGGCTCGGGGAGCGTCGCGGCGCGCAGGATCGCTTCAACGTCCATCGGTCACCTCCTCGTGGGGTTCGGCACCGAGCTCGATCGCCAGCGCGGCCCGGGCCCGGTGGAGGTGGACACGGACCGTCGCTTCCTTGCATCCCATCGCCTGGGACACGTCAGCGACGGGCCAGTCGGCCAGGTAGTGGAGGACGACGCTCGCCCGCTGCTTCGCGGGGAGTCGGCGGATCGCGGCGTCGAGATCGAGAGCTCCCGCGATGTCTTCGACGAGCGGTGGGGTGGTCGGTTGGTCGTGAGGCTCGTTGCGCCGACGACGGGCGAACCGGACCGCATCGCGAGCGGCGACGTGCTGGATCCAGGCGCCCGGCTTGTCGTAGCGACCGATCTTGTCCCATCGGTGGTACGCCTTGGCGAAGCCATCCTGGGCGATGGCCTCCGCGTCCTCCCGTGTTCCGACGATGGGAGCGAGCACGCGCACGATCCCGGGGTACTCCGCCCGGAAGGTCTCTTCGAAGCTCGCTCGCAATTCGTCCACCGCACCTACACAGTCGCAGGTCGCCGCAAAGGTTTACCGGTTCTCGGAAACACGCCGAACGCGTCTCGTCGGGATGGCTCTCGTGACGATCGACCTCGACGATGCTGCTTGTCGAGTGGCCATGGATCGATACGACTTCGAAACCAAGGACGAGGCGGTCAACTTCGCGTTGTCGCTCCCTCGTCCGCGGCGAGGAGGGGCCCGATCGGGTTCGTCATGCGCAGGCCCTCGCCGCGATCGCCCATCCGGGCTTCCGCGACGAGGTGGCCGAGGCGGCGTCGCTAGCCTGACGTCGTGGCACGATCCCGATCGACCGAGCAGCCCGGCGGCGCGCCGAATCCTGGGAGCCCCACCTCTGGCCAGCCGGGTCCTCCGCCGCCCGCCGGTCCTCCTCCGCCCGGCACGCCCCAGCCACCCGCTCCACCGGGCTACGAGCGCGGGTCGGTCGTCGCCACCGACGGCACCCGCCAGGTGGATCTGCACCATCTCCCGCCCGCGGTCGCCGAGAAGGTCCGCTTCGCCAACGCGGCACCGAAGCGCTTCCGGTCCGACAAGGTGCCCGCCGAGGCCCAGAAGGTCTTCGCCGACCTGTGGGACGGCATCGTCGCCGACGTCTACGACGAGGTCGCAGGACTCAGCCGTCGCAAGCTGTTCAGCAAGCAGGTCGTCGAGCGTGTCGTCCTGCGCGCCTCGGTTCGCATCCAGCAGGCCGAGCGCGCCCTCATCGTCACCGGCGTCTACTGGCCCCTGCCCGGCGATTCGGAGTGGAAGCACATCACGGCCGGGGGTGCAGGCGGTGCGCTCACTGCTGCATCCGAGGAGGTCGCCGCCTTCGGCTCCGCCGGCACGGGTGCGACGGTGGCCATCACCTCAGCGATCGTCGGCGAGCTCTTCGAGACCTACGTGGCCGCGTCGGGCCGCACGCAGCAGTACCGCCGGACCGGTCGTTCGCCGGCTCCCGACCTCATCGTTGCCGACCTCGCCCAGACGATGGGTCTCACACGGGCCGCCGGTCGGCGCGCCGGTCACGAGCTCACCCGCGAGGCCCTGGCCTGGCTCGATTCCCGCATCGTGGCACGGGCGACCAAGCGTTTCGCCCGCGGACTCGTCCCCGTCGTGGGGGTGGCGACCGGGGCCAGCATGGCGGGCTCGGGCGTGCGCAAGCTCCTCAAGCTGCCGCTCCGGCCGGCCTCGGAGGACGAGGTCCTGCGCATGGCCCAAGACATCGTCAACGACCCGGCGAGGTACGACGCCGCGTACCTGGAGGACCTCGACCGGTTCGAGCTCGACGACTGAGCAACCGGTGCCGTGGTGCCGTGGGGCAGTGGGGTCGTTTGCGTACCTCGGGGGTTGGGGGCGCGCGAGGTACGCAAACGACGGTTGGGGTGGCCGGGATGGGGGGGGTGTGGGGTCAGCGCATCGTGTAGTTGATCGGCACGCTCTTGGGGCCCTGCACGAAGTACGACTGGATCCACCTGGGATCCGAGGCGAGCTCGATCGAGTCGACCCGGCCGATGAGCTCCTTGAAGATCGCTCGGACCTCCATGCGGGCCAGGTGGGCGCCGAGGCAGAAGTGCCGGCCGAAGCCGAAGCCGAGGTGGCTCGACGCGTTCGGTCGGGTGACGTCGAGGAGGTCCGAGTTCGCGAACACCGTCTCGTCGCGGTTGGCCGAGGCGAAGGAGAGCAGCAGCAGGTCGCCGGGCTCGAACGTCTTGTCGCGGAACGTGAACTCCTGCTGGCAGTTGCGCATGAAGTGCTTCACCGGCGAGGTCCAGCGGATGAACTCGTCGGCCGCGGCATCGATCAGTTCGGGGTTGGCCTTGAGGAGATCCCACTGGTCGGGCTGTTGGAGTAGGGCGACCAGTCCACCGGCCACGGCGTTGGAGGTGGTGTCGTGGCCGGCCGTGGCGATGATGACGTACATCCCCATCGCTTCGAGGTCGCCGAGCGGTTCGCCGTCGATGGTGGCGTTGGCGATGACCGATGCCAGGTCGTCGGTGGGGTTGGCCCGTCGGTCGTTGGCGAGGTCGCCGAAGTAGCTGACGA
>CAZALT010000262.1:0-3514 GCA_964485515.1 uncultured Rhabdothermincola sp. | reverse complement strand
CACCAAGAAGGGCGAGCTGTCGGTCAAGGTCGACGGCTTCGAGCTGTTGTCCAAGTCCCTGCGTCCACTGCCCGACAAGTGGAAGGGCCTGTCGGACACCGACGCCCGCTACCGTCAGCGCTACGTCGACCTCGTGGTCAACGACGACGCACGCCGGGTGTTCGAGATCCGCCACGCCGCCGTCGCCGCCATCCGCCAGGCGCTGGGCGCCGACGGCTTCATCGAGGTCGAGACGCCCGTGCTCAGCCTGTCGCAGGGCGGCGCCACGGCCCGTCCCTTCATCACGCACTACAACGCGCTCGACCTCGACACGTACCTGCGCATCGCGCTGGAGCTGCCGCTCAAGCGACTCGTGGTCGGGGGCTTGGAGCGGGTCTTCGAGATCAGTCGTGTGTTCCGCAACGAGGGCATCGACACGCGTCACAACCCCGAGTTCACGATGCTCGAGGCCTATCAGGCCTTCGCCGACTACACGGAGATGATGACGCTCACCGAGTCGCTCGTCGCGGCCGCCGCGCTGGCCGCCAACGGCACGACCGAGGTCGACCTCCGGGGTCGCCGCATCGATCTGGCTCCACCGTGGCCCCGCATCACGATGCGCGACCTCATCAAGCGCGAGGTCGGCGTCGACCTCGCCGCGTCGATGTCGGTCGACGACGCTCGCGCGGTGCTCGACGGCCTCGGCCTCAGCTACAAGCCCGAGTGGGGCGCCGGTCGCCTCATGTTCGAGGTGTACGACGAACTGGTCGAGCCCAAGGTGTTCGAGCCCACCATCGTCATCGACCACCCCCGCGAGATCTCGCCGCTGGCCAAGCCCCACCGCGAGGATCCGTCGCTCGTGGAGCGCTTCGAGGTCATCGTCGACGGCCGCGAGCTGGCCAACGCCTACAGCGAGCTCAACGATCCCGTCGAGCAGCTCGCCCGCTTCCAGGAGGAGGCTGCGGCCAAGGCGGCCGGCGATCTCGAAGCCGGTGACGTCGACCTCGACTACATCCGCGCCCTCGAGTACGGCCTGCCGCCCACCGGCGGCATGGGCATCGGCATCGACCGACTCATCATGCTGCTCGCCGGCGTCGAGAGCATCCGTGAGGTCATCCTCTTCCCGACGCTGCGCCCCGAGGCCGGTCTCACCGAGGACGACTTCACCTAGCTCCGGGGAGCAGCGCGGGATTCGCCGCGTTCGAGCGTCGAACCCGGCCGTAGGCTCGTCTCGTGGAGGCACCCGGCGACGACCAGAACCCGGACGTGATCCGGGTGAACGGGCAGCTCAGCATCCCGATGCGCGAGCTCACGTGGCGGTTCGCTCCGAGCGGCGGCCCCGGCGGGCAGCACGCCAACAAGGTGAGCAGCCGGGCCGAACTGCGCTGGGATGTCGTGGCATCGCCGTCGCTCACCGAGGTGCAGCGCGCTCGTCTGGTCGACAAGCTCGGCGGCGAGGTCCGCATCTCGGTGGACGAGGCGCGGTCGCAGCTGCGGAACCGTTCGCTCGCCGTCGACCGCCTCGGCGAGCGCGTCGCCGAGGCGCTCCGTCGAGAGGTTGCCCGGCGTCCGACCAAGCCCAGCAAGGGATCGCAGCGACGCCGCCTCGACGCCAAGAAGCAGCGGTCGCAGATCAAGCGAGGCCGCGGTCGGGTCGACCCCGGGGACTGATCTGCCTGCGGTCCGGGTCAGGTCGGCGATCGATCACATGCCCACCGGGCCGAGCGTCGACGCCGTGTGAACGGGCCGGCTCATCGGGCGCCGGTTCCCAGATCGCTACGGTGGGCGCCATGTGTGGCCGGTTCGTGGCGGCATCGCCGCCAGATCAGATCGCCAGGTACTTCCATGCCGAACCACCCGACTCCCGAGCGGGGGACAGCGGGCGAGGCGAAGCGCGCGACGAAGCGCTGCTCGAGCCCCGGTACAACGTGGCGCCGACCCAGGACGTCTACGCCGTGGTCGAGCACGGGGGAGCGCGCAAGGTCGAACCGTTCCTCTGGGGGCTCGTGCCGCACTGGGCCAAGGATCTCAAGGTCGGCACGAAGATGATCAACGCCCGGGCCGATTCGCTCGCCGAGCGAAACGCCTTCAAGTCGTCGTTCGAGAAGCGCCGGTGCATCGTCGCGGCCGACGGCTTCTACGAGTGGAAGCCCATCGAGGGCACCAAGAAGAAGCAGCCGTACTACCTGAGCCGGGCTGACGGTGAGCTACTGGCGTTCGCCGGCCTGTGGGCCACGTGGCGCAACCCGAGCCAGCCCGACGAGTGGGTGCACTCGTGCACCATCATCACCGGCGAACCCAACGCTGCGGTGAGCGAGATCCACGACCGCATGCCGGTGATCCTTCCGCCCGCGACGTGGGACCGGTGGCTCGACCGGGACGAGCACGACCTGGATCTGCTCAGCACGTTGCTCGTGCCGGCGCCCGACTCGCTGCTCACGATCCACCCGGTCAGCACCCTGGTGAGCAACGTGCGCAACGACGGCCCCGAGCTCATCGAGAAGGCGCTGCCGCTCGACGAGCACGGCGAACCCCTGCAACCCCAGGCTTCCTTCGACTTCTCGCCACGGTGACCTCGACGCGTCGTCCGGCGTTCATCGTTTTGGCATCTGAACGGCAGTGACCGTCAGCCCGTCAGCCCGTCAGGCCGTCAGGCCGTCAGG
This sequence comes from uncultured Rhabdothermincola sp., assembly GCA_964485515.1. Lineage (GTDB taxonomy): Bacteria > Actinomycetota > Acidimicrobiia > Acidimicrobiales > Acidimicrobilacustridaceae > CAZALT01. The sequence continues at coordinate 872 of CAZALT010000262.1, read as the reverse complement.
CCAGGTCGGTGGTGCCCAACGCTTGGCGGAGCTTGTCGGCCGCCTGGTCGAGGGCGGCGCCTTCGGGGTCGGTGTCGGCGTTGCCGAAGTCGAGGTCGTGCACGCCGTTTATCGGGATGGCGTGCAGGTGCACATGGGGGACCTCGAGGCCGGCGATCATCAGCCCGACGCGCTCGGGGCTGAACGCCTCCTGCTGGGCGATGGCGACCTTCTTGGACACCTTCGTGAGATGGGCGAGCGTGTCGTCGTCGAGGTCGACCCAGTTGTCCACCTCGGCGATGGGCACGACGAGCGTGTGACCAGGTTGGATGGGAGCGATCGACAGGAACGCGACGCACACCTCGTCACGCCACACGAAGCGCCCCGGAAGCTGGCCTTCGATGATCATGGTGAAGACGGTGGCCATGTGCGCTCCCAAGTCGTCGGTCTGGTCTCGTAGAGGTCCCGCGGGGATCGTAGGCTGCGCACGTGGCGTCGCCCGACCGAACCAGCACATCGGACACCGAGATCGCGGCTGAGCCGGCCGCGGATCGCATCCTCACGATTCCCAACGTCCTCACGGTCCTGCGGCTGCTGTGCCTGCCGGTGTACCTGTGGCTGCTGCTCGGACAGGACGAACGGTTCCAGGCCGCGGTGATCCTCGCCGCCTGCGGTGCCACCGACTGGGCCGATGGCTACATCGCCCGACGTTTCAACCAGGTCTCCGAGCTGGGCAAGGTGCTCGATCCGCTCGCCGATCGCCTGCTGTTCTTCGTGGGCATCGGCGGGATCATCGCGGTCGACGGTGCGCCGCTGTGGTTCAGCATCGTCGTGCTCGTGCGAGAGGTCGTCGTCGGAGCGACGACGCTGATCCTCGCCGCGCTCGGAGCCCG
>CAZALT010000261.1:0-3546 GCA_964485515.1 uncultured Rhabdothermincola sp. | reverse complement strand
CGCTACGTCGACCTGTCGAGCATCGGCGCCGTCGTCGTGAAGTCGCTCTCGGCCGACCCGTGGCCGGGGAACCCTCCGCCTCGAGTCCACGAGACCGCGGCGGGCATGCTCAACAGCGTCGGGCTCCAGGGGCCCGGTGTGCAGGCGTGGCGCGACGACGAGCTCCCCGCCGTGCTCGACACCGGAGCGACGGTGGTCGCCAGCATCTGGGGCACCGAGGTGGCCGACTACGCACGGGCCACCGAGCTCCTCGTCGGTTGCGACGGCATCGTCGCCATCGAGGTCAACCTGTCGTGCCCCAACCACCACGACCGGGGCCAGATCTTCGCCCACGCACCTGAGACCACGGCCGAGGCGCTCGCCGCGGTGGTCGCCGCAGGTACCGGCAAGCCGCTGTGGGCCAAGCTCAGCCCCAACGTGACGAACCTGGTGGAGATCGCCGCGGCCGCGGCGGAGGCAGGCGCCGAGGCGGTCACGCTGGTCAACACGCTCATGGGCATGATCCTCGATCTCGAGTCTCGGACACCGATCCTCGGGGGTCGGGGAGGAGGCCTGTCGGGCCCGGCGATCCACCCGGTGGCCGTTCGGGCGGTGTACGACGTGCACGCCGCCTTGCCGGATCTGCCCATCGTGGGGGTCGGTGGTGTGGCCCGAGGAGTCGACGCCGTCGAGCTGCTGATGGCCGGCGCCTCCGCGGTGCAGGTCGGCACGGCGAGCTTCGCCGAGCCGGGGTCCATCGCCAGGATCCAGCGGGAGCTGGGGGAGTGGTGCGCAGGTCACGGCATCTCGGCCGTGTCCGAACTGACAGGAGTGGGACATGCCTGAGGTGACCGGCGAGTCGGAGGAGACGACGGAGGAAGCAGGGACGGTGGACGACGGGATGCCCGACGAGGTCCGAGCTCGGCTCGCCATCGCGCTCGACGTCGACGACATGGTCGATGCGCTTCGTCTGGCCAAGGCGGTCCGCCCGTCGATCGGTGTGGCCAAGGTCGGTCTCGAGCTGTTCAGTGCGGCGGGGCCCGACGCGGTCACCTCGCTGACCGCGGCCGGCTTCGAGGTGTTCGTCGACCTGAAGCTCCTCGACATCCCCACCACCGTGAACAAGGCCGCCCGAGTGCTCGGCTCGCTGGGCGCGTCGTACCTCACGCTGCACGCCCGGGGCGACGCAGCCATGCTGCGTGCCGGGGTCGACGGGCTCAACGAAGGGGCGGCGGCTGCGGGTCTCCCGGCACCGGTCGCGCTGGCCGTCACTGTGCTCACCAGCGACGACGGCGCTCCGGACCACGTCGTTCCGCACCGCATCGCGCTGGCCGTCGAATCGGGGTGCGGCGGCATCGTGTGCGCCGCGTCTGACGTGCACGACGCCAAGCAGCTGGCCCCGAACCTCCTCGCCGTCGTGCCGGGCATCCGCCCCGCCGGCACCGCCACCCACGACCAGGCGCGCATCGCGACGCCGTCCGATGCGATCGCAGCCGGTGCCGATCTCCTGGTCATCGGTCGGGCCGTCACCCAGGCCGACGATCCTGCCGCCGCCGCCGAGGCCATCGCCGCCGAGATCCTCGGGGCCTGATGGTCGCGGGCGACAACAGCTTCGGAGCCGAAGGGATCGGCGCCGAGCTCGAGTGCGAAGCCGGGTAGCTTCACGCAGGTGGCGGAACAGCAGAGGTCAGCACGTCTCGAGCGAGCGGCGGCCCGGGAGCGACGTGCCCGAAATCGGACCATGGCCGGCGTCGCCGGCCTGGCCGTCGTCCTCGTGATCGTCGCGTTCGGCGTGTGGTCCTGGACGCAGGACGACGAGCCCGACTGCGGGCCGTTGGCCACCGCGACCGTGCCCGGGGTGTACGACGTCCACCTCGGGCACGGGGGGTCGATATCGGGTGCGTGGGCAAGCCTGCTCGTCCAGGTGCCGAACCTGAGGCCCGAGGATCGGGTGCAGATCGCCGCGGCCGCCGGGGCGGACGAAGGCGGCTTCGATGCCTTGCGAAGCTCGTTGCCCGCTGACCGGCACGACAGCGTCGACCTGCTCCACGAGCTCCTCCTCGACCCGGAGCGAGCCCAGGCCACGGGGCGTGATCGAGGTGTCGAGCGGGCGATCCAGGAGCTGACGTCCTACGCCACCACGGTCTGCAACGTCTTGCCCTGAGGCGCGGGCGCCTGCGGGTCGCGTTCGCACACGGGGTGACGCCACCGCGAGCGCGGTGGTGGTCAGGTCGGTCGAGTCGCCGAGGGAGCAGTGGTGCGCGGCTTCAACAGCGGTTGGTCATGCCGCAGGTCTTGAGCTCGATCTCTTGGGACGACGTCTCGCTCGGCGGCGACATCGTTGGGCAGCTCATGAGGCGGCTATTGAACGGAGGGATCGTGTCGACGGGTGATGACGCCGTGCTCCCTGGCGGTCCATGTCCTTGACGTCGGGCTGATTCCGAAAGAGCCGACCCATCGCCACCCGTGCGATGAAGGCGGGCGTCCGGTGGCGAATCCACGTCCGTGATGGACATGTGCCGACATCGAGCAGCCGAGCGACGAACCGCCCGCCAAGATCGTCCAGTGGGCACATTCACGAGTTGTGGCTCGTGCGCAGGACGTTCGAGGTGAAGGCCTTCACGGGCAAGGCCTGACGTTCGTCGTCGCTCATCGAGGTGAGCCCGGCGAGGCTCACGACGCCGTCGCTGGCGAAGAGCTCAAGCATCGCCGCCGAGATGGCGTGCTCGCCGCTGATCGTCGTCGAGCAGTCGTTCAGCTCTGCGGCGTAGCAGCGGGGATGGGCGAACCGGAACCCGGAGCTCTCACCGATTGAACCCGCCCGCTCTTGATGCATGTTCACCTGCCCTCTGAGGCTAAAGCGGAAGCAGGTCTCCGCTGGGCGCAGTTGCAGAGGTACGCTCAACGCATGTCCATCGTCGAGATCCCCGAGGAGGCGGTCGCACGGTTCTCAGCCGAGGCGGCACGCCGCGGAATCTCCGTCGATGAGCTGCTCGCTCTCCTGGCCCTGGAGCTTCCCGAGCCTGAGGAAGCTGCTGAGTCGACGTCGACTCCTGGATTCGTTGCGCTCGGGACCTCGACGTCAGGTCGTCGGGCCCGCGATGCCGACGAGATGCTGGCCGAGACTTTCGGCCGAAGTTGAGTGCTCATCGTCGACACGGGCGTGCTGCTCGCCTCGGCAGACGAGGGCGATCCCGACCATCAAGCGTGTCGCGAGCTGCTCGAACGTGAGCGACGACCCTTCCGTACGACGCCACTCGTGGTCGCCGAGACCTGTCACCTGATCGACCGTCAGCTCGGACCAGCAGCCGAGGCAGCGTTCGTTCGCTCCATCGCAGCGGGGGACCTCGTGGTGGAACCACTCAGCCGAGAGGACTGGGCGCGGATCGCGGATCTCATCGAGCAGTACGCCGACCTGCCGCTCGGAGCGACCGACGCCAGCCTCGTTGTCCTGGTCGAGCGCCACGGAGTCGACCGCATCGCCACGATCGATCATCGGCACTTCAGCGTCGTCCGCCCCTACGGGCGAGGCGCTCTGGAGCTCCTACCTGGCTGACCGGACGGCGG
>CAZALT010000260.1:0-3550 GCA_964485515.1 uncultured Rhabdothermincola sp. | reverse complement strand
TACGTCGACCAGAAGCGGTCGGAGGAGATCGACGCCGCCTACATCGAGGCGTACGAACGCCACCCGGTCGACGAGCCCGACGAGTGGGGCGACCTGGCCTCGTGGGGCGATGCGGTTCGCCGTGCGAGCTCGTCATGAGATCACCGATGCGCGGCGAGGTGTGGTGGTGCGACCTCGCGATCGCGGGTCGTCGTCCGGTGGTGGTGCTCTCTCGAGACATGGCGATCCCCCGGCGCCGAGCAGCGCTCGTGGCCCCATGCACGACCACGATCCGTGGATTGGCCAGCGAGGTCGAGCTCGATCCCACGACCGACCCGATCGTGCAGCCGTGCGTGGTGAGCCTCGACGCGGTCGAGCAGGCTTCGCTCTCGCTGTTGACCGATCGGATCGGTCGGCTCAGCGACGACCGCATGCGTGAGGTCTGCGCGGCGATCAGGGTCGCGGTCGACTGTCGGTGACCCAGGCCCGGAGTTGCACGGCGATCGACCGCCGCGGCCATGCTGGTCCCGTGAGCGACCTCGACCCCTTCGGCGGACCTGACGGCGACTCCTGGCCGGCGCAGCCGTGACGGCACCCGGCGGACTGCCCGGACCCACCCCGCCCCCCGAGGGCTGGAAGATCTGGCTGGCCGGGGCGCGCCCTCGCACGCTGCCCGCCGCGATCGTCCCCGTGCTCGTCGGCACGGCCTGCGCGGCCGGGGTGTTCGTCGTCGTCGGATCCGGAGGCTGGCTCAACACGGCGCCCGGTGTCGAGGTCCACCCGCTGTCGTCGGGTGGCCCCAAGGGCCTTGACCTCTATCGGTTCGCCGCGGCGCTGATCGTCGCCCTGTTCCTCCAGATCGGCACCAACTTCGCCAACGACTACAGCGACGGGGTGAAGGGGACCGACGACGAGACGCGAGTCGGGCCGATCCGTCTCGTGGGATCCGGGTTGAAGACGCCGGGAGCGGTCAAGAGGGCGGCGTACCTGTCCTTCGTCGTGGCCGCCGTCGCCGGGCTCTACCTCGCGGCCGTGGCGTCGTGGTGGCTGATCCTGGTGGGTCTGCTGTCGTTCGCCGCCGGCTGGTTCTACACCGGCGGTCCCAAGCCCTACGGCTACTACGGCTTCGGTGAGTTGTTCGTGTTCGTGTTCTTCGGCCTGGTCGCCACGGTCGGCTCGTGCTTCGTGCAGGTGCACGGGCGGCTGAGGAGCGGGCTCTACCTCGGTTTCGGCGATGAGCCGTTCGGTGCCTCCTTCAGCCCTCCGATGCCCTGGATCGTGTGGCCCGCTGCCGTGGCCGTCGGGTGCCTGGCCACCGCGCTGCTCGTCGTCAACAACCTGCGCGACATCCCCACCGACACGGTGGCCGGCAAGCGCACGTTGGCGGTGCGCCTCGGCGACAAGACCACCCGTTGGCTCTACTTCGCCCTCCTGCTCGTCCCGTTCCTGCTGATCCCGATCATCGCCGGTCTGGGCACGCGGCCGTGGGCCATCCTGGCCTTCGTCGCCATCTTCGTGGCGCAGAAGCCGCTGCTCGCCGTGCTGTCGGGGGCCAAGGGCCCCGCGCTCATCCCCGTGCTCGGCGCCACGGGCAAGGTGCAGCTCGTCTACGGCGTGCTGCTGTCGGTCGGCCTGTTCGTCTCGGCCTGACCGCCCGCTGTCAGCCGGTGTAGCGAGGTACGACCAGCGGGGCCTCGGCGGCCACGGGCTCGGCGGCCACGGGCTCGGCAGGAGGTGCCGCCGGGACGGGCACCGGGGGCACCGGTGGGTTCGTCCCGCACGTGGTGGGCTGCGGGGCGGGAAGGGCGATGGCCCGGGACGCCGGGGGCGCGATCTGGCCGGGTACCGGTCCGCTCACCGGGTAGAGGCGCTTGGCGGCGCGCTGCTGGCTGAGCAGATCGGCCATGGTCGCCTCGACCTCGGCGGCCGCCGCGGACCCGGCGAGGTTGTCGAGCTCCATCGGGTCGGCGGTCACGTTGTAGAGCTCGTGTTCGTCGGCGGCCGGTGTGTACTTGACCGTGCGGGTGCAGGCGATGTGGTGGACGCCCTCGGGTGGGTTGGATCCCATCGGGATGTCCTCGCGGACGTAGACGTCCATGACCCCGTCATCACCGGGTGTGCCCGGGGAGCTCCAGAACTGGGGGTTGTCGAAGTAGCGGCTGTACTTCCACACCTCGCCGTCGACCTTGGCGATCACGGTCTCGATGTGGTTCGGCTGGATGACCGGGTCGAAGAACAGGCCGAACAGGTTCTGGTCGTTGCTGCCGCGGCTGATCTCGTCGTCGGTCATGAAGTAGAGCGGGTCGTCGACCGACGCCACCGTGCCGCGCACGAGCCCGCTGAGGTCCCGGCCGACGAGCGGGACGGCGTCGGTGTGACCGATCGCCGCGGCGGGCAGGAGCGCGTTCGCGTCGAGCCCGGCGAGGCCCAGCAGCGTGGGCAGGATGTCGATGTGGCTCGTGAGGTCGTCGATGCCGACCGGCTCGGGGAACATCGTCGGGTTCGAGACGATCATGGGCACCCGGACGGTCTCGTCATAGGCGTTGTGCCACTTCTGGTGCATGTAGCCGTGCGAGCCGAGCAGGTCGCCGTGGTCCGAGGTGAACACGACGATGGTGTTGTCGTAGTAGCTCGACGCCCTGAGCGCCTCGTAGACCCGATGCATCTGGTCGTCCGAGTTCTTCTGGAGCTGGTAGTAGAGGCGCCAGTAGTCCCGGGGCGGAACGCCCTGCAACCACTCGTGGTAGCTGTTGCGGTAGTCGAGCTGGCAGCTGGGCTTGGTGTCGAGGGCGTCGGCGAGCGTGGCCGCGAACTGGACCGGGTCGAACAGCTCCTCGAAGGCGGGGACGATGTCCTCGATGTCGAAGTCGAAGCCGCCCGAGGCGCGCGTGGCGAAGCCCCACAGCGCGATGTCGTGGGGGTCGACGAACGAGGAGACGGCCAGGAACGGCTGGTCGCACCCGTGCCGGTCGAGGTCGGCGATGAGGTCGACGGTCTGGCCGGCGAAGGCCTGGTCGCGGCCCTGGGCGGGTGGGATCGGGCTCGATGCGCTGTTGAGGGCGCTCTTGCCGTGCGGTTCCGGTCCGACCCATCCCTCGAAGCCGTAGCCGTCCATGCGGTCGGCGTCGATGTACTGCTGCTCGAGGGCGCGGTCGCGGTTGCCCTGGGCGTCGTAGCTGGGGATCGAGCTCCGCGTGCCCGGAACCTGGAGATCGGCGTGCGAGCCGTGCCACTTGCCCTTGTAGAACGTGCGGTAGCCGCCGGCCCGGAAGTAGTCGCCCATGGTGGGCACGCTGTTGGGATCGAGCCAGTACATGTCGGCGTCGTGGGCCGACTTGGCCACGCCGTCGGTGTTGGTCACGCCGTGCAGCGACGGGTAGTGGCCGGTGAACAGCGACGCCCGGCTGGGGATGCACGCGGTCGACGCGACGTAGTGGCGGTGCATCTCGAGGCCGGTCTCGCGCAGCGCCTGCTGGGTGCGCAGGTACTGCTGGCGGAAGGCCAGACCACCCGCGGCCTCGTAGACCGGCGGGTAGCGCAGCTCGTCGCACATCAGCACCAAGATGTTCGG
>CAZALT010000259.1:2170-3599 GCA_964485515.1 uncultured Rhabdothermincola sp. | reverse complement strand
GGACATGTTCGACGACGCGCTGACCTCGATGCTCGACCGCGAGATCAACGGCCTCCGTCGCCGGGCACGCGAGGTCGAGACGCAGACGGGGGCGAACACGCTGTTCCTCACCATCGGCACGCTGTCGTGGCGCGAAACGGTGACAACCCGTGGGCGAGCCGCTGAGAACCTCGGACGGGCGCCCCTGTTCCTCATTCCCGTGCGCATCACGGGCAAGGGATCGACCGGCTTCCGCATCACGACGGGCGACACCGCTGATGTGATCCCCAACTACTGCTTGCTGGAGAAGCTGCGTCAGACGCACGGCATCACGCTTGATGCACTCGAGACCCCGGCCAACGACGACGCCGGCATCGACGTGAACCACCTCATCCTCAAGGTCCGCGAAGCGCTGAGCCAGGCAAACATCCGCGACGCCGTCGTGGGCGAGGATGCGTATCTCGCGGTGTTGAACTTCTCGACGTTCAGGCTCTGGAAGGACATGCGGGACCACTGGGAGACCTTCCTCGATAGCCCAGTGGTGAAACACCTCGTCGAGCACCCCAACGAGAGCTTCGACAACATAGAGCCCGAGACGACGCTCGACGCCGCGAGCCTGCGGTGCCCGATCGAGGTCGACCAGTCGCAGCTCGAAGCGGTGCGGTGGGCGGTCGAGGGCCGCTCGTTCGTCTTGGAGGGACCTCCTGGCACAGGCAAGAGCCAGACGATCGCCAACCTCCTCGCGGCGAGCATCGCCGCGGGCAAGAAGGTGCTGTTCGTCGCCGAGAAACAAGCCGCGCTGGGCGTGGTGAAGAAGCGCCTCGACCGGGCAGGCCTCGGCTCGTTCTGCCTCGACCTGCACGACAAGGGCTCGAAACCCGATCAGATCCGCTCGCAGATCCGGGAGTCGCTCGACTTCGCCGCTCTCGATCGCACGACCGAGTGGAACGAGGTCAGCGCCAAGTGGTCGTCTGACGCCCAGGTCCTCACCGACTACCGCGACGCGCTGCACACGCCCAACGCTGCGGGCCACTCGGCGTGGAGCGCCCGTCAGGAGTCGATGGGACTGGATGACGGGCCGGCACTCGAGGTGCCGCTGTCGTTTGTTTCCACCGCCGACGTCGGGCTGCCTGTCGCTCGAGAAGTCCTGCTGAACCTGCCTCGTCTCATCGGCCCCGGCTCGCTCGCGTTGGGTTCGGCGTGGACCCTTGCTGATCGAGGCACATTCGCCACCATCGACGCGCCCACGCTTGCCTCGGCGGTCGAGTCCCTCGCGACGCTGCGCGCCGTCCTCAACGAGCACCCGCAGGTCGTCGAAGCCATCGCGGCCCCCGCCGACCTCCACCTGGTCCACCGCACGCTGGAGCTCTGGCAACTCGGCCAGCTTCCGACCGGGGCCGAGATCGCCCAGCTCGCGTCGCCGCCATGGGCCGCCCAGCGCGACCACGCC
>CAZALT010000259.1:1216-2160 GCA_964485515.1 uncultured Rhabdothermincola sp. | reverse complement strand
CCACGCCTTCGGGCTCCTCGACGCGTTCCTCGCCGGCCAGGCACCGGTCCTCGAGGTGTTCTCCGAATCGGTGTACTCGACCGATCTCGGTCCGCTCCTCGCGGCCGGGACCGAGTCCACCACCGCCGGGATGCTCAGCCGCGGCAAGAAGACCCGCGCATTCCAGGCCCAGATCGCACCATTCCTACGGGCACCGACCGAACGGCCCGCCGCGGACCTGCTCGCGCTCTTGCACTCGGCGGCGGCCGGGACCCCCGACCTCAGCGCGGCGTACGCGGCGGTCAACGCGATCCCGGGCGGGAGCATCAGCCCGGGCTGGTCCCCGTTCGATCCCGCCGTCGTGGGCGAGATGCGCGCCCGGCTCGCGGGTCTTCCCGACGAGGCTCGCGTGCTCAGCACGCCTGCCTCGATCGCCGCCAGCCGTGCCCTCGCCGCAGGTTGGCTCCCCGATCAGCGGGTCGTCGACACCATCTCGAGCGCTACCGCGTGGTGGCAGAACTTCGTCTCGAACCTCGGGATGACCGATGAGTCCCTCGATCGCTGGATGGCGGGCCGCTCTTTCATGGCGGCGTGGGCCGAATCCGGGTCCACCTGGCAAGCCGACGCGCCGCGCTTCCTCACCCTTCAACGCTGGTGCGAGGTCATCGACCTCATCGGCCCGCTACGCGAGGTCGGTTTGGGTCACATCCGGTCTGAGATCCTTCGTGGTGAGGTCAGCGGCGACAGCGCGTATGAGCAGTTCCGCCGCGGCTTCATCGCGACCGTGCTCCAAGAGCGGCTGGAGTCGGGGCGGATCGACCTGTTCGACGGCCGGTCGCACGACCGGCGCATCGAGGACTTCGTCGCCAACGACGGCGCTCGGCGCCAGATCATCCGCGACCTCATCCCCAGCGAGCTCGTCGCCGCCCGTCCCGTTCGCGGCGGACGGCGCATCGGGAAGTGGG
>CAZALT010000259.1:0-1206 GCA_964485515.1 uncultured Rhabdothermincola sp. | reverse complement strand
GCTCGAGCAGGAGCTGGCACGCAAGTCCAGACGCCTCTCGATCCGCCGCCTCGTCGACGAGTACAGCGACATCCTGCCGGACCTCACGCCGTGCTTCTTGATGAGCCCGGACTCTGTGGCTCGCTTCGTTCCGCCCGGGTCGATCACCTTCGACATGGTCGTGTTCGACGAGGCATCCCAGATCGAGGTGCCCCAGGCAATCGGTGCGATTGGTCGGGCCCGATCGGTGGTCGTTGTCGGTGACACCCGCCAGATGCCGCCTAGCCGCTTCGGCGGAAGCGCGTCAGGCGACCCAAACGCAGAGCTCGATCCTTCGGACGAGACCCTGTACGAGGACCTCGAGAGCATCCTGTCGGAGGCGGTCGAGTCGAACATCCCTCGCCTCTATCTCGAGTGTCACTACCGCAGCCGCCACGAAGCGCTCATCGCGTTCAGCAACCACAACTTCTACGAGGATCGGCTCACCACCTTCCCCTCGCCTGCCGGACCCGAGGTCACGCCCATCGGGTGGCGCCGCGTCGACGGTCTGTTCGAACGAGAGATAAAGGGCGACGATCTGCGCACCAACGGCGCCGAGGCCCAGGCGATCGTCGACGAGATTCTCCAGCGTGTCCACGACCCACTCACCAGTGGCGAGAGCATCGCGGTGGTGACGCTCAACGTCCCGCAGCAGGCACGAATCGTCCGCATGCTGGAGGAGACGGGCGACGACCGCATCAAGGCGCTGCTGGAAGACGAAGGCGAGGACGGGCTCATCGTCCGCAACCTCGAGAGCGTGCAGGGCGACGAGCGGGACGTCGTGATGCTGTCCGTCGCGTTCTCGCCACCGTTGGTCGTCGATGACGACGGCACCACCACCCGTGGCAGGCTCCCCCTGAACTTCGGCCCTCTCAACAAGAAGGGAGGCGAGCGACGCCTCAACGTTGCGGTCACTCGGGCACGTGCCGAGGTCGTGGTCTTCTGCTCGTTCGATCCCGAGGAGATGAAGCTCACCGAATCTTCATCCACCGGCCTGACCATGCTCCAGACGTACCTGAAGAACGCCCGCGACGGGATCGAGCGCTCGGCCGATCTGATCGCCCGCGCCCCGACGCCTCCCGACCTCCATCGCGCCGAAATCGCTACCGCGTTGCGCGAGCGCGGCCTGAAGGTCCGCGAGAACGTCGGCCTGTCAAGCTTCCGCATCGACCCACTGCGAGGTCGATG
>CAZALT010000258.1:2014-3606 GCA_964485515.1 uncultured Rhabdothermincola sp. | reverse complement strand
GGTGAGGCGGGTGAACCGGTGACCAGCGTCGCTCTCGACGTCGATGAGTGAGACGGCCCAGGCACGGCCGTCGCGTTGGACCGTTGCGGTGAGGCCGCGGCGTTCGTCGCCGTCGAAGTCGACCTCGGACACGGTGACTTCGGCACCGACGACCGAGGCCGCCACCGGGAACTGGATGTGGTCCTCGAACGCTTGGCGGAACGACCAGTAGCCCTCGACGCCGTAGGCATCGACAGTGATCTGCTCGATCAGGTCGTCGAGGTCCGGTTCATCGAGGTCCAGCCATCCCTGATCATCAGAAGGCATCGATCTCATCTCCTGAAGCGGTTCTCGGTGGTGTTGGACGTCGTCGGGTCTTGGGGACGTCGAAGGCCAAGGTGGCGTAGGCGGGGAGCCGTTTGGTGTGCATGCGGTCGAGAACCGGGATGCGACCGTCGACGTAGTCGTGGAGCTCGACGTGGTGCTTGCCTTCGTGGGTGCGCAGCAGCCTTCCGACGTACTGGACGACCCGCCCTTTGAACGCGAGCGGAAAGGCGAGGAAGAGGGTGTCGAGCTCGGGCCAGTCGAAGCCCTCGCCGAGGTAGGAGGCGGTGGCGACCAGCACGATGCCCGTGTCGGGATCGCGGGCGGCGATGGCGTCGCTCACCGCGGCGCGCGCCTTCTTGCCGAGGCCGCCCTTGAGGACGAGCGCCGCGTCGCCGAGTCCGGTGAGCCCGGTGACGATGGCGTCGATGTGCTCGGTCCGTTGGGTGAGCACGAGGCAGGCCCGACCCGACGCACAGGCGTCGTGGACATCGCGGCAGATCTGGGCGGTGCGCTGTTCGTCCTCGCTGATCGCGCGGAAGACCTGCTGGATGTGCGCGGCCTCTTCCTCGGACACCTCGGTGTCGGTCTGATGGACGACGAGCTCACGTCGGACGAGCTCGGTGCCCTCCACCGCCGCGGGTGTGATCTCGTGGCGGGTGGGCCCGCACTGGAACGCGATGAGCGCTTCGAGCTTGTCGCGCCGGTACGGGGTGGCGGTCAGCCCGAGCCACCGTCGGGTGCGCGGTGCGCATGCAGGTGGTGAACGACACGGCAGGGAGGTGGTGGCACTCGTCGACCACGATCAACCCGTAGCGGTCGAACAGGGATGGGTCGTCACGCCGGGCGAGGCTCTGGATCATCGCTATGTCGATGGTCCCGGTCGGTTTGTTGCGGCCTCCGCCGATCTGGCCGACGTCGGTGGGGTCGACGCCGAGGTGGTCGTGCAGCCGCGAGCGCCACTGGTCGACCAGCTCCTTGCGGTCCACCACGACAAGGGTCGGCGTCTGGTGGTGGGCGATGATGGCACAGGCGATGACGGTCTTGCCCGCACCAGGCGGTGCGACGAGGACGCCGAGCTCGTGGTCGACCAGGCCCGCCACCGCCGTCTCCTGTTGCGGTCGAAGCATGCCCCGGAACTCGAAGTCGGTCGGCGGTGGCTCTGGTCGGTCGTCGATGACCTCGAGCGTGCTGCCGAGATCCTTGAACAAGCCCTCGACTTGGCCAGTCAGGCCCCGGGGCAGGTGCAGCCATTCGAGGTCCTCGCGGTACGCGCTGATGTAGCGAGG
>CAZALT010000258.1:0-1914 GCA_964485515.1 uncultured Rhabdothermincola sp. | reverse complement strand
GGAACACTGTCGTGCCCCGAGCGGCGCAGCCACCGTGGAGCGGGAGGGCGATCAGATTCCCGAACCCGGCCTTGGGCAGGTAGTCCTGTGATGGGAAGAACCGGTCGTAGCTCGATAGGTCCAGTTCGGCCCGCGCCGTCATCGCCTGGCGCAACAGCGCCGTTCCCATGGCGCGAGCAGCCGTTGCCGGCACCGGTGCGGCGAAGAAGACCCACACGTGAGCCCCGTTGCCCGACCGCGACCGTTCCAGGGCAGCGGGCACCCCGTTGCGGTGGCAGGCGTCGAGGTAGGCGAGCGTGTCGAGCGCCCAGGTGCCCTTGTCGAAGTCGCACGCCAACACGGTGCACGTGTCGCCGCGCAGCAGCGGGTAGATCCCGATGGCTTGTTCGCCTCGCAGGTGCGCGGCGAACACCTCGTCGGTGAGCGGGAGGTAGTCCTTCGGCGGGCGCCCCTTCGACCAGCGTCCCTTCGTCGCCGGCGACCAGCCGGACTTGCCGCTCGACGTGCTCTCCCAACGATGGGCGTACACGTCTGAGCGAGCCCCGAACCGCGACCGGAACAGGCCGAGCTTGTCCTCCCACGGGGAGGAGGCGTCGACGGCGGCCTGGTCGAACGGCTCGGCGAGCAACGTCGGCGCCCAGGCTTCGGCGTGACCCTCTTGGGGCCGGTCATCGAGCCCCAGCAGGCCGCGGAGGCGGGCGTTCTCGGCTCGCAGCTCTTCGACCTCTCGAAGGAGATCCTCGACGGAGTCCCGCTCCCGACGGTCGTTGGCGCTCATCGGCGCTGTGTGCTCACCACAGGTCGGCCCAGTCGGGCCAGTGGTCGTTGGCAGCGTCCTCGGGGACCTCCACGCCGAGCTTCGCCGCGAGATCCAGGACGCCACTGGCCAGCTCGCACGGGGCGTCCTCACCGGCGTAGGCCAACACCGTGCCCATCTCCGGCTCGCGCACGAGGTGTAAGCCCGCGACGAGGCCAACAGCCAGACTTGCCGCGGCATCGAGGAGGCCGAGCGCCGCCCTCCGCCTGAGATCGGACCGGAACGGCTCGACCGCTTCTTCGACGAGCTCCCACGCTGCATCGACCTCGTGGACGTAGCCGCGGCCGCGGACCCGTCCAGAGCGCGAGCCGAGCGCATCCAGCGGGATCCCGATCAGCGCAACCTCGACCTGAGCGGCGATCTCGTCGATGGACACCGACGAGAGCAGCTCGCCAGCGAGCTGCTCGGCCTCGACCGCCAGATCGGGACGCTGCGCAACCAACGCGTCCAACACCTGCCCGCGCTCGCCCGGAGTCAACGAGCCGAGCGTCGTCAGCTTCTTCGACCGTCTCGCTGCTGAGGGGCGCGCCACCGATGCAATCTATGACGCCATCAACCACAGGCGGCCGACTCTCAGCGCGCCCGGTCGACTTCTACGCACAGGCTGCGGGGTTGAGGGTGACGGTGTTGCCGAGGGCTTCGAGCTGGCGTATGAGCTGACGCTGGTCAGCGAGTCGGGACCGCCACACCGCGTTCCGGTAGAACGAAGAGGCTGTTGGTGGCCCGATCTACCGGCCGACGCCTGAGCGCGACGGTCGGGGATGGGAGGAGAGCTGCTCGATTGCTTCGAGAGCGGTGGTGAGCGTTGCCCTGCGCTCGGTGTCTCGGCGGTGGAGCTCGGCGGTCTTGGTGAGAACCAGCTTGTGGGGGCTGCCCTCGCGGCGCGTGCGATGGGTGACGGGGAGCTCGGCGTCGTCGATTCGGTGGTGGATGTGTTGGCGTCGCGGCTTGGCGAGGGGCCAGGTGATCGTTTGGGCGGCGGGGTCGGTGAGAAAGACGGTGAGGGTGGCGCAGTCGTCACAACATTCGCCGGGCTCGAACTCGGCGATCGACCAGTCGTGCGGGGCTCGCGGTGGTTGCTCCAACGCGCTCACCAG
>CAZALT010000257.1:0-3682 GCA_964485515.1 uncultured Rhabdothermincola sp. | reverse complement strand
GGTTCATCGAGGCCACCGGCGGACAGCTCCGGATCGTGGCGGTCTACGACGAGACTGAGGTCGATCTCGCTATCGGCGACCTCGCCGCCGATGCGTGAGCTCGACCAAGCACAGCTTGCCCAAGTGTGCGAGCGGTTCGGCGTCGTCGAGCTTGCGGTGTTCGGGTAAAGCGCGCGCAGAGAGCCGTCGGCCTCGAACCGCTCCGGCTCTACGACTGCCGCCACGCCGCGGCGACGACCTGGTTGCGAGCGGGCGTGCCGCTCGGTGATGTGGCGAGGCGGATGGGTCACAGCGTCGAGACCCTGGTGTCGACCTACGTCGGAGCCCTCGACGGTGACGAGGAGATCGCCAACCAGCGCATCGACGCCGTGCTCGCAACCGTGGCTCGCTGAGAGGGTCGATGTCCCGGCGAGGGAGGTCAGGCAGTTCGGTCCGAACGTGCCTGACGGCGGTTGGCATCGAGCCACGCCTTGATTTCGTCGGGGTCGAAGCGGAGCAAGTGGCCCCACTTGATGAAGGGGATGCGACGCTCGGCGACGAGCCGCCGGACGTGGTGCTCGTTCACGCTCAACAGCTCGGCGACGGCAGGCAGGTCCAGCAATGACCGCTGGACTCCAGTGGTGGTCATGGTCTTGCCTCCATTGGTCGTTGTCACCCGCACTTAGCCGCTGAACCCGCCAGATCTCGCGTGCGGATGTTCCGAGATTCAAAGTATGTCGTTGACGCAATATTGCTTGGGAGCCATACTTGGGCGTGTGCCCCGAGTCGAACACCATGCCTTCTTCTCTTCACAGTTCGAGGTGTTGTGTGCCGACGAGGATCAGCTTGAGGTCGCCGGTGAGATCGCTGCGCTGCTCGATGCGCTCGAACGACACGGCCACGACATCGAGGGTGAGGCCGGGAGACCCGAGCCATCCGATCGTCATCTCCCGCCTTCAGACCTTCGCCCTGCGCCGGACACCGCCAACCGACTACACGCCCTATGCCGATGCCCCGCCCGTCATCCGCATCGCCTACGTCTGGTTCACCGATGGCGCCACCAACGAGGAGGTCGCCGTCGTGATGCTCATGGGTGACAAGGCCGACGCCGGCAACAACTGGTATCCGTCGAAGGTGAACCTGATCGAGACCCAGCTCGTGCCCGACTGGGAACGAGCCCACACAACCCACCGAGTGCAAGTGAGACGAACACGATGAGCCGACTCAACGACACCATCGACCAGGTCCCGCTCGACGAGCGCCTCGGCAAGGATGCCGGGGAGGGTACGAAGCGGTACAAGGCGGCGCGGGCGAAGGTGCTCGAGTCCGATCGGGCCGCGGCAGCGCACCGAGACCTGACCGTCGAGATCGACGGCTATGTCGAGCGCAAGCGGGCCACGCTGGCACAGGTGCGCCAGGCGATCGGGCTAACCCAGACCCAGCTCGCCGAGGAGCTGGGCATCGCCCAGGGCGACGTCTCCAAGATCGAACACCGGGACAACCTCCGCCTGACCACGCTCGCCCGGTTCATCGAGGCCACCGGCGGACAGCTCCGGATCGTGGCGGTCTACGACGAGACCGAGGTCGATCTCGCCATCGGTGACCTCACGGCCTGACCAGGACAAACGTCCTGGTCAGGGCCTGTTTTCCGCTTGTGCCCTCGGCAGGATTCGAACCTGCGCACACGGCTCCGGAGGCCGATGCTCTATCCCCTGAGCTACGAGGGCGGGAGACGGCGACTGTAGCGCGCCGACTGGCCTCCTCCATCTCCTTGCGGCCACGCGACAACGGCGTTGGCTTTCCCGCCGATCGGCACGTATCCACGCCAGAAGCCCCCGTGGGTGGGTGCGGAACGACTTCGAAGGTTGCGAAGGTCGGTGAGTACGATCGCCCGATGATCCGCGACGAGCTCGCCGCTGCCCTGCGCACGGTCCTGGCCACACTCGAAGTCGAGCCAATTCCCGCGGAGATCCGCCTTGAGCGTCCCGCAAACCGCGAGCACGGCGACTGGTCGTCGAACGTCGCCATGGTCACCGCCAAGAAGGCGGGTTGGAACCCACGTGAGCTGGCCGGGTCCATCGTCGAGCGCCTCGACGCCGACAAGCCCGCCCATGTCACCGGCGTGGAGATCGCCGGACCCGGCTTCATCAACTTCCGGCTCGCCGACTCCTGGCTCCACGACGTGCTGGTCGAGGTGATCGAGGGCGGCGTCGCCGGCTACGCCCGCTTCGACTCCGGTGCCGGCACCCACATCAACCTCGAGTTCGTCAGCGCCAACCCCACCGGACCCATCCATGCCGGTCACGGGCGTGGCGCGGCCTATGGCGATTCGCTCGCCCGGGTGCTCCAGCGCAACGGCTACGAGGTGTCGCGGGAGTACTACCTGAACGACCGCGGCACCCAGATGGAGAAGTTCGCCAAGTCGCTGGTCGCCCGCCGCGACGGCGAGCCGATCCCCGAGGGCGGCTACAACGGCGAGTACATCGTCGATTGGGCCAAGGAGATGCCCGCCGACGTCGAGCCCCTCAGCTGGGGACGAGATCGCGCCATAGCGGATCACCGCGAGACGCTCGCCCTCATGGGCGTCACGTTCGACACGTGGTTCTCGGAGACGTCGCTCGTCGACAACGGGGCCATCGCCGTCACGCTCGCCGATCTCGCCGAGCACGGCGCCAGCTTCGAGGCCGACGGCGCCACCTGGCTGCGCAGCACCGACCACGGCGACGACAAGGACCGCGTCCTGGTCAAGAGCGACGGCCAGTTCACCTACTTGCTCCCCGACATCGCCTACCACCGCGACAAGTTCGCCCGGGGATTCGACCTGCTCATCGACATCTGGGGAGCCGACCACCACGGCTACGTGGCCCGCATGCGCGCCGCCATGGCCTCGCTCGGCCACGACGCGTCCCAGTTCGAGGCCGCCATCGTGCAGCTCGTCAACCTCATCAGCGATGGTCAGCCGGTGCGCCTCTCGAAGCGGGCCGGCGACATCATCGAGCTGCGCGACGTCCTCGACGAGGTCGGTCCCGACGCGGCGCGCCTCACCTACCTGCTCCAGTCCATCGACACGCCCCAGACCTTCGACTTCGACGTCGTCAAGAGCGAGGCGATGGACAACCCCGTCTACTACGTGCAGATGGCCTATGCCCGGATCCGCTCCATCAAGCGGGTGGCGGTCGAGCGCGACGTCGTCTGGGTTCCCCTCGCCGACGTCGACCTCACGCTACTGATCCACGACCGCGAGCTGGACGTGCTCCGCTCGCTGTTCGAGCTGCCCGAGGTGGTCGCGTTGGCCGGCAAGGAACGAGCCCCGCACAAGATCACCACGTGGGTGCGCGAGCTGGCCGGATCGGTGCACGGCTTCTACCACGACTGCTACGTGATGGGCGATGGGGTCGCCCCCGAGCTCACCCAGGCCCGCCTGTGGCTGGTCGAGGCGGCCGAGACCGGCCTGGCCATCGGGCTCGACCTGCTCGGCGTGAGCGCGCCGGAGTCCCTGTGAGTGCCGTCCCGCGCCGCCTCCTGCCCGACAGCGCGACGGTCGGTACAGCCGGCCAGCTGATCATCGGCGGGTGCGACACCCTCGAGCTCGCCACCGAGCTCGGCACGCCGCTGTTCGTCTACGACGAGGACCACCTGCGCGCCCGGTGCCGTGAGGCGATCGCCGCGTTCGGTCCCGGCGTGAACTACGCGACCAAGGCCT
>CAZALT010000256.1:1974-3711 GCA_964485515.1 uncultured Rhabdothermincola sp. | reverse complement strand
GAGAAGATCCGCGAGTTGGTGGGCTGAGGGCGTAGCAGGGGGTCTGGGGGACGGCAGTCCTCCAGGAGCAGGGGTCCGAAACCCGACACATGTCACAGTCGGCTATCCACCCTGGGCGCGTGTGTGGACCCTACGTTCGGCCGTCTATGGCTGGTGGCATCCTGAGCGGACCTCTCGACCTCGACGGAGGGGGGCGCCGCACACCCGGGAACATCCCCAAGGTTCAGGCCACCGCTGGACTGGCCGTCGACGTGCGGGGCACCGACATCAAGGGCGTCGTCGTCTCGTTCGAGAAGGGCCTGGTAACCATCCGCACCGAGGAGGGCCGGGACCACAAGGTCAAGGTCTACGACGGGGCCTTCAACGTGAACGGCAAGCAGGTCACGCTCGTCGCTCCCCGTCGTGAGGTGGTGGAGAAGGCCGAGCGCACCGCCTCGGGTTCGGTGGCGGTGAAGAACGCGCCGGCCCGGGTCGCCCGGGCGAGCCGCATCCTCGTCGAGGGCCGCCACGACGCCGAGCTCATCGAGCGGGTGTGGGGCGACGACCTCCGCGTCGAGGGCGTCGTGGTCGAGATGCTCGACGGTGCCGACAACCTGGCCGAGATCGTGCGCGCCTTCGGGCCGCGGCCCGGTCGTCGTCTCGGGGTCCTGCTCGACCACCTCGTCGATCGATCGAAGGAATCGCGCATCGCCGCCGAGATCAACCACCCCGACGTCCTCATCACCGGCCACCCCTATGTCGACATCTGGGCCGCGGTGAAGCCCAGCCTGGTAGGCCTCGACCGGTGGCCCGACATCCCCATGGGCGTCCCGTGGAAGGACGGCATCTGCCAGGCCGTCGGCATAACGGAACCCCACGAGTTCTGGCGGCTGCTCCTCGCCAAGGTCAGCAGCTACACCGACCTCGAGCCCCCGCTCGTCGGAGCGGTCGAGCAGCTCATCGACTTCGTCGCCGCCCCCGGCGACTGACCGCTCGGCGTCGGCAACGACGTCAGCGAGTGGGTGACCAGCCAGGTCGTTCGACAACTCGCACGGGATGCATCGCCATGCAGCCCTTGCCAAGCGGTCGGGTTGTGCCTACGGTGCAGCGGTCTCGATCGACGAGGCGCGCGGTCGCCCGCGATCAGGGGGCATCCGCTTTCGCCGCGCAGGTGCACACCGAAGGCGCGAGCCCGACATCACCTCGGCCGTTCCGCTCCTCCTCCACCCTCAGGTGCTGGCGTGGCGAGCCGGCCGATCGAGCTCTGGAGTCGCACCGTGGTCGTCGGCCTCGCCGTCCTTGTCGTGCTGGTGGTCTGCGCGTACCCGAACGTCCGGGGACGCCGAGCGCAAGGACGGGTCGATCCCGACCGGTGGGCCGGCCGCCACGGGTTCGCCGTCACCGACGCGAGTCGAGCGTGGATCGGGCACTACCTCCGGGTGCGACGCGACCTGCGCCAGGTGTGCGGTCTCGGCGGCGTGGTCATCGCCGACGCGGTCACGGCCGCTATCGGAATCCACGTCAGCGGTCTCCTGTGGGTCCTCGCCGGCTGCGCCGCGGGCATCGTCGGCGCCGAGGTCACCTTGACCCGGCTGCCCCGGGGGGTCACCCGGTCGGTCTCACCGGAGACACGACGGGTGCGAGACCACGTCGACCGTCGGCTGCTCCTCGCCCAGGGCTGGGCGTTCGCCGTCTCGGTGACGGTCGCTGCGATCACGATCGCCTTCCACCGGACCGTCGACCCCGTCGACCCCGTCG
>CAZALT010000256.1:0-1874 GCA_964485515.1 uncultured Rhabdothermincola sp. | reverse complement strand
GTCCTGCGATCCTCCGCGGCCCACGCGCTCAGCGCCACCGCCGTCGTCACCGTCTGCCTCTTGGTCGCGGTGCAGTGCAGCTACCTGGTGGCCGCGTGGATCGGCACGGAGCCCACGTGGGTCGCGATCGCGGCTCCCGTGGTCGTCGCCGGCTCGGCCCTCACCCTCGTCGCGTTGCGGGCACGGCGCCATCCGTGGCAGGCCCGCACGTCGATCGAGCCTGAAGGGTCGGGGGACGGGGCGCCACTCCTGACCGGCCGACGTAGCCCGGTCCCCGCCGTGGTCGGCCTCATCGGGTTGGCCACGATGGCGGGCTGGGCCGTGCACGTGTGGGGTCCGGTCAACCCGATCCTGTCGGTTCGCCTCCACGGGCCGCCGATCTCGGCCGGCACCTGGTCCGACGTCGAGGGCGAGATCCGCAACGAGTCGATGTCGCCCGTCGAGCTGGTCGGGGTCACGCTCGTCGGCGGCTCGGGCCTCGACGCCGGCGACGAGGTCCACGGGTTCCACCCACGGGTGATCGTCGGCGTGTCGGACCGCGACACCTACTGGAGCCTCGACGACGACCTCGCCACCGGTCCGCCCGTCACCCTCCCGGGCCGGTCGTCCAGTGCGGTGACCGTCGCCATGCTCCCCCGGATCAGCGAGTGCCCGGCGCGGCGAACGGCGGCCGATCCTCGCTGGGCTCGGCTGGCATTCCGCACCTCCTCGGGCAGGGTCGTCGACCACTTCGTTCGGATCTGGTCCGAGTCGCCGCCTCGATGTGCGCCGCCACTTCCGCGAGGGGATCCGCCGGACGATCCCGTGGCCGCCGAGGAGGCGGTGCGCGCCGCGGTAGCCGGTGCGTACGACCCGCCGCACGACAGCACCACCCTCGAGCACATCAGCGACCCCCGGGGCGTCGCCGAGACCAGGGTGGTGGCGAGGGCCGGCGACTTGGGACACCTCAGCAGCCCGCGGGCCTACGTCGAAGCGGTGAGCTTCGACACCCCCAACCACGCCTGGTTCCTCTACCAGCTGTCGACGGGGATCAACTACCGGAAGGGGGAGGCGATGCTCATCGACGGCCGATGGAAGGTTGCCCGGGACACCATCTGCAAAGACATCGCCATCACGGGCGCCGACTGCCCGCCGCTGCCCCAGTGAGGGGCAGGGGTGGGGGGCGGGGGTGCGGCGCGTGACGGTGAGTCGGGCGTGACCCAAGCCTCCGACCGGGGCGCGCGTCTCAGCCGGCGTCGGTTGCCGAGCCGGGGAGCGTGGCGTTGTAGCGGTCGATGCCCTTTTGGAGGAGGTCGCGGATCTTGCGGCAGTCGGCGATGGGGAGGCGGATGAAGACCTCGTCGGCTTCGACGAGCTCCTGCTCGATCTCGTCGGAGACGGCTGCACCCTCGGGCGTGCGTTCGATCAGCTTGACCCGTCGGTCGTTGGGGTCTCCGGAGCGGACGACGAGGCCTCGCTCTTCGAGCCGGTCGACGATGGCGGTGATGTGGGAGGCGTCGTAGCCGAGCTCGCGGGCGAGCTGGCCCATGCGGCACGGGGTGCGCAGCTCGTGGAGCAGCGCGACGTGGGCCAGGCCGAGACCTCGGCCTTCGGCCGCCTGCTGGATCCGGGCCTTGAGCGAGTCGCCCATCTGGAACAGCAGCTGGAAGATGTCGGTGGTCAGCACGCGCCGTTCGGGCGTGAGCTCGGAGGCTCCGCTCGGCTCGATCTTGTGTCGGATGTCACTCATAGTCGAGTCGCCCAATAGTTTGCTTGATCAAGTATCTGTCCCTACCCTACCGGTAGCCCGCTGCTGAGACGACCCGTCTCGCGCGTCTCCACGCTCGCAACCCCGATCGGACCGCCGTGATCCCCAAGCTTGCCTCGTTCTGCTA
>CAZALT010000255.1:0-3719 GCA_964485515.1 uncultured Rhabdothermincola sp. | reverse complement strand
CCGCTGATCGCTCGGGCGATGACGAGCTGCTGGATCTGCTCGGTGCCTTCGAAGATGTCGAAGATCTTGGCGTCGCGGTAGAAGCGCTCCACCGGGTACTCCTTGACGTAGCCGTAGCCGCCGAGGATCTGGATGGCCCGCTCGGACGCCCACACCGCGGTGCGACCGGCCTTGAGCTTGCTCATCGAACCTTCGGCGTTCTTGTAGGTGCCGTTCTTCGACAGCCACGCAGCACGCCACACGAGCAGGCGGGCGGCGTCGATCTCGGTGGCCATGTCGGCGAGCATGAACGAGATGCCCTGGTTCTGGATGATGGGCTTGCCGAACGCCGAGCGGTCCTTGGCGTACTGGAGGGCGTACTCGTAGGCAGCGCGGGCGATGCCGATGGCCTGGGCGGCGACGGCGGGGCGGGTGGCCTCGAAGGTGGCCATGGCCGGCTGCTTGCCGGAGTGCGCGGCGGCCGGGTTGGTCTTGGCCTCGCGAGCCCGGGCCAGCTTCTCGTCGAGCTTGTCCTTGCCCCCGAGCAGGCAGCTGCCCGGTACGCGGACGTCGTCCAAGACGACCTCGGCGGTGTGCGAGGCGCGGATGCCGAGCTTGGAGTACTTCTGGCCCTGGCTGAGGCCAGGGGTGTTGGGCGGGATGATGAAGCTCGCCTGACCACGGCCCTTGAGCTCGGAGTCGACCGACGCGACGACCACGTGGATGTCGGCGATGCCGCCGTTGGTGATCCACGCCTTGGTGCCGTTGAGGACCCACTCGTCCTTGGCCTCGTCGTAGACCGCCCTGGTGCGCAGCGATGACACGTCGGAGCCGGCGTCGGGCTCGCTCACGCAGAAGGCGCCGAGCTGGATCTTCTCCGGGGTGCCGTAGCACTGCGGCACCCATTCGCCGACCTGCTCGGCGGTGCCGTTGCCGAGGATCCCGGCGGCGGCGAGAGATGTGCCGAAGATGGCGAGGCCGATGCCGGCGTCACCCCAGAACAGCTCTTCGAGGGCGACGGGCATGGTGAGCCCGGTGGGGTCGGCGAGCATGGCGTTGGCCACGAAGTCCATGCCGTAGAGCCCGATCTTGGCGGCCTCCTCGACGATGGGCCACGGGAACTCCTCCTTCTCGTCCCATTCGTGGGCCGCAGGGCGTACGACGTCCTCGGCGAAGTCGTGGATCCACTTCTGGATCTGCAGCTGGTCTTCGTTGAGCTGGAAGGACACGTCGGACATGGATGGTCTCCGATTCGGGGGAGGACTGGCACAGAGAAGTTACCGCTCGGTAACAAGCACCGTATCCAACGTTCGTCGGGGCGGCAACCAGTCGTTCGACCGTGCTCCGGCGCGCGACAGGCACGGCGCGCCGTACCTCGCACCCATCCCCAACCGAGCCCGGCGACGGCCCGGCGGCGACTGCTCCGTGGCGTCGGCTCAGTGGCGACGAACGGGGGCGTCGAGCTCGTCGGCCGCCTTGGGCACGAGCGACAGGGCGACGAGGGCGAGCACGGCACCCACCACATAGGGCGCGCCCATGCCGACGTGCTCGAACACCGCGCCGGCGGTGATCGGTCCGATCACGCGGGCGACTCCGCCTGCCGACTGCTGCCAGCCGAGCCACTCGCCTCGCCTCCCACCCGCCAGGCCCGACACCGCGGCCGAAAGCGTCGGGGTGAGCAGGCCTTGGCCCATCACGAGCAGCCCGAGCGCGGCGATGAGGAGCACCCATCCGGCGTCCACGGCGAGGAGTCCGAGGCCGAGCGCGTTGCACACGAGGGCCATGCGCAGCGTGGATCCCGTTCCGATGCTCTCCGCGGTGGGACCCACGACGCCGACCTGCACGGCGACCAGGGCGATGCCGATGGCGGTGAACACGAACGCGGTCGAGCTCAGGTGGAGCCCGAACCGACGCTCCACCAGCAGCGAGAACGTGGCCTCGAAGCCGCTGAACGCGATCATGCCGACGAAGGCCACCAGGATGAGGTGCACGATCGCCCGCCGGGCCGCCGCCGCGACGGGTTGCGATGCGCCCACGCCGTCGCCCTCGAGCGCGTCGGGGTTGGACATGTGACCGGGCTCGGCGATGCCTGGGCCGTCCAGCGCCGGGAGCTCGGCGATGCCCTCGCCGTCCGCCTCGGCCAGACGCCCCTTTGCGGCACGCCCCGCGACGTGCCGGGGCGAGGTCTCCGGCAGGCGCTTGACGGCGATGAGCCCGTTGACGAAGGCCAGCGCGGCGGCGACGAAGAACGGCATCTTGGTCCCCCCGAGCCCGGCCAGGGCGCCGAGGGCGGGGCCGACGACGAAGCCGAAGCCGAAAGCGGCGCCGAGCAGGCCCATCAGGCGAGGGCGCTGATCGGGTGGCGCGATGTCGGCGACAGAAGCCTGGGCCACCGACACGCTCGCGCCCGAGGCGCCATCGAGGATGCGACCGAGGAACAACAGCCCGATGGTGGGGGCGAGACCGGTCAGCAGGCTTCCGACCGCCGTGCCGAACAGGGAGATGAGGATGATCGGTTTGCGGCCGATCCGATCCGACATCCGACCCCACAGGGGGGCAAAGGCGAGCTGCGCCAGCGAGAACGAGGCGAACAGGAAGCCGATGACCGTGGGCGACACGCCGAACTGGTCGGCGTACTGCGGCAGGATCGGCACCACGATGCCGAAGCCCACGAGGTCGAGGGCCACGGTGGTCCACAGGATGCCGAAACCGGGGGGCAGCGGTTGGCGACCTTCCCGTCTGCGACTCCTACGTGGCACGGACCGGGAGGCTACGAGGACCGCTCGAACGGGGGAAATCAGCCCCGGCGATCAATCCAGGCGATCCGATCGGGAGATCAGATCACCAGGTCAGATCATGAGATCAGATCGGGCGGAGGCGCGGACCTTCGGTGGTGTCCTCCACCATGAATCCCAGGGCGATGATGTCGTTGCGGATCTCATCGGACAGGGCGAAGTCGCGCTCCGCTTTGGCCTCGATGTAGGCGCCGAGCATCTCGGCAACCTTGGCGGGCAGCGGCGTGTCGCCCATGCCCGCCCGGAGCTCGAGGCCGACCGCGACGCAGATCTCGCGGGCGGCCGCGGCGAGCGGGGCGGCCTCGGCCGCGCTCTCGACGTCGAGCGCCTGGTTGACCTTGCGAACCAGCGTGAACAACAGGTCGACGACACCCTGGGTCTTGAGGTCGTCGTCCATGAGACGTCGGAACTCGACGAGCGCCTCGGCATCCGGGGCGACCTCGGGTAGGTCCTCGGTGCGACGAGCGAACGCATCGAGGCGTTCGAGCGCCGCGGACGCCGCGTCGGTGGTCTTCTTGTTGACCTCGACCGGTGACCGGTAGTGCGACTGCAGCACCAGCAGGCGGTACGACCGGGGATCGCTCGACTCGATGAGGTCGATCAGGTTCGTGAAGTTGCCCAGCGACTTGGACATCTTCTCGCCGCCGACCTCGACGAAGCCGTTGTGCATCCAGTGCCGGGCGAACGGGTGGCCCGCGGCGACGGCCTGGGACCGCTCGTTCTCGTGGTGCGGGAAGGCGAGGTCCTGGCCGCCGCCGTGCAGGTCGAAGTCGTCACCCAGCAGGTCGAGCGACATGACCACGCACTCCGTGTGCCAACCCGGTCGACCGGGGCCCCAGGGCGACGGCCACGACGGCTCGTCGGGTTTGGCCTTCTTCCACAGCGCGAAGTCCGTCGGTGCGCGCTTGTCGTCGTCGACCCCCACCCGGGCACCGGCACGCAGCG
>CAZALT010000254.1:0-3735 GCA_964485515.1 uncultured Rhabdothermincola sp. | reverse complement strand
CTCGACCAGCCTCCCGCTCCCGCCGAACCGCCCGGCGTGGGTGGCGCGATCTCGCTGCTGCGCCGCGCCATCAGCGTCACCCCGGAGCTGAAGACCGGACTCACGGTCACCGTGCTCATGGCGATCGCCGGAGCGGCGGGTCGCATCACGATCCCGGTGCTCATCCAGCAGATCATCGACAGGGGCATCTCCGGCCCCGACGGGTTCCGCCCCGGCTTCGTGCTCGGCGCGGCCGGGGCCGCCGTCGTGGTCATCGTCGGCGTCGGCGTGCTCACCCGGGCCACGTACCTGCGCCTGGTCCGGTCCGCCGAGCTCGCCCTGCGCAACCTGCGCGTCCGGGTGTTCGCCCACGTGCACCAGCTGGCCGTCGCCGACCACAACGAGGCACGGCGCGGCGCGCTCACCGCCCGGGTCACCAGCGACATCGAGACGATCGCCCGGTTCGCCCAGTGGGGCGGCATCGCCTGGATCGTCGACTCGGTGGTCATCGTCGGCGTCGCCCTCGTCATGGCCGTGTACTCGTGGCAGATGGCGCTGTTGTGCATCGCCGTGTTCCTGCCCATGGTCTTCCTGCTCCGGATGCTCCAGCGGCGCCAGCTCAAGGCGTACGACGTCGTGCGCACCCGCGTGGGCGACACGCTGTCGGAGATCTCCGAGTCGGTGATGGGCGCGGGCGTCGTGCGGGCGTACGGCACCACCTCCCGTTCGCGCCAGCGCCTCCACGGGGTCATTGAGAACCAGTACCTGGCCGAACGCCGCGCCGCCCGGTTCTTCGCCCTGATCTTCCCGCTGGGCGACCTGTTCGGCGGCATGGCGTTCGCCGCGGTCGTGATGGCGGGCGTCTGGTGGGGTCCGGAATGGGGGCTCGACGTCGGCAAGCTCGTGGCGGTGATCTTCCTGGTGCAGCTCGTGCTCGGCCCCATCTCCGAGCTGGCCGAGATCATGGACCAGACCCAGACGGCGCTGTCGGGCTGGCGCAAGGTGCTCGACGTGCTCGACATCCCCGTCGAGGTGCCGGACCCGGCTGCCGGCGCAGGTCAGGTGCTCGCCACCGGTGCCGTCGGAGTGCGCGCCCAGGGTGTCGCCTTCCAGTACCGCGAGGGCCCGGTCGTGCTGCGCGACGTCGACGTCGACCTGCCCGCGGGTTCCCACACGGCGATCGTGGGCGAGACCGGCTCGGGCAAGACGACCTTCGCCAGGCTGCTGTGCCGGCTCGCCGATCCGACCGCGGGCCGGATCATCGTCGACGGCGTCGACCTCCGCGACGTCGACGGCCCGGCCCGCCACGATGCGATCCGCATGGTGCCCCAGGACGGGTTCCTGTTCGACACCACCATCCGGGCCAACGTGCGCCTCGGGCGGCCCGATGCCACCGATCAGGAGATCGACGACGCCTTCGAGCGGCTCGGGCTCGGTTGGTGGGTGCTGGGCCTGCCGGGCGGTCTCGACACGCAGGTGGGCGAGCGCGGGGAGAACCTCTCGGTGGGGGAGCGCCAGCTCGTGGCCCTGGCCCGAGCGCAGCTCGGCGACCAGGGCCTGCTCATCCTCGACGAGGCGACGTCCGCGGTCGACCCCGAGACCGAGCGGGCGCTGGCCACCGCGTTGGCCCGCCTGGCCGAGGGTCGCACCACGGTGAGCGTGGCGCACCGGTTGTCCACGGCGGAGGGCGCCGACTTCGTGTTGGTCTTCGACGCGGGCCGGATCGTGGAGCGCGGCTCGCACGACGAGCTGGTGGCGATGGGCGGCCGCTACGCCGCGCTGTACGAGAGCTGGCTGGGCAACACCCGCCGCGGCTGACGGCCACCCCTCGGTTGGGCCGTGTCAAGGCACCCTGACTAGATTCGTCCTGCTCAATCGCTTCACCTGCACGCGCCCCACAGACGAGGCCACCGAACGCAGGTCCCCCTGGAGGAATCGTGCCCGAACCCGTACGCGTCGCCGTCACCGGAGCCGCTGGCCAGATCGGCTACAGCCTGCTCTTCCGCATCGCCAGCGGTCAGCTGCTCGGCCCCGACACCCCCGTCCAGCTCCAGCTCCTCGACATCACCCCGGCGCTCGACGCGCTGCGCGGTGTGGCCATGGAGCTCGACGACTGCGCCTTCCCGCTGCTCGAGGGCATCGTCCAGACCGACGACCCCAACGAGGCGTTCAGCGGCGCCAACGTGGCCCTGCTCGTCGGTGCCCGCCCCCGTTCGAAGGGCATGGAGCGCAAGGACCTCCTCGAGGCCAACGGCGCCATCTTCACCGTCCAGGGCAAGGCCATCAACGACAACGCGGCCGACGACATCAAGGTGCTCGTGGTCGGCAACCCGGCCAACACCAACGCCCTCATCGCCATGAACAACGCGCCCGACATCTCCCGCGAGCGCTTCACCGCCATGACTCGCCTCGACCACAACCGGGCCATCGCCCAGGTCGCCTCGAAGCTCGACGTCGGCGTGTCCGACGTCAAGAAGATGACGATCTGGGGCAACCACTCGGCCACCCAGTACCCCGATCTCTTCCACGCCGAGGTGAACGGCACGTCGGTCGTCGAGCTGATCGGCGACCAGCCGTGGATCGAAAAGGAGCTCATCCCGACCGTGCAGCAGCGGGGTGCGGCCATCATCGAGGCCCGTGGCCTCTCGTCGGCCGCCTCGGCGGCCAACGCGGCGATCGACCACGTGCACGACTGGGTGCTCGGCACCCCCGAGGGCGACTGGGTGTCCATGTCCATCCCGTCCGACGGCAGCTACGACACCCCCGAGGGCCTCATCACCTCGTTCCCCGTCACCTGCAAGGACGGCACCTACGAGATCGTCCAGGGCCTCGACATCGACGAGTTCTCCCGGGCTCGCATCGACGCCTCCAACGCCGAGCTCGCCGAGGAGCGCGACACGGTCATCGAGCTCGGTCTCATCTGAGCCGGAGCGGGTAGCTCCGCGCCCGCTACTTGAGGAACTTGCTCGTGGTGTTGTCGGCCAGGGCCTTCCCGCCTGTCTGGCAGGTGGGGCAGTAGGCCACCGTGTAGGCGTTGTACGACACCGACCGGATGGTGTCACCGCACGTCGGGCACGCCTCGCCGACGCGGTGGTGCACGGAGCCCACACGGTCCTTCGACGAGCTCATGTCGTCGCGGGTGCGCTCGTAGGCGAGCGACTCGTCGATGCACGACGCGATGGCGCCGTGCAGGGCGACGACCTCGTCGTCGGTCAGCTTCTTGGCGTTGGTGAACGGCGAGATCTGGGCGGCGTGGCACACCTCGTTCGACAGCCGTCGGCCGATGCCGGCGATGATGCGCTGGTCGCGCAGCAAGGTGTGGATCCGCATGGAGTTGCTCCGGCAGATCTCGGCCAGCGCCTCGACCGATACGACATCCGCGTCGGGGCCGAGGCGCTCGACCGGGGGCTGCGATTCCGGTTCGCCGGCGATCACCCAGATGCCGGCGCGGTGCTCCTTGCCGGCCTCGGTGAGCAGCAGGGCGTGATGGTCGTCGTCGAAGGTCCACCGGGCCAGCCCGCCACGCGGCTTCGCCGAGGCCTTCTCGTCCACCTTCAGCCGTCCCCCCTGCATGAGGTGGATGACGAAGGTGGCTGGCTCGAAGTCGACGAGCAGGTACTTGCCCCTCCGGCCGACGCGCTGGAGCGGCGTACCGATGGCATCGTCGGGCGAGGGTGCGGCGGTCTTGAGGGCGGTGAACGACAGGGCAGTGAAGCGGGTCAGGACCGCGCCGGCGTAGGCATCGGTGAGTCGCTC
>CAZALT010000253.1:1913-3743 GCA_964485515.1 uncultured Rhabdothermincola sp. | reverse complement strand
CCCTTCCCGCCGGTCAGCTCGGTCTCGATGAAGCCGGGGCACACCGCGTTGGCTCGGATGCCCTGGGCGCCGTACTCGATGGCGACCGCCTTGGTGAACGAGATGACGCCGGCCTTGGCCCCCGAGTAGATGCTGGTCGGGAACACCGACGCGTTGAGGCCGCCGATGGACGACCAGTTGACGATGGTGCCGCCGCCGGTGGGGAGCATCGTCTTGAGGCCGTGCTTCATGCCGAGCACGACCCCCTTGAGGTCGACGCCCATGATGCGGTCGTACTCGTCCATCTCGATGTCGGCGACGTAGCCGGCGCCGCCGATGCCGGCGACGTTGAGGACCGCGTCGACCTGGCCGAACGCCTCGACGGCGGCGGCGAACATGGCGACGACGCTGTCCTCGTCGCTGACGTCCACGCGGAACGGCACGACGGCGTCGCCCAGGGCGGCCGCGGTCTCGTCCTGGCGTCCGCTGATGTCGGCGGCGAGGACCTTGGCGCCCTCGCGGACGAAGGCCTCAGTCGCGGCTCGTGCCATGCCCGAGCCTGCACCCGTGATGACCGCGATCTTTCCGTCCAGCTGTCCCATCGTCTTGCTCCCCTGACGTCGTCGTACTGTCGTTTGTTCGTCGCGGCGGCCGAGCGACGATCAGGCCCGACGTGCCAGGTCCGAACCACCAGACCCGATGCATCAGACCCGCCTGCGCGGGCCGCCGACGGGTCGGTCTACTACAGCACGCCGGTTCTTGCTGAGTAAGTGCTCACTTGCCGGTACCCTCGCGTCATGGTCGGGTCGCTCGGGGACGTGGCAGAGGTCGGCGACGTGCTCGCCGCGCACGGCTACCTCGCCGACGAGGGCCTCGCCACGTCGGTCTTCCTGGCCCAGCGTCTCCAGCGGCCGCTGCTGCTCGAAGGCG
This sequence comes from uncultured Rhabdothermincola sp., assembly GCA_964485515.1. Classification (GTDB taxonomy): domain Bacteria; phylum Actinomycetota; class Acidimicrobiia; order Acidimicrobiales; family Acidimicrobilacustridaceae; genus CAZALT01. The sequence continues at coordinate 2,834 of CAZALT010000253.1, read as the reverse complement.
ATGCCGGCGTGGGAAAGACCGAGCTGGCCAAGACCTTGGCTCGTGCGACGGGTGCCGAGCTGATCCGGGTCCAGTGCTACGAGGGCCTCGACGTGTCGCAGGCGGTCTACGAGTGGGACCACGCTCGACAGCTCCTGCACCTGCGGGCCGCCGAGGCGACCGGCGAAGCGACGAGCCGCGGCACCGCGGCGCTCGAAGGCGAGCTGTACGACGAGCGGTTCCTCGTCCGACGGCCCCTCCTGCGGGCCATCTCGCATGCGGGTGACGGCCCGCCACCGGTGCTGCTCATCGACGAGCTCGATCGGGCCGACGACGAGTTCGAGGCGTTCCTCCTCGAGGTGCTGGCCGAGTGGTCCATCACGGTTCCCGAGCTGGGCACGTTCCACGCCACGGTGCCGCCGCTCGTGGTCATCACCTCGAACCGCACCCGTGACCTGCACGATGCGCTCAAGCGGAGGTGCCTGTACCACTGGGTCGAGCATCCTGACGTCGAACGTGAGGTGGCCATCGTGCGCCTGCGTGCGCCCGAGGTGTCGGAGCGGCTGGCCCGTCAGGTCGCGGTCGCCGTCGACCGCCTGCGCGGCACCGGCCTCTACAAGGCGCCCGGGGTGGCGGAGTCGATCGACTGGGCCAGCGCGCTCGCCGCCCTCGGTCGTCACGAGATGGATGAGCCCACGGCGATCGCCACGTTGGGCACCGTGCTCAAGTACCGCGAGGACCACGAGCGCGTCGTCGCGTCCGGGGTGGGCCACCTGGTGCGGGCCGAGGCCGGAGGGTGACGATGCCCGTCGCCGGTGATCAGGTGTCCCGACGCCCGTCGGTCGAGGGCGTCGTGGTGGCGCTGGTGAACCGGCTGCGGCGCGACGGGATGATCGTCCCGCCCGACGCCACGCTGGCGTGCGCCGCCGCGCTGGCCGAGGT
>CAZALT010000253.1:0-1813 GCA_964485515.1 uncultured Rhabdothermincola sp. | reverse complement strand
GAGATCCTCCGCCACAAGGACTTCGCGGTGTGCAGCTCCGATGAGCTCGACGAGGTCCACCGCCTCATCGCGGATCTCCGGGTGACCTCGGCGGTGCGGCCTTCGCGGCGCCACGGTCGCACTCGTCGGTCCCGCGGGCCGCTCGATCTTCGGGCCACGGCCCGTCGCTCGCTGCGCACGGGCGGCGAGTCGGTCACCACCCGCCACCGCGCGCCGACGCAACGGCCGCGCCGCCTCGTCCTGGCGTGCGACGTGTCGGGATCGATGGAGGTCTACGCGCGGGCGCTGGTGCGGTTCGCGCACGCCGCGGTGATGAGTCGGGCTGCGGTGACGGGTGGGGGCGCCGTCGAGGTGTTCACCCTCGGCACGCGCTGCACGCGCATCACCCGTGCGCTGCGCTCCCGCGACCCCGACGTCGCGCTGGCCGCGACGGCCGACGCGGTCGCCGACTGGTCGAGCGGCACGCGCCTGGGCGAGGGGCTCCGCACGTTCAACGACACCTGGGGCCAGCGCGGCCTGGCCCGGGGCGCCGTCGTGGTGGTGCTCTCCGACGGGTGGGACCGGGGGGAGCCCGAGCTCCTCGCCGAGCAGACGGCACGCCTGCAACGGGCGGCGCATCGACTCATCTGGGTGAACCCCCTGAAGGCATCACCGGAGTTCGCCCCGATCGCCCAGGGCATGGCCGCCGCGCTCCCGTTCGTCGACGAGCTGGTCGAGGGTCATTCGGTGGAGTCGCTCGCCGCGCTGGCCGAGGTGATCGCCCGATGAGAGACCTGCTCGACGACCTCGAACGCTGGCACCGTCAGGGGCGGCGTGTCGTGCTGGCCCGAGTGGTCGACATCGAGGGGTCGGGTCCGCGCGATCCCGGCGCGGCGATGGCGGTCGATGCCGACGGTGAGGTCATCGGTTCGGTCTCCGGCGGCTGCGTCGAGGGTGCGGTCGTGACCGAAGCCCTCGAGGTGCTCGAGGTGGGTGACGGGCGATTGGTGTCGTTCGGCTACAGCGACGACGAGGCGTTCGGGGTCGGGCTCACCTGTGGGGGGACGGTTCACCTGTTCCTCGCCGAGCTCGAGCCCAGCTCGACGTTCGACGCCCTGCGCGCCGCGGTGCGCGACCATCGCCCGGCGGTGCTGGTGACCGTGGTGGACGGTCCCGGTGTGGGCGCCCAGCTCGTGCTGGTCGAGGGCAAGGAGCCGGTCGGTGAGCTGGCCGACGAAGGTCTTCAGCGGGTCGTGCGACGCGACGCCGAGGCCGCCCTCGCCGCGGGCACCACCGATGTGCGGCACTACGGCGCCGAGGGTCAGGCCATCGAAGACGCCGTCACGGTGTTCTTCGAGACGTTCGCCCCACCGCCCCGGCTCGTCGTCTTCGGTGCGGTCGACTTCACCGCCGCGCTCGTGCGCGTCGCCAAGGTGCTCGGCTACCACGTCACCGTGTGCGACGCCCGCGAGGTGTTCGCCACCCCGAAGCGGTTCCCGCTGGCCGACGAGGTCGTCGTCGACTGGCCGCACCGCTTCCTCGAGGGCATCGGTGCGTCGCTCGGCCACCGCGACGCCATCTGCGTGCTCACCCACGACACCAAGTTCGACGTGCCGGCCATCCGCGCCGCGCTCGACACCGACGTCGGCTACCTGGGTGCCATGGGCTCGCGGCGAACGACTGCCGAACGCGAAGAGCGCCTGCGGACCGAAGGCGTCACCGACGAACAGCTTGCCCGGGTGCTCGCCCCGATCGGTCTCGACCTCGGCGCCCGCACGCCGGAGGAGACGGCGGTGGCGATCTGTGCGGAGATCATCGCCCAGCGCACCGGTCG
>CAZALT010000252.1:0-3751 GCA_964485515.1 uncultured Rhabdothermincola sp. | reverse complement strand
TGATGGGGTCGAGGCTCTCGGTGAACGACGACACGACATGGGGTACGAGCAGCAGGTCAGCGTGCTGGAGGTAACCAGGCACCACCTCGTAAGGTCGGGCCCCGAGCAGACGCACGTTGGGCCTCGCCCTGAGTCGTGCCGTGGATGCGGAAGCGAGCGCGTTGGGACCGACGAGGACGACGGTGACGTCGGGATTCGCCTCGGCCACCTCGATGACCAGGTCCACATCGAGCCGTTCGTCGTGAAGCGTCCCCACGTAGACAGCGATCGGACCGCCGGGGATGTCCGCCGGCCGCGGGCACGCTTGCCGAAAGTGCTCCACATCGACGGCATTCGGGATCACGACGAGGTCAGGTCGCTGTCGCCGACGCGTGGTGGCGAGGCCTTCCGAGCACACCGTCACGGCATCGCACTCCACGAAGAGCCGACGTTCGTTGCGCACCACTCGAGCGGTGGAGCGATCGCCGTCGCCCGCCTCGGTCCAGTCGTCGGTGATGTCATAGACCGACCACCACCCCGTCTCCGTCGCGAATCCGGCATAGTTTGGGTCGTTGACCCACAAGGCCGGATCGACGAATCCAAGCTGTCGGACCGCACCGCGCACCTGGCGCCTGAGCGAACGATCGGCCAGCGGCCCGAGCACCCGCGGCCACACCTTGGCCGGCTCGAAGCAGACGATCCGGCCGTCTCCTTCGAGCGGACGCAAGCCGCGTTGGCGTCGCCGACCACTCGGGTTGCGTCGTTCGTGCAGCCAGTCATACGGCGGCTCCACGAACAAGACTCGTCGATCCGGGTCGAGCGCGAGCAGCTCTCGAACGAAGAACTGGTTGCGCCGCCAGATGTCATCCCACGCCTCGAGCGAACAGACGACGATCCCAGCTCTTGGTGCTCGAGTCGCCGGGCTGTCGAGATCGACTCGGGCCGGTCGCGTGGCCAGCACCCGGGCCATCCGACGCAGGCGCCGCCGTTGGAGGTGCCGCTTGACGGCATCGCGGGAGAACGCAGCCCGCCGAGCAGCACCGACGAGCGTGGCAGCACGGTACGAGAGCAGCGCGGCACGCCCGTGGTGCTTCGCGACGAACAGCTCCGCGCCCCGTTCGAAGTGATCGAGGACGAGGTCCGGCGCCTCGGTTCCACTGGCCCCACCCAGATGGTGAGCGATGACGTCGTCGGCGAGTTCGATCCGCCATCCCGCCGCCTGGACCCGGGCCATGAGGTCGGTCTCCTCGGCATAGAGCCAGAACCGCTCGTCGAAGCCCCCCACCGAGTCGAAGGCGGCCCTGCGGATCACGATGCACGCACCCACGAGGAACCCCTCGGACGTGTTCGAGCCGAATCTGCCCAGACCGACCGCCGTCAACCATGCGGTCTTCGGTCCGGGCAGCGGCCACCGGACCCGCTGGTCGGTCCCGTCGGGGCGCAAGATCCGGGGCGAGACGACCGCGAGTGACCGGTCCTGCTCCATCCGGTCGACCAGCCGACCGACGTCGTCCGAGGAGATCGACGCATCAGGGTTCAAGAGCAGCACGTACTCCGCTCCCGACGTCCGTATCCCACGGTTCGCCGCAGCACCGAACCCGGCGTTGACGGTGTTGGCGATCACCTCGGCGCCGAGGCGGCGCGCCGTCTCCGGCGTCCCGTCGGACGAGGCGTTGTCGACGACGGTCACCGCGAGCTCGCCGACCAGCGGCACCACGGCGTCGCTGAGGTGACGAGCGGAGTTGTAGCTGACGATGACGACATCGGCACGCACCGACGAGCCGGTCATGTCCGTGCCACCCCGATCCGAACAGGGCGGCTCTCGACCAGGCGCTTCGAAGGCAACCGGGCCACGAACCGGTCACACCCCTGGATGTCCGACGACGCCGCGGCGATGGCCTGCACGCCGCCAAGCGTGCCAGATGCCATGACGTTCGGGAACCGGGCGGGGCTCCTCTGCAGATCGGGGCTCACCCCGACGTCCGCGCATAGACCTGGAGCAATCGATCGACATGACGGTCGATCGTGTACTCCTGCAAGTATCGAGCTCGCGCCTGGTCTCCCAGCGACGCCCGCAAGGGCTCAGACATGGCGAGCCGGCGCAGCAAGCCGGCCGCCTCGGCCGCGTCGCCGGGAGCGAACAGGGCGGGCGCATCGATGGCGCCGATCGTCTCCAGATGTGCTCCGCTCGCGGCTGCCACGACGGGCAGGCCCGCCGCCATTGCCTCGACCACCGTGAGACCGAACGCCTCGACCGGAGTGGTCGCCAAGAGCATCCCGGCTCGAGCCATACGCGCGCCGAGGTCGGACACGTTGCCCACGAAGGAGACGGACCTCGACACCTCGAGCTGTCGAGCGGCCTGCTCCAGCGCGCTGCGCTGCGCGCCGTCGCCGGCGACCACCATCCGCCACCCGACATCAGCCAGACCACTCGCCGCCCACGCCTGGACCGCGGTCAATCCGTCCTTCTCCTGCTCGAGACGCTGCGCCACGAGCACAACAGGCTCTCGGTCCGCCGTCGGCTCTGACCACGGCAGACCGGTCGGAACCACCGTCGCCGAAGCCACGCCTGCCTGATCTGCGACGTACCGGCTCGTCGCAACCTGCGCCGCCAGGCCCCGAGCGACGAGGTTGGCGACGGCGGCACGGGGGCCGCTCGAACCTCGCTGTTGGGCGAAGTGCAAGGTGGCGACGACAGGTGCTCGCAGCTCTGGCCTGGTGAGCACCCCGATGAACTCGGCATCAGTCATGTGCACGTGGACGAGGTCGACGCCTCCTCGCAGACTGAGCAGTGCCCGGCCCGCGTCGATCGGCGTCCTCGCCGGAAGGAATCGAACCCCAGTTCCGTCAAGCGCGTCTGTCATCCGCTCGGACTCACCGCCGATGACGGTGACCTCATGCCGGCGTTCGGCCAGAGCAGGTGCGACATAGGTCAAGTACCGCTCGACCCCAGCGAACCGATCGGAGCACACCACATGGACGATCCGCACCACCACCGCCTCCCTCTCGGGGTGCCCAGGCGCGCCACCGCTCGGGTCACCGATACCATCGCTCGGTGGCATTGTGCATCCTGATCGCCCGTCGCGCACATCCCCAGACGGCTCATACCGAGGCGGAATCCGACGCGTGTCGATCCCCGTTCTGACCGCCCGGCGTCCGTTGGCGCGCCGCGTCGAGAGCGCGCTCCTGCTCGCCTTCCTCGTCGCCGGACAATTCGCGGTCGCCCTGCTGGCCGCGTCCGACCCGAAGCAGGCAGTCCAGGTCATCGGGTTCGTCGGCGCGGCCGCTGCGCTCTTGGTGTTCCCCCGGTTCCTCCTGATCGCGGCGCTTGTCGCGACGCTCTATCCCACTCGGGTGGGGCCTGCGTCGTTCGACATGAGCCTCACCGATGCCGTCGGGTTCTTGGCGCTCATCGCCGCGCTGCGCTTCCGTCCATGGCGCGATCCACGGGTGCGCATCGCGCTCATCGGGCTGGTGGTCTACCTCGGGTTCGTGCTCATCACCCTCGTGCCCCATCACTCCAGCCGGGCGCTCTTCGAGTTCTTCCACCGTGGCACCCTGTTCGGAGGGTCGATCCTCATCGGTGCCGCCATCGTGGCGTCGGGATCGACCCGTTGGGCCCTACGGTGCTACACGATCGGCGCCGCCGCCCTGAGCCTCGTGGCGATCCAGGACGCCTTCCAGTCGGGCTTCGAGCCGTCGTACCCGCTGGAGGTACACAAGAACGCCGCCGGCGTCTGCCTCGCCATCGCCTTCCTCGTGCTGCTGCTCG
>CAZALT010000251.1:0-3783 GCA_964485515.1 uncultured Rhabdothermincola sp. | reverse complement strand
TCCGGCGACAGGTACACCTCGGAGTAGCGCTCGTCGTAGAACATCTCCTGCCACTGGCGGACCATGCCGAGGTAGGCGTTGTTCAAGATGGCGATCTTGACGGGGATGCGCTCGGCCGCCGCGGTGACCAGCTCCTGGGCGGTCATCTGGAAGCAGCCGTCGCCGTCGACGGCCCACACCATGCGGTCGGGACGGCCGGCCTTGGCACCGATGGCGGCGGGCACCGCGAAGCCCATGGTGCCCAGACCACCGGAGTTCACCCACGTGTAGGGGTGGTTGAACTTCCAGTACTGGCTGGTCCACATCTGGTGCTGGCCGACACCCGAGGCGACGATGCAGTCGTCGGGCGTGTTGTCGCGCAGGACCTCGAGGACGTACTGCGGCTTGAGCAGCTCACCCGGCTCGGACTGCTCGTAGGTGAGCGGGAAGTTCTCCTGCCACCCCGAGATGGTGGACTTCCACGGCGTGCGGTCGGGCTGGGCCTCGGCCACGTTGCGCGCCTTGAGCTCGGCGACGAGCTGCTCGATGACGAGGCGGGCATCGCCGCCGATGCCCACGTCGGGCATGCGGACCTTGCCCAGCTCGGCGGCGTCGATGTCGACGTGGATGACCTTGGCGTCGGGCGCGAACCCGGCGACCTTGCCGGTGACGCGGTCGTCGAAGCGGCTGCCCAACGCGATGAGCAGGTCGCACTTCTGCATCGACGTGATGGCGGTGTAGTTGCCGTGCATGCCGGGCATGCCCAGGCACAGCTCGTGGTCGTCGGGGAACGCGCCCCGGGCCATGAGCGTGGTGACCACGTGGATGTCGGTGAGCTCGGCGAGCTCGCGCAGCGCGTCGGCGGCGCGGGCCTTGAGGATGCCGCCGCCGGCGTAGATCACCGGCTTCTCCGACGCCAGGATCAGCCCGGCGGCCTGGCGGACCAGCTCGGGGTCGCCTTCGGCCAGCGGGTGGTAGCCGGGCAGGTCGACCTCTTCGGGCCAATACCAGGTCATGGCCGAGCGGGGGTTGGTGGGGTCGACGATGTCTTTGGGGACGTCGACGAGCACGGGGCCGGGACGGCCGGTGGTGGCGATGTGGAACGCCTCACGGATGACCCGCGGGATGTCCTGGGCTTCCTTGATGAGGAAGTTGTGCTTGGTGACCGGCAGCGTGATGCCGGTGATGTCGCACTCCTGGAAGGCGTCTGTGCCCAGCGATGCCGTAGCGACCTGGCCGGTGATGACGACCATGGGCACCGAGTCCATGTAGGCGTCGGCCAGCGGCGTGACGATGTTGGTGGCGCCGGGGCCACTGGTGACCATGGCGACGCCGGGACGACCCGTGGCGTGGGCGTAGCCCTCGGCCATGTGGCCCGCACCCTGCTCGTGGCGCACGAGCACGTGACGGATCGGCGAGTCGAGGATCGGGTCGTACACCGGGAGGATGGCGCCGCCGGGAAGGCCGAAGATGACCTCCACGCCCTCCATCTCCAGCGAGCGGATGAGGGCCTGACCGCCGTCGAGGTGTTCCGGCTCGTCGGTGCCGGGAGTCGTGGCGGATGGTGTCGTGCTGGGTGCTGCCGATGCGGTGTCTGTCGTCATCGTCGTGGGCTTTCTCTTGGTTCCCGAGTGTTCGGTTCGTTGCGTTCAGTCATTGCGGGGTGCGGTCTGGCGCCGAAAACTGCAACGACCTCCCACGGGGGGAGGTCGCAAGCACACACGGCGGAAGAGCGCGTGCGTGCCTAGGGAATTACTACGAGCAGGGTGGCGGTGGTGGAGGTCTCCGTGCGCATAGTGCGCCCAGCCTGCCACGGCCCACACCGAGTCGGCAACCCGGAACCGGCTGACGACTCCCCGACCGACGCAGACGGCGGTCCAGACCGGAACCAGCATGCCGGCAAGATGGGGAATAGAACACAGGCGAAATAGGGAACAGAACACAGGCGAAATAGGGAACAGGGACCCAGCTACCCGTTATTCTCCTGTCGGTGGCCCCAGCCTCGACACCTACGGCTCCTCGCCGAATTCTCGAAGTCCTCGACGATCGCATCGCCGACGAGCCGGTGATCGCGCTCCACGGGCCTCGTTCCGTGGGCAAGTCCACCCTCCTCCAGGCCTTCGCTGCAGACCGCGGTGTCAGCGTGATCGATCTGGATGACCCGCCGACTCTCGAAGCCGTCCAGGCGAACACCACCCTCGCCACCGCAGGGCCACCCCCGCTCTGCATCGACGAGTACCAAAAGGCCCTCGACGTCCTCGATGCCATCAAGGCCCGCCTGAACCGGGAGGGGTCCCCTGCTGGCACCGCGGTGCTGACCGGCTCGACGCGCTACGACGCGATCCCGCTCACGGCTCAGGCGCTCACCGGACGCCTGCACACGCTCACGATCCTTCCTCTATCCCAGGGTGAGATCGACGGGGTGCGCGAGGACTTCGTCCCCGCTCTCCGGGCCGATCCCGACGCGATGGTCGCGGCGCACCCGACATCAGAGACCGTCCGCGAGGAGTACGTCCAGCGGGCGATGGCGGGCGGCTTCCCGCTGGCGTTGCGCCGACAGGGGCCCGCCCGCCAGAGGTGGTTCAGCGACTACGTGAACCACTCCGTCGGCCGAGACGCCCCCGAGGTCGGTCGGATCCGCCAGCCCCGCGTGCTCCGACACCTCCTGGACCGGATCGCGGGGCAGACGGGCCAGGTGCTCAACGTGGTCGCCGCCGGCAGCGGGCTCGACGCCGATCGGAAGACCCTCACCACCTACACCCGGCTCCTCGAAGACCTCTTCCTGATCCAGACCCTCCCGGCGTGGGGCAAGAACCTGCGCACGAGGTCGGCGAAGCTCCCCAAGGTCCACGTCGTCGACTCCGGGCTCGCCGCGTGGCTGTTGGGCTCGACTCCCGAGAAGCTGGCAACGCTCGACCCGGCCGCGCTGACCGAGTTCGGACACATCCTCGAGACCTTCGTCATCGGCGAGCTACGCAAACAGATCAGCTGGCTCGAGACCTCTGCGAACCTCGGGCACTGGCGTGCCCGCGACGACGAGGTCGACATCGTGGTGGAGTTCGACGACGGCGCGGTGCTGGGCTTCGAGGTGAAAGCGAACGAACGGGTCCGGGGGCCCGACCTCGACGGGCTCCGCAAGCTCCGCGACCTCCTCGGCGACCGGTTCGTCGCCGGAGTCGTCTTCAGCACCGGCACCCGCTCGTACACCTACGCCGACGAGCGCCTCCACGTCATGCCCATCGATCGCCTCTGGCGCCCGGTCGACGGATGAGATCGCCCCACCCAGCGATCGTCTCCCCATGGTCACGACACGAGCGACCGGATGGCCTCTGCCATCCGCGGCCGCGGGACCTCGTAGAACGACTCGAGCACGTAGACGACCTCGGCGACGATGGGGTCGGCGAGCAGCAACGGCTCGCCGGACGCGAGCAGGTGCCGAGATTGCGCCGCCTGCTTGGGCGGTTCGCCGGCGAGGTGGCGGATCAGGATGTTCGTGTCAGCACAACGGCTGACACGAGAGCAGAGACCGTGTCTCTCCAGGCGCTCGACCTGGGCACTACCCCTCGGTGATGGCGCCGCGCTCCGCGCCTTGGGCCAGGGCCCGGTACTTGGCCAGGACGCCGCGGGTGTAACGCGGCGGGGGGATCTTCCAGTCGGCCTTGCGGTCCTCGAGGGTGGCCTCGTCGACGAGCAGGTCGATGATGTGGCTCTTGATGTCGATGCGGATGCGGTCGCCCTCGGCGACGAAGGCGATGGGGCCACCGTCGACGGCTTCGGGCGCGACGTGGCCGATGCAGAAGCCGT
>CAZALT010000250.1:0-3783 GCA_964485515.1 uncultured Rhabdothermincola sp. | reverse complement strand
GTGCCCGGGGCGCCGTACACCTGCGCGAAGCCGACCTGGGGGTCGCCCGGAACCTGGCGGTCGCCCGCCTCGCCCCGGAGCTGGCGGACCAGCTCGTGCACCTGACGCAGGCCCGACGCGCCGATGGGCTCGCCGTTGGCGATGAGCCCGCCGTCGGTGTTGACGGGCATGGTGCCATCGATCTCGGTGGCACCGTCGGCGAGCAGCTTCTCCTGGTCGCCGTGGGAGCAGAAGCCGGCCTCGCCCATGGCGATGACCTCGGCGCCCGCCTCGGTGTCCTGGAGCTGGATCACGTCGACATCGCCAGGGCCGATGCCCGCCGACTCGAACGCGGCGCGCGATGCCCGCACGGTCGGCGGCTCGTCCTCGTCGACCGCGGCGTAGGTGGCGTGCACCTCGTAGGCGCCGTAGATGCGCGAGCGGATCTCGGTGGCGCGGACGAGCACCGGACGGCCGCTGAAGCGTTCGGCGATGTCGGCCCGGCACACCACGGCGGCGGCCGCCCCTTCGTCGGGGGCGCAGAACATGTACTGCGTGAGCGGGTAGTTGACCATCCGCGAATCGAGGATGTCCTGCTCGCTGATGGGGTCGCGGCGGAAGGCGTTGGGGTTCAGGGCGCCGTTGCGGAAGTTCTTGGCCGCCACCTTGGCCAGCGTGGCCGCGCTGATGCCGTGCTCGTGGCAGTACCGGTTGGCGTTCATGCCGAAGAACTTGGTGGTGATGTACTGGCCGTTCTCGCCGTACCAGCGCGGCAGGGCGAGGTTCGTAGGGTCGCCGACGAACGCGCCGCGCGGGTGCTTGTCCATCCCGAAGGCGACGGCGACGTCGGCACGGCCGGCTCGGATGGCATCGGCCGCGGTCTGGATCGCCGTGGCCGAGGTGGCGCAGGCGTTGAACACGTCGGTGAAGGGGATGCCGCTCAGCCCGACCAGGCTGGCCACCGCGTTGGGGTTGGTGACCGTGTGGCTGCCGCCCACGCCGAACTGGATGTCGCGCCACGACGCGCCGGCGTCGGTGAGCGCCAGGCGGATGGCGTCGGCCGCCATGGCCATGGCGGGCTTGTCGCCGAAGCGACCGAACGGGTGGAGCCCCACCCCGATGATGGCGACCTCGGTCATTCCACGCTTCCTTTCCGCTCTCCGCCGCTCGGGCGTGCTTCGCCGGTTTCGACGGGTGCGAAGGCGAACATCAAGACGTCGTCGCCGTCCTCGTCGGTGAACAGCTGACGCATGGTGAGCTCGACGTCCATGCCGAAGCGGAGCTTGGCGGGATCGCCTTCGGTGAGGCGCCCCTCCACCTTGATCACGTCGCCCAACTGCACCAGGCCGAAGCCGAACGGCTCGAAGGTCTCGGCCGTCTCGGAGCCGGCATAGGGCGGACCGGGCAGGAAGCCCTGCGTGGTCCACGCCACCAGCGTGCCGCGCCGGGGGAGGAGCAGGTCGGCGACCTGCGAGCCGGAGCACCGGGGGCAGAAGTCCTGGGACGGGAACGCCGTGGCGCCGCACTCGGCGCACCGGCACCCGATCAGCTGGGGTTCGGCCTCGGGCCAGGTGGAGATGTCAGGAGCGAGCATCCGCGGCATGGGTCACCTCGATCAGGGGTTGGCGCGGTGGGCAGCGCGAACCTACACGAGCGCTGTGCGGTCGCCTAGCGGGGATGACCGCGGCAGCACGGCTACCCCCAAATTGCGTTGATCTTGTTCGCAATGCGAACAAGATCAACGCCAGAAGCGCCTCAGGCGGTCGGGCGATCGCCCTGCACATCGGCGTTGGGTGCCGCGTCGCGCAGCAGGGGACGGATCGCGTCCTCCACCGCCAGCGGATCGTCGACGGCGTCGGTGGTCGGTCCCCGGACCCAACCCTCGGCGATGGCGAGCCGCTTGCCCGAGGCCACGATCACCCGACCGGTGACATCGGCCGACCGGGGCGACGCCAGCCACACCAGCGGGGCCGACACCCAGCTCGGATCGAGCCGGCCCGCCTTGGCGTCGTCGCTGTCGGCCAGGCCCACGGCCTCGGTCATGGGCGTGAGCGCGGTGGGGCAGAGCGCGTTGACCGTGACGCCGTAGCGCTCCAGCTCCATGGCGGCGATGACGGTGAACGACGCGATGGCGCCCTTGGCTGCGCCGTAGTTGGCCTGGCCGGGCTGGCCGTAGAGACCGACTGACGAGACGGTGTTGATGACCCGAGCGTCGAGGGACTCGCCGGCCTTGGAACGCTCCCGCCACCGGCGAGCGGCGCGCTGGGTGAGCAGGAAGGTGCTCTTGAGGTGCACCTGGAGCACCGCGTCCCAGTCGTCCTCGGACAGGTTGATCAGCATGCGGTCTCGGGCGATGCCGGCGTTGTTCACCACCACGTCGACGTCGCCGAACGCGGCCAGTGCCGTGGCCATGAGCTCGTCGGCGCCGTCGGAGGTGGAGGCATCGCCGACGTGTCCGGCAGCCTGACCACCGGCGGCGCGTATGGCATCGACGGTCTCGGCCACGTTGGCCTCGACGACATCGTTGATCACGACGCGCCCGCCGGCGGCGGCGAGCGCGTCGGCGTGGGCTCGGCCGAGGCCGCCGCCCGAACCGGTGACGATGCACACCCGTCCTGCGCAGAGATCGTTGGTCACGAAAGCAAACCTCAGCTGCCGACGGGGGAGGCTGCGTCGTAGGTGATGCCGATGTCGCCGCCGACGTCGTGGGCCTTCAACGCCGGGAGCACCTCGTTGGCGAAGAGTCCGAAGGACTCCTCGGCCTGCTCGGGAGTCATCCCGCCGAAGCAGGTGGGCACGACGAGGGCACCGGCATCGCACATCTCGACGTAGCCGAGCAGCTTCTCGGTGACCTGATCAGGAGTGCCCCACACCTGGAGGTCGGCGAGGAAGTCGCAGAAGGTGTCGATCCCGTGCTTCTCGATCGTCTTGGCGAGATCGGCGTAGTACTCGTAGCCCTCGATGTCGGCGAAGCCGATGTTGTCGAACTCGTACTGCTCCACCACCGACAGGGCCCAGCGCTTCAGGTTGACCCGGCGGATCTCGTCGGCCCGTTCGGGGTCCTTGGCCACGCCGGCGACGATGACGAGGACCGGCTTCGGCGCCTCGGTTCCGTTGAGCTCGAGGAATCGGGCCCGGTAGCCGTCGAGCTCCTCGATGGCCTTCTTCCACGGCTTCTGGGCGATGACCATGAGGCCGGTGCCCATGTGGGCCATGATCTCCATCGACTCGGGCGACACAGCCGAGGCGAAGATCCGACCCTTGAAGCTCTTGAGCGGGTCAGGGCGGATCTCGACGCGGGGCTGCTGGTAGAGCTCGCCGTCGTATTCCATCACGCCGGTCTCGAGGCCGGTGAGCACGGCGTCGGAGTACTCCTTGAACCGGCGACGGGATTCGCCCATCGGACTGCGGAAGCCGACGAACTCCTTCTGGCCGAGGCCCCGGCCGAGACCCATGATCGACCGACCACCCGAGAGGTGGTCGAGCACCGAGAACGACTCGGCGACGCGGATGGGGTCGTGCCAGGGCAGCACCGTGACGAAGGTTCCGAGCTTGACGTGGCTCGTCTGGCCAGCCACCCAGGCCAGCACCATGTGCTGCTGGGAGGTCAGCTGGTAGTTGGTGAAGTGGTGCTCCGACGACCACACCGAGTCGTAGCCCACCGATTCGGCCCGGCGCGCGAAGCCGAGCTCCATCTCGTAGACCTCGGCATCGGAGAAGCGCCGGTCGAGGTTTGCCATCTGTAGTCCGAGTCCAACGTGCATGGTCAGTTGTGTAGCACAAAGTGAACGCTCGCTCACATAC
>CAZALT010000249.1:0-3794 GCA_964485515.1 uncultured Rhabdothermincola sp. | reverse complement strand
AACCCAGGTACATCGAGGCGTTGCCCTCGACCATGATCACGATGTCGCAGAACGACGGGATGTAGGCGCCACCGGCAGCCGACGGGCCGAACAGGCAGCAGATCTGGGACACCTTGCCCGACAGCTTGACCTGGTTGTGGAAGATCCGGCCGGCGCCGCGGGGCCCGGGGAACAGGTCGACCTGGTCGGTGATGCGAGCCCCCGCCGAGTCGATGAGCCAGAACACGGGGAGCTCGTCACGCAGGGCGCGTTCGGTGAGGCGCACGATCTTCTCGACGGTGCGGGCACCCCACGAACCGGCCTTGACCGTGGGGTCGTTGGCGACGACGAGCACCGGTCGACCATCGACTTCACCGCACCCGGTCACCACGCCGTCGGCGGGCAGGTCCGTCGCGAGCGCGTTGGCCAACAGCCCGTCCTCGACGAAGCTGCCGGGATCGATCAGCAGACCGATGCGATCGCGCACGAACAACTTGCCCTGCTCGTCGAGCTTGGCCTTGCCCGTGGTCAGGTTGCCGCTGCGGGCGCGGGCGACCGCGCCCGAGATCGGGTCGTCGACCACGTTCAGGACTTCCGGATGGCCAGGATGGCCACGTCGTCGTTGATCGGGCCGGTCGCGAAGTCCCGGGCCGCCTCGATGAGGGACTTGCACAGGACCTCGGGGGCCTGGCCGGGGTCGCGACGCAAGGCGTTGGCGATGCGCTCCTCGCCGAACAGCTGGCCGCCGTTGCGCACCTCGGAGAGGCCGTCGGTGTAGGCCAGCACGACATCGTCGGTATCCATGCGGATCTCGTGGCTGGTGTAGTCGGCACCCGGGTCCAACATGAGCAACGGCCCCGTCGCGGCGAGCGGCCGCACCGTACGTTCGTGCCAGACGAACGCGGCGGGGTGGCCGGCCGACGCGTAGCGCATGGTGGCAGCCTGCGGGTCGAACACGACGACGCACAGCGAGATGAACTCCTCGGGACGGCCCATGGCCGACATCTGGGTGTTGAGCTCCTCAAGCGCCTGGGCCGGATCTCGGTACTGACGAAGGAAGACCCGCAGCAGGTACTTGGCCTGGAAGGCGGTGATGGCCGGGTCGATGCCGTGGCCGGCCACGTCGCCGATGACCGCCGCGATGCGGTTGGCCGCGGGTCGGAACACGTCGTAGAAATCACCGGCCATGAGGCCGGACCCGGCCTGGTAGACGTGGCCGACATCGAATCCCTCGTACTCGGGCAGGTCCTCCGGTGCGAGGCGCGCCGCCCACCGTCGAGGGGCAAGCTCCTCTTGGACCAGCACCTCCTGGGCCCGTCGCTCGAGCTCAGATCGGCTGTGCTCGATGCGCGCTTCCTTCACGAAGTTGCGCCCGAACACGAGCGAGAGCCCCACCGGGACCGCGACGAGCACGAGGAGCAGTGCGCTCTTCTCGGGGTACAGCGAGGCCACCGCGGTGTCGAGGGCGAGCACCGAGTACAGGACCGTGGTGTGAAGGTCCTTGCGGAAGTCGGAGCGAGCCAGCGCCTTGACGTCGGCGTCGCCGGACTCCCGCTCGAGTCGCCGCAGCAGCTTCTGGCGGTACCGGGCGGACCGGCCCCAAACAACAGCCGCCGCCAGACAACCCAGCGACACGAGGGCCAACACCACCTGGTCCATGACCCGCGCATCCTACCCTTCAAGAGACTCCGAGCAGCCGAAATCGCACTGCGGCTCGCCTGGCACCCTCGCGACAAGAACGTGCTGGTCGAAGCACTTGATCCTCCACACTGGTCACCATGCACGGAGCGGGTGCCATTGATCCGGCAGACGAGATGCGCGGCAGGATCTCGAGACCTCAGAACTGGCAGTGGTTTCGGCCGTGGATCTGGTGGCTTGGCTTCGTCGTCATCCAGTACGTCGCCGGCGCGGTCATCCTCGGCCTGGACCCTGCCGGGTTCGATCCTTGCGGCCCGGAACCCGCGGGTCCGCGAGGTGTACAGACAGCGATCGCTGTCGGCGCCGTCGTGGTCACAACAGCCTTGGCCGTAGGTTTCCTTCGCCGATGGAACCTTGTGTTCGCCCTCGGGGCGGTGGCCCTCTCGGCGCTGCCCTGGTTGATTCTCCTCAGCCCGAGCGATGCCAGCTGTGGGGTGCCGATTGGAGACGCGTCGGCAGTCGCTGACCACGCTCCCGCTCGCCACGGCCACCGATGACGCGCTGTTCACGTTCTTCCTCGTCACGAGCGTGCTGTTGCGAGGGGTTTGGCTGGCCACGCTGCCGGGTCGGGATTCGTGGTCGTCAGGACGAAGCACTTGGCCGCATCGTGATCCGAGTCTCGACCGCCAGCGCGGTCTTCGCGGCCGTAGTCGGCGCTGTCGGCATCGTCCTGTCCTGAGACAGGGGTCGACTCAGCCATCGCTGCCGACCCGCCAAAGGCCGAGGGTGGTCGTCCTGCGGGCGGCCTGCTCGTCCTGTGGTGGAGCGCGGGAAGAATTCTTCATCGAGGATCAGGGGACGGCTGGTGGCACTGTCCGAGCCTGATTCGGTGTGGCGCTGGACGGTCCGGGTCCGCTGGGTGTCGGCAACAGCGTCGACGGAGGTGGGACCGGCCCCGCCAGTGGACGGGGACCACGTGACACCATTTTGTTGACGGTGGTTCTCGTCAACAGTATGTTGACGGCATGCAGGCCGAGCACCAAGAGTTCGCTTCCGTCGCTGACGCACTGTTCTCCAACATCCGCGACTTGTTGGACTCGCCGGATCCCAAGGACCGGGTGCGCGCCGCCCATTTCCTCGCCGCTGGGGTCGACAGCCTCGAGCGTCAGATCCTGCTCGACGCCCAATCAGCGGGCTTTAGCTGGGCACAGATCGGCGAGGTCTACGGCGTGTCTCGACAGGCGGCGCACCGGCGCTTCTCCGACGAGACCGTCGTGCCGTCCGACTTCTTCGACCAGCTGCTCGAAGACCTCGACGAGGACCGCGAGGCTGCCCCCAACCTGGCGAAGGCGGCCAAACGTATGAGTCGAGCGACTACCGCATGATTGTCGAGCGGCTCACTGCCGCTCATGACGTCGATACGTTCAGCTGCGGTAGCGAAGAGCTCGACCTGTGGCTTCGCCACGCGGCGCTGACAGCGGACCGAGCCGGGACCGCTCGCGTCTACGTCGTGCTCGAAGAGTCAACACTCGTCGGGTACTTCGCTCTGCTCCCCCATCAGGTCCGGCGGGCCGACATCCCGCCCGGAATCGGCCGCGGCGCGCCAGACACGATCCCGAGCTACCTCCTGGCCCGTCTCGCCGTGGCCGAAGATCTTCGACCCCGACAAACCTCGACGCCACCTGCGACCAGCTCGCCGCCGCGTACGAACAGCACGAGAACACGTCACGAGCCGAGCAAGCCCGCCGCACGATCGCGGAGTGCGACCAACGCCTCGCCCAGTACCGAGCCGCGCTCGACGCCGGAGCCGACCCCGCGACCGTCGCCACCTGGATGGGCGAAGTCACCACAGAACGCAACCGGGCCGACATGGCACTGCGAACCGCGACTCCCGACGACGCGCCCACAGCATCACAGCTGCGCGGGCTCATCGAGGGCCTCGGCGACATGGTCGCCGTGCTCGCCAACGCGGACCCCACCAAGCGAGCAGAGCTCTACGAGGCAATTGGCCTGCGGCTCACCTGGCACCCTCACGACAAAAAAGTGGCTCTCCTGACCCTTGTGTGGGTCTGATCTGAGCTGATCCGCGAGTGCACCCCGCTCGCTACCTACGTTTCGGGCTGTCTAACCCGGCTCTTTCAGTCGCTCGGGCTGGTTGATCTGGCCGCGTCCGCGGA
>CAZALT010000248.1:0-3798 GCA_964485515.1 uncultured Rhabdothermincola sp. | reverse complement strand
TGCTGGCCCGCTACCGCGCCGACGTGCTCGGCGTCGTGTTCAACGGCGTCGACGCGGCCGACATGGAGGCCTACTACGGCTACTACTACGGCTACAACGACGAAACACGCACCCGGGGAACCGAGAGCGCCGCGGGATCGGTGAACGGCAACGGGTCCGGCTCGGGGAGCCCCGCCACCACACGCGAGGACGGCGAACCCACCAGCACCCGCCGCTGACGGGCCCCCACCAGATGCGAGCCCAGGCGAGGTGGTCCTTCGAGCTCCATCCGGCGACCTCCGTCGTCGTCACCTCCGGTCTAACCCCAGCACCGCGTCATCTGGAGTCCCTCTCGAGGGTGCCCCTCGACACCGATGAGTGGCAGGCACTTCGGGCCGACTGCTCGCGCCACAAGCTCAACGGGCTGCTCGTGCATGCCGTCGCGTGCGGCGATCTCGGTGCGACCCCGACGCAGCGGGCCGAGGTCGCCAGCCTGGAGATCGAGCTCACCCGCGCCCGCATCTGGCACGAGGAGCACCTGGTGGACTTCGACGGGGTCTTCACCTCGGCCGGGATCGAGACCCGGGTACTCAAGGGCCCCGCCCTCGCCCGTCTCGACTACCCCGACGTCCAGATGCGCCCCACGGGCGACCTCGATCTCCTCGTGCGAGGCTCCGAGCTCGACCGGGCCAGCGAGCTGCTCGTCTCGCTCGGCGGTCGGCGCACCGACCCCGATCCACGGCCCGGCTACGGCGAGCTCGTGGGCAAGGGTGCCACGATCGCGATGCCCGGCGGCCTCGAGATCGACCTGCATCGCATCCTCGTGTGGGGCCCGCTCGGCGTGCGCACCCCCGATGCCGACCTGTGGCGCGCCGAGCGGACCTTCGTCGTGGGCGGCCGGGTCCTGTCCACCCTGCCGCTCGAGGAGTCGCTGCTGCACGCCTGCTACCACCTCCTCGTGCTGGGCTGGCGACGCGCGCTCACGCTGCGCGACGTGGCCCAACTCGTACGCGCTCCGGATCTCGACACCGACCGGCTCCTCGCCCTCGCCCGCCGGTGGCGGGCCGAGATCGTGCTCGCCACCGCGATTGGGATGGTCACCTCGGAGCTCCGGATCGACCTACCCGTGGCGCTCAGCTCCTGGTCGACCCGGTTGCACCCCTCGTGGTGGGATCAGCTGTGCCTGCGCATCGAACGCTCGGAGGACCCGATCGGCTACCTCGAGCCGTTCGCCACCTACCGAGACCTCCCCACCCGCCAGGCCCGGTCGATGCTTGCGCGCGCCACGCTACAGCCAGCGCCTGGCACCTGGCCGAGTCCGCCGCACCGACTCGGCCACCTGCTCCGCCGGATGCGGCGCTGACCGACGCCTCCGTTCGCGACTAACGGAGCAGGTCGGCGTAGACGGCGCGCACCTGGGCTGCGACGCGCTCGGGTGCGAACTGGGCCGCCGTCTCCCGCGCCCGAGCGCCCAGCTCACGGCACAACGCGGGTGAATCCCGCAGGCGTCGAAGGCGCTCGGCGAGCTGGGCCACGTCTCCGGGTGGGCTCAAGAGCCCATCGACCTCGTCGGTGAGGATCTCCAGGGGACCACCCGCCGCCGCGGCCACGACCGCCAACCCGTTGGCCATGCCCTCCACGACCACCTGCCCGAACGGTTCGGGGATCACCGACGCGTGCACCAGCACGTCCACGCCCACCAGCGCACCGGGGACATCGTCGACGAACCCGGTGAAGGTCACCCGGTCGACCAGACCGAGATCCACCACCCGATCGCGGAGGTGGTCGGCCCAGTCGTCCTCGCCGAACAAGGCACTGCCGATGATGACCGCCTGCTCGTCGCCGTCGGGGAAGGCCGAGGCGAACGCATCGAGGAACACGTCCTGGCCCTTCCACGGCGCGAGCCGCCCGACGATGGCGGCGGTGAACGGTCCGCTCGTGCCCCCTCGGTCCGGTCGGGCGAGTGTGACGTCGTAGACGACCGGACTGGGGATCACCTGCGAGCGCCCATCACGGCCCAGCGTTCGACGTGTCTCCTCCGAGTTGCAGATGATCACGCTGGGGAGCACCAACGAGAGCGCTCCGATCGCCACGACGGCCGGCTTCGGGAGGTAGTCATCCGCGATCCGGTCCCGGATGTGCCACACCACGGGGATCCCCGCGAGCCGCCCGGCGAGGCCACCGTAGATCGCGGCCTTCAGCGAGTTCGTGTGCACGAGGTCGGGCCGAAGCTGGTCCAGCCGTCTCCGCAACGTCGCGACCGCACGCCACGCATCGGCCACCCGATGCAGCTCGAGACGACCGGGCTTCACCTCGTCCCGGGAGACGTTGGCCAGCTCGTCGCCCAGCGCGAGCACCTCCACCGACGCCCCTGCCTTGCGGAGTCGACCTTCGAGAGGGCCGTGCTCACCCAGGATCACATGGGCCCGCACGTCGTTGAACGCGCCGATGAGACGCTCGAGCGCGAGCTCGCCGCCCGACAGGCGCGCGCAGTGGTCGACGTAGACAACCCGGATCTCGCGCTCCATCGTCGATGAGCGTGGCACAAGTTCGGCTGCCCGGTTGACGTCCCGACGCTCGACGCCGGATTCGCCCGTAGGATCCCGTCCTGACCCGAGTGGAGAACAGCACCCCCCGATGGCCGAGACCACCCAACTGAACGTGTTCAGGATCTACCACTCGGGGGTCGTGACCCCGTGGCGGGAGCGCAACACCTGGCTGCGCAGGTTCGGCGCCAAGGTCACCATGGTGTCTCCTCGTCGGTGGAACGAGGGCGGAGCCGATGTCAAGGTCGAACGGCTCCCCGGCGAACCTCTCTCGGTGGCGCGAACCTTCGGTCGTCACCCCTACGGATTCGTGTACAACCCCCTTCCGATCTGGCGCCAGCTGCGGTGCCAGCGCTTCGACGTCATCGACATCCACGAGGAGCCGGCCAGCGTCGCGGCCGCCGAGGTCCAGCTCCTGGCCTGGCTCGCCGGCCAGGGACAGGTGCCGTTCTGCCTCTACTCCGCACAGAACATCGCCAAGACCTACCCACCGCCGTTCCGGTGGCTGGAACGGATCGCCTTGCACCGCGCCGCCGCGGTGCACAGCTGCAACGACGCCGTCACTCAGATCCTGCGGGACAAGGGATTCACCGGACCGATCGAGAACCTCGGACTCGGCGTCGATCCGGTGGAGGAGACCCGGCGGGTCGACCCAGTCGAGGACCCACCAACGTTCGTGATCGGCTACGTCGGACGCCTAGAGGAGCACAAGGGCGTCCAGGTGCTCGTCGATGCCGTCAACCGGCTCAAGGACCCAACCATCGGCGTCGAGGTGGTGGGCGACGGCCCCTTCCGACACGAGCTGGAAGGTCAGGCTGAGAACCTCGGGATCACCGGCCAGGTCAACTTCGTCGGCTACGTGACTCCGGACGAGATCAGGGCGCGCTACTCGGGCTTCGATCTGCTCGTCGTGCCCTCGGTCGAGCGCCCCAACTGGATCGAACAGTTCGGACGGGTACCCGTCGAAGCCATGTCCGCCGGTATCCCGGTCATCGCGTCCGACAGCGGCTCGCTACCCGAGGTCCTCGCCGACGCCGGCATCCTCGTGCCACCCGAGAACGCGGATGCGCTGGCAGCAGCGATCTGCGACCTCCGCGACGATCCTGACCTCCGCGAAGAACTGGCCAAGCGAGGCAGAGCGCGGGCCGACCACTTCACGTGGCGGTCGATCGCCGAACGCCACGTCGAGCTCTACCGGTCAATGACCTCCGCGTGAGGCGCGGTCGTGTTCGCCGTCGGCTTCGCCTTCTTCCACCTCATCGAGAAGCCGTGC
>CAZALT010000247.1:1297-3837 GCA_964485515.1 uncultured Rhabdothermincola sp. | reverse complement strand
CCGCTCAACCGCTCTTGCGCTCGACCGGCTGCTTGTCCGAGCGGTAGCGGCCCGGGACGCTGCCCGTGGCGATGGCGACGCGGTTCCAGGCGTTGATGGCCGCGCACTGCCACACCAGCGCCACGAGCTGGGGCGGCTCGAACTGAGCCTCGGCCGCGGCCCACACGTCGTCGGGCACGTGGCCGTCACCGATCCACGTCATGGCCTCGCACAGCGCCAGCGCAGCACGCTCGGGCTCGGAGAACGCGTCGGACTCCCGCCACGCGCTGAGCAGGTGCATCCGCTCGTCGGACTCTCCCATGGCCCGGGCGTCCTTGGTGTGCATGTCGATGCAGTAGGCGCACCCGTTGATCTGGCTGGCCCGGATCTTGACGAGCTCGACGAGGAACGGATCGAGCCCGGCCTCGGCGATGGCCGTCCCCACGCCGTCCATGGCTTCGTAGGGGCCGGGCAGGTGCTTGAGCAGGTGAACCCGGGGGCGCTTGCGGACGGGCTCGGGAGCGGACGGCGTGGCCATGGACCGGCACGTTACCGATGTCGGGCGATCCGCCGGTCCCCGTTCCTGTCGGACTCGGTCAATAGGGTCGTCCTCGTGGAGCATCGACCCCTCGGACACCGTACGCCAGCCCGAGCTGAACAGGTCGCTTCCAACCAGACCGTGTACGGCCTCGACATCGAGACCGACACCACCGTCGACGGCCTCGATCCCGAGGTCGCCGCGGTCGTCGCGGTGGCGGTGGCGAGCGCCACGGGCGATGCCGTGCTCACCCACCCCGACGAGGCACATCTGCTCCGCGAGGTGTCGGGTCTGCTCGCCGCACTCCCCGCCGGCGTGCTCGTCACCTGGAACGGCGCCACCTTCGACCTGCCCTTCCTCGACACGCGGGCCCGCCGGCACGGCATCGACCTCGGCCTGCACCTCCAGGTCGATCCTCGAGCGTGCCACCCGTACCCCGACGACCCCTACCACCGGGGCACGTTCCAGGGTTCGTGGCACCAGCACCGCCACCTCGATGCGTTCCGCGTCTACCGCCGCGACGTCGGTCGCACCCTCGGCCTGTCGTGCGGGCTCAAGGCGCTGGCCGGCCTGGTGGGCCTCGATCCCGTCTCGGTCGACGCCTCGCGCATCCACGACCTCTCCCCCGACGAGCTCCGTGCCTACGTCGCCAGCGACGCCCGCTGCGCCCGCGAGCTCGCGCTCCGGCGGTGGTCCACGGCGGGCCGTGCCCTCGATCCCGTGGTGCTGCCCGGCGCCTCGACCGACGCACCGCTGCTCACCCCGATGCCAGCTCTCACCCCGCCAGTCGGGGCCCTACGATGACGGCGTCCCCCGGAAGGAACCGCGTGTCCGAGTCCCGCAAGCGATCCACCTCCACCGCCACCTTCGGCGTGGGCAAGCGCGAGAGCCACGACGCGTCCGACTTCTACGCCCGGTTCTCGGCACCGGTCATCTCCAACGCCGCCGACGTCCAGACCCAGCCGGTCGCCAACCGCATCTGGACGATGGACGCCCGCGAGATGGACGAGGGCAGCGAGCGCATCAAGGACAACTCCGTCGCCCTCGTCGTCACCTCACCGCCGTACTTCGCCGGCAAGGCGTACGAGGTCGCGCTGGGCGAGGGTCACATCCCCGACTCGTACATCACCTACCTCGAGATGCTCCGCGATGTGTTCGCCAAGTGCGCCCAGAAGCTCGAACCGGGCGGGCGCATCGCGGTCAACGTCGCCAACCTGGGACGCAAGCCCTATCGCTCGCTGTCAGCAGACATCGTGCGGATCCTCGAAGACGACCTCGGTCTGCTCCTGCGGGGCGAGATCGTGTGGAAGAAGTCCGAGGGGGCCAGCGGCAACTGCGCGTGGGGCTCCTTCCAGAGCGCGTCCAACCCGGTGCTGCGCGACCTCACCGAACGGGTCATCGTGGCCTCCAAAGGGCGCTTCGACCGCGCCCTGCCCGTCGACGTGCGCGCCGCACACGACCCGCCGCTTCCGCATCGGTCCACCATCTCCAAGCACGACTTCATGAAGTGGACCACCGACGTGTGGGACCTCCCCCCCGAGAGCGCCACCCGCGTGGGCCATCCCGCCCCCTTCCCCGTCGAGCTCCCCATGCGACTCATCGAGCTCCTCACCTACGAAGGCGACGTCGTGCTCGACCCGTTCATGGGTTCGGGCACCACCGCCGTCGCGGCCGTGCAGTCGAGCCGCCGCTACCTCGGCTTCGACACCGACCCGGACTACGCCGAGGCCGCCCGCGAGCGCATCGCAACCGTCGAAGCCGGCATCCAGGAACGACGCGCCCAGGCAACATCGACCAACTCGTTCGACGAGTGGTGGCACGAGCTCGGCGCCGAGGATCACGACGACCACGACTTCCAGCGGCGCGCCGTGCGCCAGGGCAAGATGGCCAAGGAGATCGCCAAGCAGCTGTTGGAGCAGTCCGGCTTCGAGATCGTGGGCGAGAACCGCAAGGTCGGCGCCGGCGTCGAGGTCAACTTCGTCGCCCGTGACGCCGGAGGCGACGAGTGGTACTTCGACGTGTC
>CAZALT010000247.1:0-1197 GCA_964485515.1 uncultured Rhabdothermincola sp. | reverse complement strand
CACCTCAGCCGCTACGTCGAGCGCGTTCGTGAGGGCGAGGACACCACGGCCCTCGTCCCAGCGGCTCATCGAAGAACCCTCATCGGATGGATGCCGAAGGATCTGGAACGAGTCGTCGATCGTCCTCAGCTCACGCGTCCTCTATCCCGAAGCTCGTGGCGCGCTCGCCAAGGCGCGTCGAACCGGCAGAGCGACGGGCCCATGAGCTCAGCGGCGAGCTGACGTCATGGCAACCGACAAGACGAAGCTCACCGAAGTCGGTACCGCGGTGGGGCTCGTCTACGACCCCGGTCAAGCATGGCCAGAGGGCCTCGCCCACGTGCACGTCCCAGGCATCCCCCGCGAGGTGTGGCAGCCGATCGTGCTACCTGCCACCGAGGTCGGCAGTCCGCACAAGGACCTGCTCCTGCACGCGCTCGCCAACGGGCATGCGTTTCGCACCAAGGTCCTCAGCGGTCGGGTGCCCCAGCGCATCGAGTGGATCGGCGCGACGCGATCGGTGTGGACCTCCGACGTGCCCCGCGACCTCGTCGTCGACGGTGTGTGGTTCATCCAGGCGAAGTACGACTCGCACTGCGTGCTCAACACGTCGCCCGGCGCGGTGGTCGACGACCTGCTCGTCGACCACTCGATCGGCACCCGCACCTCCTGGTTCGAAGAGGTCGCCGCCAACGCCCTGCAAGGCTTCTACGAGCAGGTGCGGGCCCGCACCGCCGAACCGCTGCCCGACGATGTCCGTGACCTCGATCGGCATCATCGAGCCGTCATCAAACCGCTGATGAAGGCCGAGCGCCACGCCAGCGAGCGCGAGGCCGAGGCCTACATCGAGTTGGCCCGCACGACCTCGGTCGAGACAGCGCGTCGCTGGCAGCGCCACATCGACGCCGCCACGCTCCCCCAGCGCACCCAGATGCTGTTCCGCCTGCTGCGCATCGCCGGCGGCCCGTACTGGCTGCTCGGCGCCAAGGGCAAGAACCCCGTGCAGCTTCGGGTCACCGACACCCGCAGCTGGCGGGAGCTCTTCGAGTTGAAGAAGTTCACGGTGGTCGATGCCCACGCCGGCCAACCGCAGGTGAATTGGCGGGCGATCGTCGCCGATCGAGGCACCGGGGAACGACAGCCCGTCGAGGGCTACTGCGAGATCCGCTGGTCCCACGGCAAGCTCCAGGGCAACCCCGAGTGCAAGGTCCAGGTCAC
>CAZALT010000246.1:0-3854 GCA_964485515.1 uncultured Rhabdothermincola sp. | reverse complement strand
ATCGACGGCGGCATCAGGCACGACGTCATTATGTCGGAGACTTCCGACATGTCAAGAAGTTCCGACGCGTTCCGGGCCGGGGCCGACCCAGAACTCGCGGCGACCCGCCGGCCATCGAGAAGAAGTCGTTGACCCCGCATCCCGAGTCATGTTAATCACTCGATGAGTAGTTGTTCATCGCGGACCTCATCGAGCGCAGCGACGATCTCGGCCAGATCACTCCCGGCTACCTGACCGACATCATCGCCGTCGCCGGCGACCCAACCGAAGACATCGCCGCGACCCAGGACGTCCGCTTCGTGATGAAGGACGGCAACGTCTACCTCCAGGCCTGATCACTCCAACCACGTCCCCGACCAAGGAGCATCCATGCCCAAGGGCATCATGATCGTGCAGTCCCGACCCAACTCGGACGCCGACGTCGCCGCGTTCCACCAGTGGTACGACGAGGTCCACATCCCCGAGATCCTCGGCATCGACGGATTCACCTCCGCTCGGCGACTGCAGTCGACCGGCGACGGAGCCTTCCTCGCCGTGTACGAGCTCGACGACGTCGAGACCGCCCAGGCCGCGATGCGCAACGCCCAGGCATCGGGTGCGATGACCCGCCCCACCGGTGTGCAGCTCGACCCGCCGCCCTCGGTGCAGTGGTTCACCGACCTGAGTACCTCGCCCGTCTGACGGACGGAAGGACGTCGTACGATGCCTTCGGTTCCCCGTTCGAGGTCCGACCCCGATGAGGGGACTTCCCGAGGACCTGGCCGACGACGCTGAGGCTGTTGCTCGAGTGCGCGGCACGAGGGTGGGTCAGCTGATCGTCGACTCGCTTTCGGCGGAGATCGATCGTGTCCGCGACGACCAGGTGTTCAGCGAGCGTGCTCGGCAACTGCTCGCGCGGGAAACATGTCGTCTTGAATGGCACACCCATCCGAGTCGACGGCGAGCAAGACCATCGCTCCGCCCCGGCCAGATGGTCGCACCCGACCCGCGCCAAGGAGCATGGCATTGGACCTGGCGGCTGAAACCACACCGGCGACCGGCCTACGCCTGCCGGAGACAACCCGAACAGACGCGGTGGTGATCGGCGCCGGGTTCGCAGGCATGTACATGCTCCACCGCCTCCGCGAGCTCGGGCTGGGCGTCCAGGTCTTCGAGGCCGCCTCCGACGTCGGAGGCACCTGGTGGTGGAACCGCTACCCCGGAGCGCGCTGCGACATCGAATCGCTCGACTACTCCTATTCCTTCGATCCCGACCTGGAACAGGAATGGGAGTGGACGGAACGATACGCGGCGCAACCCGAGATCCTCCGTTACGCGAACCACGTTGCCGACCGGCTCGATCTGCGCCGTGACATCCAGTTCGACACCCGCGTGCTGCGCGCCGAATGGGACGAATCCTCGGCCCGTTGGCTCGTCGTGACCGACTGCGACCAACGGGTCGAGACCCGGTTCCTCATCACCGCCGTCGGCTGCCTCTCCGCGGCCAAGGACCCCGAGATCCCCGGACTCGACACCCTCGCTGGGCCCGTGCACCACACAGGGAGATGGCCCCACGAGGGAGTCGACTTCTCCGGCTTGCGCGTCGGCGTGATCGGCACCGGCTCGTCGGGCATCCAATGCATCCCCCAGATCGCCCGCCAGGCCCGTGAGCTGTTCGTCTTCCAACGCACACCGAACTACGCCCAACCCGCTCTGAACAGCGAGCTCGACCCGCACGAGGTGGCGGCGTACAAGCAGGACTACCCCGCGCACCGCGCCGAAGCTCGAACGACCATCGGCGGGGTGGTCCTGCCGCCCCCCGAAGGTTCAGCCAAAGCGGCCACTCCTGATGAACGCCAGGAGCGCTACGCCGAGCGCTGGCAGTCGGGGAAGCTGTTCGGCATGCTCACCGCCTTCGGCGACATCATGACGGACCTCGAAGCCAACGAGACCGCAGCCGTCTTCGTCCACGAACAGGTTCGCAGCGTCGTCGACGACGCCGAGGTCGCCGAACGGCTGCTCCCCACGACCTACCCGTTCGGCACCAAACGGGTGTGCCTCGAGATCGACTACTACGCCACGTTCAACCAGGACAACGTCCACCTGGTCGACCTGCGCGCCACGCCGATCGAGGCCGTCGTTCCCGAAGGAGTGCAGCTGTCCCACGAGGTGATCGAGCTCGACGCCCTCGTGCTCGCCACCGGGTTCGACGCGATGACCGGCGCCCTCCTCGCCATCGACATCATCGGCAAGCACGCCACGTCGCTGCGAGCGAAGTGGGCCGACGGACCCCACACCTACCTCGGACTGGCCATGTCCGGGTTCCCCAACCTGTTCACCATCACTGGACCCGGGAGCCCTTCGGTCCTGACGAACATGATGGTTTCGATCGAGCAACACGTCGAGTGGATCGCGGCGTGCATCGAGCGCCTCGACGCGAACCACATCGAAACGATCGAAGCCGACCCCGACGCCGAAGCCGAATGGTGCGACCAGGTGCAGGTCGTCGCGTCGTTCACGCTCTACCCCCAGGCCGACTCCTGGTACATGGGCGCCAACGTCCCCGGCAAGCCGCGCCTGTTCATGCCCTACGTCGGAGGCGTCGCCAGCTATCGAGCCATCTGCGACGAGGTCGCCGACGACGGCTATCGAGGATTCACCCTCAACAGGGCGCACAACGCCGGCCCGTTCGATCCGAGCCCGTCGACCTGATGGCGCACGACCCCATCGACGGGTGCAGCTGATCTTGTGGGCTGAGGCCTTTGCCAGCGCTCGAGACCTGCGGTCATCGCGGGTGCAGTGCGATGCGTGCTTTCGTGACGGCATCGCCACGCTCGTCGCCCAAGGCCTCGTCGACGGTTCGGTGCGGCGCTCGTCGTGGTCGCACTGCTTCGCGGCGTCGCCATGCAGACCACGCTCGATCGAACCTGCAATCCTGCTCAGGGTGCAGCCGAGCTCGTCCGACCTGCTCCGAGCCGCCCGTGCCTGTGACAGCTCAGACGAGCCGTGGGGAGATCAGGATGCCTCGTGACGCCACAACAAGGAGATAGAGATTCGTGAGCCAAACCGGTCGGTGCCTTTGTGGAGCGATCTCCTACACCGTCGAAGGAGACATCGTCGCTACTGCGGTGTGCCATTGCGAGCATTGTCAGCGTCAGAGCGGTTCTGCGTTCTCGGTGAACGCGATCGTCCTCGACGGGCAGCTGAAGGTCTCCGGCTCGCTCGGCGCCTACGACGAGACCGGCGAAAGCGGCGGCGACACGGTCTTCGTGCGTCGGAAGTTCTGTCGCGAATGCGGGTCCCCGATCGTGTCGGAGTTGGTCCAGGTCGGCCTGCTCGCCGTGAAGGCGGGGACTCTGGACGACCGGTCCGGGCTCAAGCCGGAGGTCGAGGTTTGGTGTGTCGACCGCCAACCATGGGTTGACCTTCCCGGGATGTCGCTGTCGATGGACCGCGAGGCCTGACCGTCGCCCGGGTGGGTCGGGCCGGTCGCCAGGTCTCGTTTCTGGCGCAGAGAACCCGGTGTATGATTTCTGATAGATTATTTTCTTTGCAGCGCTGAGGGGCGAAGGAGCGAGACGTGGCGTCGATCGATGTGCGTGGACTGGCGGACGACCTGGCGTTCGGGGCGCGGATCCGGGGGGTCACCTACGAGACGCTCGGCGACCCTGCCATCCGCCAGGAGATCGCCGACGTGTTCGACGACCGGGCCGTCGTCGTCTTCGAAGACGTGGAGCCCTCGAGCGAGATGCAGGTCGCGATCAGCAAGGTGTTCGGTGCTCTGAAGGACCATCCGGTCGCCGCGGTGGAGCGGGTCGACGCCGAGAGGTACCCGGGCGTCATCGTCATCCGCACCAACGGCGCCGGCACGATCG
>CAZALT010000245.1:0-3907 GCA_964485515.1 uncultured Rhabdothermincola sp. | reverse complement strand
CTAGCGACTATGAGTGGCTCTACGTCGCAGCGATGAATCCATCGGCCGGTATCCGCTGGCGGTTCAGGGGAGGCATTCCAAGCCTTGACCAGTTTGTCGACTTCATCTGGCGAGGCACGGAGATGCAGTTCGTCGTCTGCAGCGCTGAAACTGGCGAACGACTTGGATTGGTCCAACTAATCCGCATGGATCACCGCGGGCGAACTGCTCACCTCTCGTACTTTGTCGCCGACGACGTGCAAGGTGCGGGTTGGACTTTGGAAGCAGTATTTCTCTTCGTGGACTACGTGTTCAAAACCATAGACCTGCGTAAGATATACATCGAATCACTCGAGTATTCCGTTGAGGAGTTCCGGTCGGCTGTCGGCAAGTATATCGAGGAGGAGGGCACTCTCCGGGGCCACGACTTCTTTGATGGCGAGTATCTGGACCTACACATATTCGCGATCTACAGGGACGGGTGGATGAAGGCGAAACCCCTAATCCAGCGAATGGTGCCCGAGGCTTGACGTCAGTCGGACCCTTCGACACATTGGGGTCATTCATCAGTTGGCTAAATTGTGAGGTTCCCGGTCCTGACTGGCGTCCAGATCTTCCTTGGACTGCCTGTCCAGAGATGGATCGCTTTCTCGTAATAGCTTCCTTGGAGGCCTTCTATGTCGAAACAGGGTTTCCGGTTGAGTTGCTGGACGTACTCACCACGGTAGAGGATCTGTTCGGCTTTGTGCAGGTGAAGGCGCTGCGCAGGAGTTCCCGAGCTAACACGGGCGAAATCGAGTGAGAGCCGACCCAGGCGAGTCTCCGGAACCGAGGAGGCAGGTTCGAATTCTGAACCAGGACAACGCCGAGGGCACAAGCGGAACCAAGCCGTTAGACACGACCCGCCGGATTGTGCTCCCGAATCGATCGAGCTGGTCTCGTCGCTGGGGCTGTCGTCATCACGGCATTCGTCTTCAGCGGATGACCTCAAAGGGTCGGTCAGCGAGCCCGACCGCGTCCCGTCATAGCCCGATCCCAGACCCTCGTTCCGGGCCGCGCTGCGGTTGTTGCCCGATCCGGTCAAGCTGTTCCTTGATGCGGGCTCGGCTCGCGTCGAGCTCGGCCTTCTGGAGCCCCTCGGCGGCGTCGGCGAGCTGGCTGAGGTGCGGCTCTGCGGTCTGTTCGGCCGCGGTGAGTCGGGTCTCCGCGTCGGTGAGAGCCTCGCCGGCGCGTTCCATCCCTGCGGTCTGGCCACGGCGTCGCCACCTTGGCGACTCGACGAGGGCAGCTTGCTCTCGCCGGAGTTCTGCCTGTGCCGCCGTCACGTCGGCCTGCGCGGCGCGAAGTGGTCTGAGGAACGGCTCGGCCTGTCCCTGCGCTTCTTCGAGGGCGCGTCTTGCGGCCTCGACGGCCTGGGCCTCGGCGCGGATCCGCGGCACCTGCGCACCAAGGTTGCGTCGCTGGACGACGGCCGGCACGTCGGCGCGGTCGTTGGTGAGCACGCGTTCGAGCACGTCCCGTGCCGCGTGGTTGTCATCGGCGACGACGAGAAGTCGGTTGTCCTGACGACCTCGGGTGGCGCCGACGTAGAGGCTGCGGTGGCTGGTGGCCTCGGTGACGACGGCGAGTCCGACGTCGACCGTGTCGCCCTGGTGTCCGTGTGCGGTGGCGGCGTAGCCCAGCCGGACGTGCTCGCGGGCGTAGCCTGGTGGGAGCGTCGCGGTGCCGTGTCCGTTCGTGTGGGACACGGTGAGGCTGCCGTCGATGCTGGTGGCCTGGACCTCCCAGCGGTCGCGGTTGCGGACGGGTTCGCCCCGGTCGGTGCGAATGGTCCGGTCGTTGCGACGGGTCATCACGATGTCGCCGACCGACGCCGTCTCATCTCCTGCGACGCGGGTGGCGTACAGGTTGACCCTTCCCTCCTGGCGGCGGAGCTGCTGCACGGCCTCGTTGAGCGAGTCGACGTGCTGGTTGGTCTCGGCGACCAGTGACACCGTACGCCCTCGTTCGGTCTGCTTGACCCATTGCCGGGCGGCGTCATCGGCAAGCTCACCGAAGGTGCCTGCGATCACGCGACCGTGTGAGGCGTAGGCGTCGATCGCGGTCGGGTTGCCGGCGCGCAGGAGCAGGGACGCATCCCTCTCCCACTCGTGGGGGAACCGGTGGATCGACGTCAGTTCGTGCGTGCGTCCGGTGCGGCACAGCTCGTCGAACATGCCGCCTCGGCCGACGGCTTGGAGCTGGCGAGGGTCGCCGACGAGAACGAGTCGCCAGTCATGCGACACGGTGAGGTCGATGAGCCGGTCGAGGGCGTGGGTGCCGAGCATCCCGGTCTCGTCCACGATCAGGGTCGTCCCGCTCGGAAGTCGGTAGCCATCGGACGGCCTCCCGTCCCGCCACTCGTAGAGCAGCTTGGCGACGGTCTCGGCCGTCATGCCGGTCTCGTCACCCAGGACCTTGGCCGCCTTGGCGGTGGGCGCCACGCCGAAGACGTGGCGGTGCTCTCGTCGGAGGTCGTCGACGGCGCGGCGTAGCGTCGTTGTCTTGCCGGCCCCGGCCGGGCCGACGATGAGTACGAGGCCGTCGTGGCCCGCCACCGAGGCAGCGGCGTCGGCCTGGAGCGCGTCGAGACCTTCCTGCTCGACGGTGGTGGAGGGGAAGGTAGGTCGATCCTGCGCCTCGAGGGCGAAGGTGATGATGCGCTCCTCCTCGGCGAGGACGTGCTCATGGGTGAGGTGCGGCTCACTCGGTGCCAGCCAGATGGACCGGCCGTCGGCGGTGCGCGTCGGGCTTCGGTGGTCGGGGTCGAGGTCCACGCACGTGGCGATCATCCGGTCGACGACGTCCTCGACGGTCTGGGCCCAGCGGTGTCCCGCCAGCTGCGACGCGGGTGGGGCGAGGTCGCACACCGCCTGGAGCACGTCGGCGCGTGTCCACGTCGACCCGTTTGCCGACAGCTTCTCGAGGACCTGGCCGAGGTCGATCGAATCCTTCGGTCGGATGCCTTTCGCTGCCGACTGCATCGAGTCGAGGAGGCGATCGGGCGTCCAGCCGAGCGCGGTCGCTTCGTCGGACCAGCCTCCGGTGAGGTCGCTGGTCGACGAGTGGCTCTTGTCGACCCGTGAGTCCTGCGCCGCCTCGCGGGTGAGCGCGGCGCGCTCCCACCGTGTGGGATCACGGCCCTCCCGTCCCCGGAACTCGGCGACCTTGGTGTCCAACTCGGCCTTGACCTGCTCGGTCCGCTTCGAGAACGCCTTGAGCAGCTCGTCCGGCAGGCCCTCGATCTCGGCCTGGCCGTTGACGATCGGTTGCCACGCCACCCCGTAGCGATGGGTCAGCTCGGCCCGCAGGACCGACTGGTAGAGGCCGCCGAGAGCGCGCTGCTTGCGCTTGAGGTAGCGGGCATCGAGCGCCAGCCACCGGCCGTCGGCAGTCTGCACCTTGGTGGAGATCACGACATGGGTGTGGATCTGCGGGTCGTCCTCTCGGGAGGTGGCCTGCCGGAACGCTCCCATGATGAGACCGCCCACCTCGGGGAACTGGCGAGAGCCGTCGACGCGGACGCGGGTCGTCGCCCCGAACCGTTCGAGGTGATCGATGACAGCCTGCACGGCCACGTCGTGCGCTTCGAGCACGCCTGTATCGCCGGTGAGGCCCCACCACACCGACAGCGACTTCGGCGCGGAGAACGTGGCGTCGAAGCCGGCGACGGCCGGGATGAGGTTGCCCTTCGCGTCCCAGCGGTCCGCGAGCTCGTTGCCGAGCCGTGTCCCCGTCACGGGGTCATGGCCCGAGAGCAGCGTCTCGAGGTCATCAGTGGTGACCGGTCCGCTCAGACCGAGCCCGGCCGCCTGGCGGCCGACCCATTGACCCTCGCCTTCGGGTCCTTCGTCGGCCAAGTAGCGCGTGTAGTAGCGCGCCGTCGGAC
>CAZALT010000244.1:0-3930 GCA_964485515.1 uncultured Rhabdothermincola sp. | reverse complement strand
GGTTCGTGCGGGGCACGAGGCCGTAGTGCAGCGTGAGCTCGTCGGAGAGGTAGCGACCCTCGGCCACCTTGATGGGGTCGACCTCGCCGATGAGATCGGCGATCGATGTGTCGGGCGTGGCCAGCTTCTCGCCGAAGCGGTCGTCGCGGTGCACCCATGCGATGGGCGTGGCATCGCCGAGCTCGGCGACCAGCTCGCGGGCCTGACGGGAGATGGGCTCGTACGGGTCGTCGTTGATCTCGGATCCCTCGACGATGGGCATCCACTCGTCGAGCAGGTCGGTGAGCGACCGGATCATGCGGGTCTTGGCCTGGCCCCGCTCGCCCAGGAACACCACGTCGTGGCCGGCCAGCAGCGCGTTCTCGAGCTGCGGGAGCACCGTGTCCTCGTAGCCGAGGACGCCGTCGAACAGCTCCTGGCCGGTCCGGATGCGCTCGATGGCATGCGATCGGATCTCGTCCTTGACCGACCGGGACACCCAGCCGGAAGCACGCAGCTCCCCGAGGGTCGTTGCACGATCTGGCGCTTCGAGGTCAGGCATGGGGAGCGACTCCTGCGTCACGGGCTCACGGTCGTGGACGTCGTCACGCTACCGCCACCACCTTTGCTTCGGGCTGGCCGTGCTCGCGCGGGGGTAGCGTGCCTCGATGGAGCGGGCCGGCCTGCGATCAACCGAGCTCAAGGGGACGTGGCTCGCGTCACCGGCCGACGAGGACTCCCGACGCACCTACGCCGACGACGCCACCGACGACTCCGTCGAGGCGGGGTGGGCCGCGGTGACGGTCCCCGGCCACTGGCGCACCGAGCCATCCCTCGCGGAGCGCGACGGCCCCGTGCTCTACCGGACCCGCTTCGAGGCCGACGACGTCCATGGGCTCGGCCACCCCGACTCCGGTGGCGTCCGCCGATGGCTCACCTTCGACGGCATCTTCTACACGAGCGACGTGTGGCTCGACGGCAGCTACCTCGGTGACACCGAGGGCTACTTCGTGCCCCACGCCTTCGAGGTCACCGACCTGCTGTCCCACCGGTCCGAGCACCTCCTCGCCCTCGAGGTCGCGTGCAACCGGGCGTCGGACCGACGACGCAAGCGAAACCTCACCGGGGTCTTCCAGCACAGCGAGATCCTCCAGGACGACTGGAACCCCGGAGGCATCTGGCGGCCCGTGCGCATCGTCGACACCGGGCCGGTGCGCATCCGACACAGCCGGATCCTCTGCGACTCGGCCACCGACGAGTCGGCCGTCCTGAAGATCCGCGTCGTGCTCGACGCGATCGGATCGGCCACGGTCGCACTGCGCACGACGGTGTTCGACCCGGATGGCAACCACGTGCTCGAGGTCGAGCGCGAGCAGTCCGTCGCCGCGGCCGAGAACCGCATCGAGTGGGCCGTGTCGGTGAGCGACCCTCAGCTGTGGTGGCCGTGGATGCTCGGCGACCAGCCCCGCTACCGCGTCGTGGTCGAGGTGCTCGACAACGACGTCGTGTCCGATCGGATTGAGCGGCTCGTCGGCCTCCGGCAGGTCGCCATGCGCAACTGGGTGATGCAGGTGAACGGCGAGCGCCTGTTCCTCAAGGGCACGAACCTCGGCCCCACCTCGACCGACCTCGCCGGCGCGGACCCTGAGCTGGTCCGGGGCGACATCCGCCTGGCGCGCGACGTGGGTCTCGACCTCGTTCGGGTGACGGGTCACGTCGCGCGGCCCGAGCTCTACGACGAAGCGGATCAGCAGGGCGTGCTGGTGTGGCAGGACCTCCCGTTGCGCTGGGGGTACGCCCGAAGCGTCCGCACCCAGGCGCGCCGCCACGCCCGCGAGGTCGTCGACCTCCTCGGCCACCACGCGTCGGTGGCCGTCTGGTGCGGCCACGACGATCCCGCCGCGCTGGACATCGGTCCCGACACGCTGGCGACCGCCCGAGGTCGTCGCCGCCTGGCCGTGCGGCAGGTCCTCTCGCAGGCCTTGCCCACGTGGAACCGCACGGTGCTCGACAACTCCATCGCGTCGGAGCTCGAGCGGTCGGATCGCTCGCGACCCGTGATCGCCCACTCCGGGGTCTGGCCGCACGCCCCCCAGCTCGACGGCACCGATTCGCATCTCTTCCTCGGGTGGTACGCCGGACGTCCGGGCGACCTCACCCGCCTGGCCCGCCTGTGGCCCCGCGTGGCCCGCTTCGTGTCGGCCTTCGGGGCCCAGTCCGTCCCCAACGACGCGGACTTCCTCGAGCCGTCCCGCTGGCCCGACCTCGACTGGGATCGCGCCTGGCGAGACCACGGGCTGCAGAAGACGTTCTTCGATCGCACGACGCCACCTGCCGCGTTCGACACGTTCGAGGCATGGCGCGACGCAACCCAGACCTATCAGGCCGAACTCCTGCGCGATCAGATCGAGGCGTTGCGTCGGCTGCGGTTCCGACCCACCGGCGGGTTCGCGCAGTTCTTCCTCGCCGATGCCCATCCTGCGGTGTCCTGGTCGCTGCTCGACCACGACCGGCGCCCGAAGCCGGCGTGGGGTGCCGTGCGCGACGCGTGCGCGCCAACCATCGTCACGGTCGACCCGTTGCCCGGCCACCTGCACGGCGGTGAGGTCGTCCCCCTCGACGTCCACGTCGTCAACGACACCCGTATCGCTCTCGACGATATGATCGTCACCGCCCATCTTTCGTGGGAGGAGGGTGGCGATGCGCAGAGCCGATCGTGGAGCTGGGGAGGTGAGGTACCCGCCGACAGCTGCGTCTACGTCGCGACCCTCGATCTGGCCGTGCCCGCCGTCGACGGCGAGGTCGACCTCGAGGTCACCGTGGCCACGGCAGACGACCCCACCACGATCATCGGCCGTCGGACCCGCCGGTCGACCGCGTTCCACACCCCGCACACCCACTGACCAGCACCGACCGTCCCCTTCTGCCGGGTGGCTCGGTTCGCACCGCGACCGGCCTGCTGGCTAGCGTCGTCGCCGGTCAAACCACACGAGAACCAGCCGGAGGCGCCCGAGTGACGGCGATCCAGGAAGTACCGAAGGTGACCCCCAACGTCACCTCACCGACCATCAGCAAGCCGCGCAAGCGCAGCCGACTCCCCCTCGGGGACTTCGCCGGCTCCGCCGTCGGCAAGAAGTGGATCATGGCGCTCACGGGCATCGGCCTCATGGGCTTCGTGTTCATGCACATGGTCGGCAACCTCAAGATGTACCTGGGCCCGGAAGACTTCGACCACTACGCCGAGTTCCTCCGCGAGCTGCTCGTGCCGATCCTGCCCCGCACCTGGGTGCTGTGGATGATGCGTCTCGGGCTCATCGCCATGTTCGGCGCCCACATCTGGGCGGCCTACTCGCTCACCGTCGCCAACCGGAAGGCCCGGCCCGTCAAGTACGAGTCGCCCCGCGACTACATCGCGGTCAGCTGGGCGGCCCGAACCATGCGCTGGACCGGCGTCATCGTGCTGCTCTTCCTCGTCTGGCACCTCGCCGACCTCACCTGGGGCCTCAACACGGTCAACCCCGAATTCGTCCGCGGCGCCGCCTACGAGAACGTGGCCTACAGCCTGGGTCGCCCCCTCGTCGCCGGCATCTACATCGTCGGCAACCTCGCCCTCGGGTTCCACCTGTACCACGGTGGCTGGAGCCTCTTCCAGACCATCGGGTCCATGAGCCCGCGGTTCAACCCCCGCTACAACCCGCTGCGCCGCGGCTTCGCCATCGCCTTCGCCGCGATCGTCGCCGGCATCAACATCTCGTTCCCGATCGCCGTCCTCGCCGGCGTCGTGGGCTGAAGGAGCCACACCTCCGATGACCATCACGCTCGACGCCAAGACCCCGGACGGCCCCATCGAGGACCGCTGGGACAACCACAAGTTCGCCATGAAGCTGGTGAACCCGAACAACAAGCGCAAGTTCAAGGTCATCGTGGTCGGCACCGGCCTGGCCGGCTCCG
>CAZALT010000243.1:0-3962 GCA_964485515.1 uncultured Rhabdothermincola sp. | reverse complement strand
AGAGCGACTTCGCCGGACGTGCCATCCACGAGTGGACCGGCCAGGTGTTCCGCGATGAGGACGACAACGTGCTGTGCGGCCAGTACCGGCTCATGATCCGCACCGAGCGCCGCAAGGCCCGCGAGCGCAAGAAGAACGACACCATCGAGGTCGCCAGCTACAGCGACGACGAGATCGCGGCCATCGAGGAGCAGTACGCCACCGAAGGGCCGCGGGGCGCCGAACCCCGCTTCTGGGAGGACGTCGAAGAGGGCGACACCGTCGGCCCCATCGTCAAGGGCCCGCTCACCGTCACCGACATCGTGTGCTGGCACGTGGGCATGGGGATGGGCCTCTATGGCGTCGTGCCGCTGCGGCTGGCAGCCAAGAACCGTCGCCGCATCCCGCGCTTCTTCCACCGTGACGACAACAACGTCCCCGACGTCATGCAGCGCGTGCACTGGGATCCCGAGTTCGCCCGCAAGTCGGGCAACCCCACCACGTTCGACTACGGGCGCATGCGCGAGACGTGGCTCATCCACCTGTGCAGCGACTGGATGGGCGACGACGGCTGGCTGTGGAAGCTCGATTGCGAGTTCCGCAAGTTCAACTACGTCGGCGACACCCAGTGGGTGTCGGGCACGGTCACGCGCAAGTACCTGGCCGAGGGCGATCGGCCCGCCGTCGACCTCGACATCCAGGCTGTGAGCCAACGGGGCGAGGTCACCACGCCAGGTCACGCCACGGTCCTGCTGCCCAGCCGTGATCGCGGACCGGTGCGCCTGCCCGATCCACCCGGCGGCGCCACCGACCTGCAGCAGGCCCTCGACGCCATCGCCGAGGGATTCGCCGACGGCTCCCGGTTCGGTGCCTGATGGCGCCCACCGAGTACGCATCGGTCGACGGTCTCCAGGTCTCGCTCGACGGGTCGGTCCTGCGACTCCGACTCGACCGTGCCGACAAGCGCAACGCGCTCGACGACGTGATGATGGGCGGTCTCGTCGACTCGTTCGACCTCGCCGGGCGCGATGAATCGGTCCGGGTCATCGAGCTGTCGAGCACGGGCGACCACTTCTGCGGCGGCGCCGACATCGTCGCCCGCAACGCCAAGAACGCCGACGGTTCTCCGCTGCCTCGCCCGCGGGTCGGTTCGATCCAGCGACGGGTTCCTTCGCTGGCTCACCGACTCATCCCGCTCGTCCTCAACACCCAGGTACCCGTCGTGTGCAAGGTCCGAGGATGGGCGGCGGGCATCGGGTTCCAGCTCGCGCTGGCGGCCGACTTCACGGTCACCGCCACGAACGCCACCTTCTGGGAGCCGTTCACCGATCGGGGCTTCACCCCCGACAGCGGTGCCACGTGGATGCTGCCTCGCATCGTCGGCGTGGCTCGCGCCCGGGAGCTGCTCATGTTGAGCCGCCGCCTCGACGGCACCGAAGCGGTCGAGTGGGGCATCGCGCACGCTGCGGTCGATCACGACCACCTCGACGCGCGCACCGACGCCATCATCGAGCAGCTGGCGTCGGGCCCCACCGTCGCCCTCGGCTTCACCAAATGGCTCCTGGCCACGAGCGCCGACGTCACACTGACCGAGCAGCTCCAGAACGAGGCCCTCGCCCTCGAGCTGTCCTCGCGCAGCGAGGACTTCCGTGAAGGACTGAGCGCCTTCAAGGAGAAGCGCTCACCCGACTTCAAAGGACGCTGAGCATGAGCGAATCCACCGACACCGCGGTCAGCGAGCCGGCTCACGCCGATCCAGAGCTCGGGCGCATCGACATCACGCCCGACTCCACCGAGGAGGACGCGGTCGCGCTGACCCGCGCGTGGGTCGAGGTGAACGTGCCCGCGGCGTGGCGCGAGGCCGGCGAACGCGGCGGCGCCGGCGAGATCCGCAAGGTCCGCACGCGAGCTGACTACGAGGCGTGGTACCCGGTGTTCGGCTGGTCGGGTCTCGTGGTGCCTACGTGGCCGGTCGAGTACGGCGGCCTCGACGTCAAGCCCCGCGTCGCCCGAGCGATCGAGACCGTCCTGCGCCCCTACAACCTCGGGCGGCTCAACCCGCTCGGCCTCAACCTGTGCGCGCCGGCGCTGTTCGCCCACGGCACCGAGGAGCAGCGCCTGCGCTACCTCCCGCCGCTCGTGCGCAACGAAGAGGTGTGGTGCCAGCTGTTCAGCGAGCCCGGCGCCGGCTCGGACCTCGCATCGCTCGCCTGCCGGGCCGAGCGCGACGGCGACGACTGGATCCTCACCGGCCAGAAGGTGTGGACCACCTGGGCCCACATCGCCGACTTCGGCGTGTGCCTGGCGCGCACCGATGCCGACGTCACCAAGCGCAAGGGCATCACCTACTTCCTCATCGACCTGCACCAGCCCGGCGTCGAGGTCCGACCGCTCATCCACATCACCGGCGAGCTCGACTTCAACGAGGTGTTCCTCGACGGCGCACGCGTCCCCGACGCCGATCGGGTCGGCGCCGAGGGCGAGGGCTGGAAGGTCGCCAACGCCACGCTGTCGGGCGAGCGGCAGATGGTGTCGGGATCGGGCTCGGGCGGCGTCGACCGCATCGGCGGCGCGGGTGCCGACAAGCTCATCGACCTCGCCAAGCGCGTATCGGCCGAGGGTCGCGACGGCGGCTGGGACGATCCCGTCACCCGCCAGCGGATCATGGGCGTCTACAGCGAGGAGCAGATCCGAGCGTGGACCAACCAGCGGGTGCGCGCCGGGCTCAAGGCCGGTCGTTCGCCAGGGCCGGAGAGCTCCATCGGCAAGGTCCACCAGGGCGCGCTCAACCAGCGCATGCAGACCATCGCCACCGATCTGCTCGGTGCCGGAGCGCTGGCGTGGGACCACCGGGCCGACGACTACGCCGGCGATCTGCCCTACGAGGTGAAGGGCATGCTGCGCAGCCGGGCCAACACGATCGAGGGCGGCACCACCGAGGTGAACAAGAACATCGTCGCCGAGCGGGTGCTCGGACTGCCCCGCGAGCCTGACCCGTACCACGAAGCCCCGTGGCGCGACGTCCCGCGCTCATGATGGCGTCGCGCAAATCTGCCGAACTGGCTGGGAAGACCCGGCCTATTCGGCGTATCTGTCCAGCCAGAACGGGTGGCGGTGGGTCGTCGTGAGCTACGCCACGCTCGTCGTCGAGCGGTACGGGCCTGTGGGGTGGCTCGTGTTCGATCGGCCGCAGGCCGGCAACGCCATGGACGCCACCATGCTCGCCGAGCTCGAAGACGCCTGGCTCGACCTGGGCGCCGATCCCGCCGTGCGAGTCATCGTCAACACCGGCAACGGCAAGGCGTTTCAGACCGGGCTCGACGTCGTACAGCTCAGCCGCGACCCCGACGCGCTGCGCGAGCAGTCGCGGCGCACCAAGCGCGCCGAGCTGAGGTTCACGGCATGGCACAACGGCATCGACAAGCCCGTCATCGCCGCGGTCAACGGCACCTGCGCGGGCGGGGGACTGCACTTCGTCGCAGATGCCGACATCGTCGTGGCCTCGTCGAACGCCACCTTCCTCGATCCGCACGTGTCGATCGGTCAGGTGTCGGCCTTCGAGACGATCGCTCTGGTGCAGAAGTCGCGGATGGAAGCGATCTCTCGCATGGCGCTTCTGGGTCGACACGAGCGCATCGGTGCCGAACGGGCCCACCAGCTCGGCATCCTCAGCCAGGTCGTCGACCCGCCGGCCGATCTGCGCGGCGAAGCCCAAGACCTCGCCGAGAAGATCGCCAAGAACTCCCCCTCCGCCATGGCCGCCACCAAGCGGGCGTTGTGGGGCGCCCTCGAAGCGGGACTCACCGATGCGATGAAGGGCACCGGCGTCGACGAGCTGGTCGGCATGTGGGGTCACATCGACCAGACCGAAGGTCCGGCCGCCTTCGCCGACAAGCGCGACCCGCGCTGGGTCCTCCTCGGAGGCGACACCTCAGGCCGCACCCCGGTGCCGCAGGCGGACCAGGGCCCCTACCCATCCGAAC